>CAJUDT010000095.1 GCA_910585415.1 uncultured Flavonifractor sp.
GTTACTTTCCATCGCTGGAAAGTAACCCGCCGGAGGCGGGACCAGATAACGAAACGTAGGGAGTAACGTGGAAGAAGCAGAAAGCAACCGAATACCACCCCCCAGAGAGAGTCGTTAGAGCCTCCGCTCTAACCTCCCCCCGCAGCGGCACCGATACCGCTCAGGATGCTGCACCAACGCCGATGCTTTTGCCCTGCGAAACTCCTGCCCGCAGTTCTGACAAACCAAAACATACCGCACGGGCTTGGCGTCAGGCACGCCCAGTGCCTGGCAAGTCTCCGTACGAGAAATCCGAAACCCATAGGCCGCGTTCATCCGCTCCGCGTAACCCTTCCACCGCTTCCCATGGTTGCGGCACCCCCAGCAGGTATGCAAAACCTCATGTGCCAAAGTCTGCATACAGGCCCATTCTTCCGCCTGCAAAAGCCGCTCGCTGAGTTCAATCGTGTACCGCTCCCCCTGCTTCACACAGCACCCGAAGCGCGTCACGGCCCGGCGGTTCACCCGCACATGGGGGTCGATTCGCTCCGATATAGGAATCCGCAGCCCCTTGGCCTGCTCTATCACCCGAGCCAAGAGTCCATCGAAATCATTCATAACAGCCTCCCGAAACACATTCCCCCTCATTGTACCACAGCTCCCCCCCGAATGCCACCCCACCTCCGCCTGTGTTCCTTATGATTTCCTTACATTCCCACACAGCCCTTGACTTCCCCTCCTCCCCCCGTTTATAATATCCAACAAAGGGAGGGGACGCCTATGGACGCCAGAATCCTGGTGGTTGACGATGAACCGGAAATCGCGGACCTTGTGGAGGTCTATCTAAAAAGCGAGGGCTGCACCGTATTCAAATGCGGCACCGGCGCGCAGGCCCTCTCCATTGTCCAAACCCAGGACCTGGACCTTGCCATCCTGGACGTGATGCTTCCCGACAGCAGCGGCTTCACCCTTTGCAGCGAAATCCGCAAAGACCACCGCTTCCCCGTCCTGATGCTCACCGCCAAGGGGAACGATATGGACAAAATCACCGGCCTGACCATCGGCGCCGACGATTACATCACCAAGCCCTTTAACCCCCTGGAGCTCATGGCCCGGGTCAAGGCCCAGCTGCGCCGGTACACCCGCTACAACGAGTCCAAGGCGGAAAACCGGGACGTCCTCGACTTCAACGGCCTGGTCATCAACCGCAGCACCCACCAATGCTGGCTCTACGACCAGGAACTGAGCCTCACCCCCATCGAGTTCGACATACTCTGGATGCTCAGTGAAAACCGCGGCCAGGTAATCTCCGCCGAGCGCCTTTTCGAGACCGTCTGGGGCGAAAAATACCTGGACCGCAACAACACCGTCATGGTCCACATACGCCGCCTGCGGGAAAAAATGGGGGAGCCCAGCCGCAATCCCCGCTTCATCAAAACCGTCTGGGGCGTGGGCTATAAAATCGACTGAGCCCCCCATTTCCACCCTGGGGAAAATTCGGTGGAAAATGTGCAAAAAAGGATTGACAAACCGGGGACAATCGGTTATACTAACTCTTGCCCTGCTAAGGGAGCTCATTTGGCGGCATAGCTCAGTTGGCTAGAGCATGCGGTTCATACCCGCAGTGTCCCCGGTTCAAATCCAGGTGCCGCTACCAGACCCCAAAAGACGGTACATGCCGTCTTTTGGGAAATCCCCTTCAATGGGGACGCCCGTCCCGCTTGGGCGGCTCGGCCCGGTGGTCAAGCGGCTAAGACACCGCCCTTTCACGGCGGTAACACGGGTTCGATTCCCGTCCGGGTCACCATATGGAGGCATAGCTCAGCCGGTAGAGCGCTCGCCTCACACGCGAGAGGTCACAGATTCGAGTTCTGTTGTCTCCACCAAAAAACTCCTAGAGCCGCAATGGTTCTGGGAGTTTTTGTTACCCCGAAGCACTCGGAACCGGACATTCTTGCGTCCCGCAGACATCGGGCCTTGCGGAGCCGCCCGGTTTCGGTTATACTAACCCTAGAAGCGCCGGACGTGCCGCACGAAACAGGGGCACGCGTATAAAGGGGGCAGACTACACAAGCCTATGAAAAAAGTAACCATCTACACCGACGGGGCCTGTTCAGGAAACCCCGGGCCCGGAGGGTGGGGGGCCATTCTCCAATATGGGGAGCACAAGCGGGAGCTCTCCGGCGGGGAGCCCTCCACCACCAACAACCGGATGGAGCTCACCGGGGTCATTGCCGCCCTGGAGGCCCTCAAGGAGCCCTGTGAGATTGACTTATACTCCGACTCCAAGTACGTCATTGACGCCCTGGAAAAGGGCTGGGCCGAGGGTTGGCGGCGGCGCGGGTGGATCAAGCCCGACAAAAAGCCCGCCCTCAATCCCGATTTGTGGGAGCGCCTGCTGGACCTGATCGCCCAACACACCGTCCGCCTCCACTGGGTCAAGGGGCACGCGCAAAACGTCCACAATAACCGCTGTGACGAGCTGGCCGTAGCGGAAAGCCGAAAATTCAAGCAAGGGTAACAGAGAACCCCCAGGCCGGATGCAGATCCGGTCCGGGGGTTATTTGCATAATCTTGTCGGATTATGCGTTTAACAGACGTTTTATATCAACAAAATTCCACACCGCCGTCGGGCGTCATGGACTTGACGCGTGCCAGGGACTCCACCCGGACGCCGGCGGCGCGAATCAAATCCCCGCCGGGCTGGAAGGCCTTTTCGATGCACACCCCCGCGCCCACCAGATGGGCCCCCGCGTCGTGGACCAGACTAATCAGGCCCTGGAGGGCGCTGCCGTTGGCCAGGAAATCATCTATGAGCAAAACCCGGTCCTCCGGTTTGAGGAAATCCTTGGAGACAATCACATCGTAGACCTTCCCATGGGTAAAGGACTCCACCTTAGCGGTGTACACCCCGCCGGCGATGTTGCGGGTCTTGTTTTTCTTGGCAAAAATAACCGGACACTGGAAATATTGGGCCGTGATGCAGGCAATGCCGATGCCGGAGGCCTCAATGGTCAGAATCTTGGTCACGCCGCTGTCCCCAAACAGCCGGAAAAACTCCTTGCCGATATCCTGAAAGAGCGCCACGTCCATTTGATGGTTCAAAAAGCTGTCCACCTTCAGCACGCCGCCCTCTCGGACGATGCCATCCTGCCGGATGCGGTCCTCGAATTGTTTCATATGTATAACCCCCTGTTTTTCTCCCGCTGGAGCCGCCGCCTCACCGGGGCCGCACTCCGCCGCTGGTGCGATTACCTATAGTGTACCAAAATTTCGACAATTTACAAGCCCTTTATGAACGGACCACGGAACACCGGTCATTCACCATATGGTCGTAAGGCCAATCCGCGCCAAAAGCTCCTTGGCCTGGACAAACCGCTCATAGTACCCGCCGGAAAGGCAGGTGTACTCCACCTGGTTTTCGTCCAACAACTGTTTCATCCGGCGGCTGTAGGCTTCCCGGTCGGAGGCGATTACCTCGCTTCTGGTGCCGTCCTGGACGAAGGCCACCGTCGGTTCCAAAAAGAGGACCAAATCCCAGGCGCTGATTTTGTTGATTACCTGGGCAAGCCTGGTGCAGTTCGCCCGCTCGGCCTCGTCGGACAGGAGAAACCCGGCATAAAACAGGGTGGTAATCGCATCCGTATCCACAAACAAGACCCGGTTTGCCCGTTTCAGCCCGTCCATGACATTGATTTTCTGCCGCAGCAGGTTTTCGTAGAGGTCCTCCGCGTTCATAAAGTCCTCGCCCCCCGCGTAATCGCAGGTATCCCGGCCCACCTCGCTGACAAAGTTCGTGTTGTAGGCCAGGGCGAGATTTTGTACCAGGGTAGACTTTCCGGTGCTCTCGCTCCCCAGAATCAGGACCTTTTTCGCATAATAGGGCTTGCAGACCTCCGGTATATAATCCCAGTGGGTGAGGGCCCAATCCCGAATCTCCGTGGAGCTGATGGGGACCTCAGCCCGGTCAAAGTAAACGACGTCACTTTCTGGGGCGTACAGCGATTCAAAGCGGTTGCTCCCCAGATAGTCGCTGCCACAGAATATGGCATCAGCAGTTGCCTTTTTCCGCCGGGTCTGCTACAATGCAGAAAGATGGAAGCCGTGCGTACCGATGAAATGGAGGTTTATATGCTGCGCCGTTTTTGCCTGTCCGTGTTTCTGCTGTGTCTCGTACTCTGTACCACTTCCGCCTCCGCTTTTTCCGATACCGGGAACAGCTGGGCCGCTGAGGTGGTGGAGAAAGCCGCCGCCTATGGCCTGATGGAGGGGAGTCCCGACGGGACCTTTGGAGTCGGGCGGGATATCACCCGGGGAGAATTTGTTACGATTCTGTGCCGCTTCTTCCAGTGGGAGACGGTGCGCCCCGAGACGCCCTCCTACGCGGACTGCCTCCCGGAGGAATGGTACTATCCCTACGTGGAAACGGCCCGGGCCCACAACGTCATGGAGCCGGACGGCGCCTTCCGGCCAACCGAGCCCATCAGCCGGGAGGAACTGGCCGTTATGCTGGTGCGGGCCCTGGGTTACGACACCCTGGCCCAGTCCTTGGGGGAGCTCTCCCTACCCTTTGACGACGTAACCGGGCACATCGGGCATATCGCCATTGCCTATGATACCGGCATGATTACCGGTGTGGCGGAGCCGGATGGCGCGCTGTATTTTTACCCCAGCGGATCCGCCAAGCGGGAGGAGGCCGCCGCCATGCTGGTGCGGGTCTATGAGCGGTACACCTCCAAAACCGATTGGCTCCACGGCTTTTATGCCTTTTCCTCCTACAATCAAATCAATTTGACCCCCTACATGGACGGGGTCAGTGTAGGCTGGGCCCGGCTGGAGTATGACCCGCAAACGGGTCCCCGAATGAACTCCACCGCCGAAAATGGAAACGACTGGGTAAAGCCCGCAGACCCCACCCCGGCCACCCAATACTTTCAGGAGCATTCAATCCCCTGTCAACTGAACGTATACGCCACGGCGGAGGACAAGCTGACCCTGCCGGACGGAAGCACGTCCTCGACCATTGCGGCGCTGCTGTCGCCGGAGCACCGGAGCACAAGCGTAACCCTTCTGGTGGAGGCCGCGCGGGAGTACGCGGGGCTGACCCTGGACTTTGAGGGGCTGCGCCGGGATTTGAAGGAGTCCTTTGCCCAATTCGTCCAGGAGCTGCGGGAGGCGCTGCCCCCGGAGCAGCGGCTGTATGTGTGCGTCCAGCCGGACACCTGGTACGACGGATTTGACTACCGGAGCCTGGGGGAGAGCTGTGACAAGGTGATTTTGATGGCCCACGACTACCAGTGGCCCGCCTCCGAGGTTCCAAAGTACACCGGCACCGCCAATACGGACAGCCCCGTGACGCCCATTGTGTGGGTGTATCGGGCGCTTCGGTCCATAACCGACCCAGAAACGGGGGTAGCCGACCGGAGTAAGCTGGCCCTGGCCATTGCCTTCAATACGGCGGGGTTCCACGTGGATGAAAACGGGGTCCTCCTGGATGGAACCATGTATCACCCGTCCCGGGATGTGCTGACCAAGCGCCTCCAGCAGGAGAGTACGGTGGTGACGTACAGCGAGCGCTACCGCAACCCGGTGGCCAGCTATACCACCGAGGACGGGGAACGCTACCGGGTGTGGTACGAGGACAGCCAGAGTGTTCAGGATAAGCTCCAGCTGGCCCGGATGTTTGGGATACAAGGGGTGTCGCTGTGGCGGCTGGGGATTATTCCGGCCTCCACGGGGTACGATGTCTGGAGCGGAATTGTGAATACGTTGGATTAGTTTTTGACTGCCTGGAATATCAGGGTTGAACGGAAAGAGGGACCATATGATGGACGAGAGCCGGAAGGAAAAGCTCTGGGATTTTTTACTGTTGAACGCGGGGACAATACTGGTGGCGGTGGGGGTGTACTTTTTCAAGTTTCCCAACCACTTTTCCATGGGGGGCGTGTCCGGCTTGTCGATTCTGCTGGGGCAGGCCGTTCAGGTGGATTGGCTGACGCCGGGTATGTTCAACAGTGTGTTTAATCTGCTCTTTCTGGTGCTGGGATTTTTGATGCTGGACAAGGGCTTTGGCGTGCGGACGGTCTATTGTACGGTTTTATACTCCGGACTGGTGCAGGTTTTGGAGTGGGTCTGTCCGCTGGATGGGCCGCTGACGGATGAAAAAATGCTGGAGCTCTTTTTTGCGGTGATTCTCCCGGCGGTAGGCGCGGCGATTTTGTTTAATATCAACGCCTCCACCGGCGGCACGGAAATCGGCGCGCTGATTTTGAAGAAGCATTCAGGGATGGATGTGGGGCGGGCCCTGCTGATTGTTGACGTGGCCATAGCGGCGGGGGCATTGCTGGTCTTTGATATTTCCGCGGGGCTGTATTCGCTGCTGGGGCTGGTGTTCAAGTCGGTGCTGGTGGACAGCGCCATTGAGTCCTTTAACCGCAGGAAGGCGTTTTTTGTGATTACCTCCAAGCCGGAGCTGGTGACGGATTTTGTGACCAATGAGCTGGTACGGGGGGCTACGCTCTGGAAAGCCGAGGGGGCTTATACCCATGAGGTGCATCATATCGTTTTGACGGTTCTCTCTCGGGGGCAGGCTGTGGTTTTGCGGCAATACCTGAAAAAGCATGACCCCCAGGCGTTCTTGATTGTTGCTAATTCCAGTGAAATCTTCGGGAAGGGCTTTTTGCGGGCCTAAATCGGGGCTTGCTTGTTTCCCTTAGGCTTTTTGTCAAGAGGAACGTTTCAAGGGATGGGAAAAATCAGGCGGGAAAAGCCCCGTGGACGGTTAGAAGCCGTTTTCGCTGGGAAGATGTGCTATACTTAAAGCCCAAGGCCCTTGTACTGGCGGGGGCCTATGTTCTATTGTATATGGCGGCGTGGTGCGTTTTGATATTTGTTAAAAAAGCAAAGGGAGGTTCGCAGGTATGGTGAAACAGAAAAGACGATTACAAAAGGGGGCCGCGCTTGCCTTATCACTTTTGCTCCTGCTCGGTTCGCTGGCAGGCTGTGGGGGTAAACCGCAGGAGGATACGTCTGGTGTGGACGGGCCGGCAAATACATACACACCTCCGGTAAATGAGGACGGCTATATTGTTGTTGAAATACCCGTCACGCTTATGGGCGGTAACGGCGCGGAAGATTTAATTGCGGAATTTCAAAATAGTGAACAGTACAATCACGAAGGCGAAGCTGCCCCTATGGAACGCATAACAGATATTACGGCCAACGCGGATGGTTCTGTCAATTACATTTTCCTGCCGGAGCAGTTTGAAACATATAAAACCCAGCTATTCGACGCTGGACGCTTTCAATATGCTTTTGGAGAGTTCCCATCCATTCAAGGGGCGGAGTACACAGAAATTGATGGTGATGGAATACCGTGGGCAGTAGTCACTTATGTGGATAAAGCGGACTATGAGGCGAGCCAGCCAATTACTTCTCTATATGCGACAGTCTGGCCTGCAACCTATTTGGGCCAGTATCAAATTTTTTGCGGCGTCTCCGGCGATGAATGGGCCGTCCATGTGACCGTGAAAGATGCCGATAGCGGCGAGGTGATTTCAGAACACGACTTCCCCACCCGGGACGAGTAAATGTCCACGCCCGCCGGGGACGCTCCTGCCCTTATTCTGTTCTTTGGGAGTGGCCGGGGGCGTGGGAGTAGGATTGTAAAATCCTGTTCCCCATTTTCGGCGGGGAGATGTGCTATACTTAGTGCTATCCGCAAAGACTGAGGGGGGGACTACGATGCAGAATAGACAAGTTCCAGAGTATCTTAAAAGCACACTGATTATGATACAAATAGCATTCCCCAATGGAGTAAATAGGGAACAGTATTTTTCTTTGCTGTATTTGCTATATGATTATATGTGTGATGAAAATTTGGCGATTGTGATGGCTTATGTCACTGGAAAAAATACAGCAAGTGTTACAAATGATATTTGGGGCATAAATCAAAGAATTATTGATAATGATTGCCTTTTAGATGCAAAAAACAGGCTTTTGAAATCGGGCTTTGCTTCGTGGATTAGTGATAGTTGAGGATAACGGCTTGGGTTAGAAGTTGCCAGCCTGCGGCCCAAATCTCGCTTTTGCTCCCTTGTCCCTCCTGGTCTATTACTTGCAAGGGAAAGGCCAAAACAAAGTTGCGGTGACGGGTATTGCCTATCCCCGCCGCCCTGCCTGTTACCGCTCCATATCCTGCGCCCTGCGGGGCTGCTGCTCCCGCTGTTCCTGACGCAAGATACTGTAAACACTCTTTCGGATTTGCTCGGCTTCTTTCACTTCCTCTTTCAGTCACTTGTGCATCTTCCTCAATACTCTGGTGGTTATTGTTTTCTGGTCCTGCCTCCGGCGGCCTACTTTCCAGCGAAGGAAAGTAGGCAA
>CAJUDT010000096.1 GCA_910585415.1 uncultured Flavonifractor sp.
TTGAAATTTTCCTCAGCTTGGCGGGAAAGTCCGCAGGACTTTTTCGACAAGCTGATACCGTCCGTTATGGCTTCCCCAAGGGGTTTAGAACTGCTCGCCCCGGTAGTACACGGCATAGCGCACTCTGCGGGCGGCCTCCACCCCGCGCAGGACCTCCACCAGCTTCAGGCCGAAGTCAAACACCGCGCCCGCGGCCCGGCCGGTGACCAGATGCCCGTCCACCACGATGGGCCGTCCGCCGGTGTACACACCGGAGCCCAACCGGTCCTCCATGCCGGGATAACATACCGCCTTGCGGCGGTCCAGGATGCCCATGGCCCCCAGAATGGTGGGCGCGGCGCAGATGGCCCCCAGGAAACACCCGTGGTCCCAGCACTGCTGGATGAGCCCCAAAGCCCGCTCATTGCGCTGAATGGAGGCGGTGCCCTGCCCGCCGCCGGGAAGGACCAGCATCTCCACCTGATTCAAATCCAAATTCTGGTCCAGTTCCTCCAGAGTCTGGTCGGCCTGAACTATGATGCCGTGACCGCCGGTCACCTGACGGCCCGTCAGGCCCACCAGGGACACCTCGATGCCCGCCCGCCGCAGCAGGTTGGCCGGAGTCAGCGCCTCCGTCTCTTCAAAACCCTCGCCCAATAGAATGATAACCATTTTCCGTATCCTCCTTGCATCGTTCGATTGATTTTATGTACAACCGGGCGCCGTCCGCCGGAGCCCGGAAGTTTTTTACTTGCCCCGGACCCGCTCCCCCAGGGCGTCCACCAGCACCAGGGGCAGCTTGGACATGCGTCCAATGCGGCTGGGTTCCTTCATCAGGCGGAAAAGCCACTCCAGCCCCAGCCGCTGAAAGCCCTCTGGGGCCCGCTCCACAATGCCCGCGAACACATCCAGAGAGCCCCCCAGGCCCACCATCAGCCGCGCGCCGGAGGCGGGGCCGTGCTTCACCATCCAAAGCTCCTGCTTGGGGGCCCCCAGGCACACAAAGACCACGTCGGCGGCGTGGGCGCGGATATCCTCCACCACCGGGCCGTCCTCCGAAAAATACCCGTCGTGGGTGCCGCAGACCAGCAGGCCAGGGTGCTGGGCCTTCAGATTGGCGGCGGCCAGCTCGGCCACGCCGGGCTTGGCCCCCAGCAAATAGAGCCGCTTTCCCGTCCGGGCCATCCAGGTCATGAGGCCCTGGGCAAAGCCGATGCCGGTGACCCGGCCCTTCAGCGGACGGCCCAGAATTTTGGCGGCGTAGGTGACGCCCACCCCGTCGGCCAGCACCAGGTCGGCCCCCAGCAGAGCCCGCCGGAAGGGCGCGTCCTTCTTTGCCGCCAGCAGGAACTCCGGGTTGGGGGTGACGGCGTAGTGAAACCCCTCCGTCTCCACCAGGGCCTGTCCCCGCCGCGCCGCTTCCTCCGGGGTCAGGTCGTCAAAGCCGACCCCCAGTATTTCCGTCCGCACTCCGCCCCGCCTCCCAACGTCTGATTTTGCGAATCGGCCCTATTTTACCACAGCCCGGCGGAAAAGTCCATGAAAAAAGGGCGGGAGCCTGGGGGGAGAGGGTAAAGATTTTGTGAAGATTCCCTTCCGGGCGGAGCGCTCATCCAGGGGCTTTGTTCTGCCCTGCCGGTCCCGATTTTGGCCGGGTTTACAAAATTTGAGGTTGACAGATGGCCCTTCGGTCATTATAATAGGCTTCGTCAAGCCTTGCGGGCGCTTTTTTTGCCCCTGTACACTTTATCCATTAAAAGCGCTAAAGTGTATATCCTGCACAAAATGGAGGAACCTGTCATGAAAAGATTGTCAAAATTAACCGCACTGCTTCTTGCACTGGCGCTGACCCTGTCCCTGGCCGCCTGCTCCGGCGGCGGAGGCGGTCAGGCCGCGACCCCCGCGCCCAATACCGCTACCCTGGACCCGTCCGGCAGTGCGCCCGGCGGCAGCTATGTGGTGGGTATCTGCCAGCTGGCCCCCCACCCCGCGCTGGACGCCGCCACCCAGGGCTTTAAGGACGCCCTGACCGAGGCCCTGGGGGACGCCGTTACCTTCCGGGAGGGCAATGCCGGCGGCGAGGCCCCCGGCTGCACCACCATCATTGACGGCTTTATCGCCGAGGGAGTGGACCTGATTCTAGCCAACGCCACCGCCTCCCTCACTGCCGCCGCCTCGGCCACCGACACCATTCCCATCCTGGGCACCGCCATCACCAACTACGGTGTGGCCCTGAACCTGGACTCCACCGAGGACAAGGTCCTGGGCGGGAACATCTCCGGCACCTCCGACCTGGCCCCCCTGGACCAGCAGGCGGCGATGCTCCAGGAGCTCTTCCCCGACGCCAAAAACGTGGGTCTGGTCTACTGCTCCGCCGAGCCCAACTCCGTGTTCCAGGTGGAGGCCGTTCAGGGCTACCTGGAGGGGATGAACTACACCTGCACCCAGTACGCCTTTACCGACGTGAACGACCTGGCCTCGGTGGTCCAGACCGCCTGCGATAACTCCGACGTGCTCTACATTCCCACCGACAACACCGCCGCCAACAACACCGAGACCATCGCCAACATCGTCATTCCCGCCCAAATGCCGGTCATCGCCGGGGAGTCCGGCATCTGCTCCGGCTGCGGACTGGCCACTCTGTCCATCAGCTACGAGGAAATCGGCCGGATTGCCGGTGAAATGGCCGTCCAGATTCTCACCGGGGAAAAGAGCGTCTCCGAGCTGGCCATTGGCTTCGACACCACCCTGGACAAGATGTACAACGCGGACATGGCCCAGGCCCTGAACATCACCATGCCGGAGGGCTATCAGCCCATCGGGTGAGCCCATACAAACTGGAATAGCGAAAACCGCAGGAAATAAGGCTTCCTGCGGTTTTCGGTCTGATTTTACCACAGTCAGTACTGGAGGAACGAGAGCATGGATTTTCTGACGGCATTTGTCAATTCCCTGCCGGGAGCCCTGGGTCAGGGGCTCATCTGGGGCATTATGGCCATCGGCGTATACATTACCTACCGTATTTTGGACGTGGCCGACCTGACGGTGGACGGCTCCCTGGCCACCGGCGGAGCGGTGTGCGCCCTGCTTATCAGCCTGGGGGTCAGCCCCTGGGTGGCCCTGCTGGCGGCGGTGCTCTCCGGGATGGCGGCCGGACTGGTCACCGGACTGCTCCACACCGCCTGCGGCATTCCCGCCATTCTGTCGGGTATTCTGACCCAGCTGGCATTATATTCCCTCAATCTGCGCATCATGGCAATCGGGGATGCCGCCAAGACCAAGGCCACCCTGGCCGTCAGCGTGGACCGGCATGGCCTGCTGGTGTCCTCCCGGTACATCCGGGAGCTAGGGCTCAACAACCCCCTGTTGCTGCTGGCCCTTCTGGTGGCGGCGGTGATTGGTATCCTGTATTGGTTCTTTGGCACCGAGCAGGGCTCCGCCCTCCGGGCCACGGGCTCCAACCCCAATATGGCCCGGGCCCAGGGCATCGACACCAACTGGAGCAAGGTGCTGGGGCTGGTGGTGTCCAACGCGCTGGTGGCCCTCTCCGGGGCCCTGCTGGCCCAGTACCAGGGCAGCGCCACCATCGACATGGGCCGGGGGGCCATCGTCATCGGCCTTGCCGCCGTTATCATCGGGGAGGTGCTCTTGGGCAAGGTGTTCCGTAATTTCGCCCTCAAGCTGCTCTCCGCCGTCACCGGCGCGGCCATCTATTATGCCGTCATTACCCTGGTTCTCCGGCTGGGGCTGGAGTCCACCGATTTGAAGCTCCTGACCGCCCTGGTGGTGGCCCTGTTCCTGTCCATTCCCTACTGGAAGGGGAAATACTTTACCAAGGCCGCAGCGAAGGGAGGCCCTGCCAATGCTTGAAGTCAACCAGGTCTATAAGACCTTCAACCCCGGCACCGTCAATGAGAAGCGGGCTCTCAACGGGGTAAACCTCACCCTGAAGGACGGGGATTTCGTCACCGTCATCGGGGGCAACGGGGCGGGCAAGTCCACCCTGCTGAATCTGGTGGCCGGCGTCTACACCGCCGACCAGGGGAGCATCGTCATCGACGGGCAGGACGTGACCCGCCTGCCGGAGCACAAGCGGGCGGCGTTCATCGGCCGGGTGTTTCAGGACCCCATGATGGGCACCGCCGCCACCATGCAGATTGAGGAAAATCTCGCCCTGGCCGCCCGCCGGGGGCAGAAGCGCACCCTCCGCGTGGGCATCAACAAGCGGGAGCGGGAGGAATACCGGGAGCTGCTCAAGCTCCTGGACCTGGGGCTGGAGAGCCGGCTGACCTCCAAGGTGGGCCTGCTGTCCGGCGGACAGCGGCAGGCCCTGACCCTGCTGATGGCCACCCTGAAAAAGCCCAAGCTCCTGCTCCTGGACGAGCACACCGCCGCCCTGGACCCCAAGACCGCCGCCAAGGTCCTGGACACCACCGAGCGCATGGTTCAGAAGGACAACCTCACCACACTGATGATTACCCACAACATGAAGGACGCCATTGCCCACGGCAACCGGCTCATTATGATGTACGACGGCCGGGTGGTCATTGACATCGCCGGAGAGGAAAAGCGAAAACTCACCGTGGAACAGCTCCTGGCCAAATTCGGTCAGGCCTCCGGCAGCGACGAGGCCGACGATAAGCTGCTGCTGTCCTGATTCAGACGCAAAAAGAATCACCGTTCCCCCAATAGGCGGGGAACGGTGGTTTTTTATTCTGCTTTGCCCTTCGCGGCAGCGGCCCAGAGGGCGGCCTCCCGGCTGTGGCAGGTAAAGAGCAAAACCTGCCGCTGTGTACTCAGCTCTCCCAGGACCTTGAGGGCCAGGGCGCACCGCTCGTCGTCAAAATTCGCCAGGGCGTCATCCAGCACCAGCGGGACGGCGCTCCCCTGGGGCAGGGCCAGCTCGCACACCGCCAGACGGACCGCCAGATAGAGCTGGTCGGCGGTCCCCTGGGAGAGGCTCAGGGCCTGCCGGGGGGTGAGGGCTCCGGCCTCCTGGGCCAGGGCCTCAAACTGCCGGGTGAGGGTCACTTGCGCGTACCTCCCCCCGGTGAGGGCGCCCAGCAGCTCCCCCGCCCGGCGGTTCAGGGCCGGGGAAAAGCGGGCCTGGAGCTCGGCGCGGGCCTCGTCCAGCCCCTCCAGGGCGGCGCTCAGGGCCGCGTATTCCTCCCGGCGGCGGGAGAGTTCCTCCACCAGTTCCTCCCGGCGGCGGTTGAGCTGGTCCGGGTCCCCCAGGCTGTTCCGCTCCCCCTGGGCGGTGGCCAGGGCCTGTCCCAGCCGCTGGAGCTCATCCTGAGCGGCGTCCAGCCGGGCGGCGGTTTCCTCCGGGCTGAACCGGGGCTCCGCGCCGGTGATGGGCTCCAGGCCCTCCAGGGGCCGGGGGAGGTTGTCCACCAGCTGATTGGCCCCCTCCAGCTGTACCCGCGCATGGGCGCGCTTCTCCAAAAGCCCAAGGGTCCGGCTGATGGCGGCGGAGGCCCCAAAGACATTAGAAGCCGCCGGGGCAAAGGTGTGGACCAGCTCCAGCAGGCGGGCCCGGTGGGCCTCCTGCTCCTCGGCCAGCCCGGCAAGAGCGGCCTCGGCGTCCTCCTGCCGGCGGCGGGCCTGCCGGATGCTCTGGGCGCTCTGCCGGTAGGCCTCCGCAAGGGATAGGATATCGTCGGGCGTCTCCGCGCCATATTGGGCCAGCAGCTGCGCGGTGCGCTCCCGCGCTGCCCGCTGCCTCCGCAGGCTCAAAAGGAGCGCCGCCCATGCCCCCAGCACGCACACCCCGCCCGCAATCCGGCAGGGCCAAACCAGGGCGGGCCAGTCCGTCAGCACCAGGGGGAGCAGCAGCAGAAGCACCCCCGCCGCCAGAGCGCCCAAGGCCCAGTAGGCCGGTTTGGGGTCCTGCCGGGCTTCCTCCGCGTCCAGCCGGGCCTGCTGAACGGCTTCCTCCGGCTCCATGCCCGAAAAAGCGCCGTCCCCCGCAGCCTGCCGGACTGCCTGGGCCTCCCGGGCCGCCTCTTCCGCCTGCCGCTGGGCCAGCTGGCGGCTGCTGTTGAGGCCGTTGAACTTGGATAGGGCCTCCTGGGCCTGCGCCAGAGTCTCCCGGCTGGGGGGCGCGCCGTGGCGGTTCAGCTCGGCCTCCAGGCGGTCCACCTGCTCCTGTGCCTCCCGCTGGGCGGCGAGGGCCGCGTCATACCGGCGGCGGCGCTCCGCCTGGGCCCGGCTGAGGTAGGCGTCCCGCTCCCCCTCCAGCCGCTTGTATTCGGCCTGAAGGCGGTCCCGCTCCCGCTGGGCCTCCTGGGCCAGCCGGTGGGCCTTGGCCTGCCGGGAGAGGACCTCGTCCAGAGCGGTCAGCTCCCCCTCCAGCTTGGGAATGAGGCCGGTGTGATTGTGCTGGCGGCGGTTGCGCCAGTCCTTCAGACAGCGCTCCACCTGGGAGAAGGACACGTCCTCGTCCCCGCTGGACACCAGCGCGGCTACCCGTGCCTCCAGGGCGGGAGAGCTGTCAATGGCGGCGCGGCCCTGCCCCAGAAAGGCGGAGCGCTCAAATACCTCCCGGGGTACGCCGGTGAGGACCTCGCCGCAGTTCTCCCCGGTGAGGCCGGGGACGGGTTCCCCGGTGCCGGTGTAGACCGCCTCGAAATTTCCAAAGGGGCTGTTCCGTTTGGGCCCCCGGCGCAGGGTGATGTTCTTCCCCTGCCAGGTGAGCTCCAAAACGCCCTCCATCGCCGCGCCGCTCCAGGGCTGGTAGCGGATTTTTTCGGCGATGTAGCCCTGCTTGCTGCGGTCGTTTCGGATGCCGTAGAGCATGGCCCGCAGGAAGGCCGACCAGGTGGATTTCCCCCCCTCGTTGGGGGCCTGGAGGATGTTCAGGCCGTCCTCCAGCACCAGGGTTTCGTTTTGCAGGCCGCCAAAGCTGGCCTGAAGTTTTTTTAGTTTCATGGGCAGCAGTCCTCCCCATGTTCCAGAGCCGCCAGCCCGAAGCGAGCGGCCAATGTGAGGCGCTCCCGCTCCTGGGGGTCTGAAACATCCTCAAGTTTCCGGCGGAGCCCCCGCAGAAAAAGCCCGGTGAGGCTTTCCTCCCCGGTGCGCTCCCACAGGTCCCGGACGGGCCGCGTCTCGTCCCGCAGGGCGCATAGGAAGCACCGGGGCGCGGCCAGGGCCTCCAGGGCGTTTAAGTCCAGAGGTTCCGGCCAGAAGCCAGTAAAGCGGATGCGCAGGCAGTCCCGCTCCAGGTCTGGCGTCAGGGCTTCCTCCAAGGCTTCCTGCGGGGAGTCCGCGCCGGTGAGGTCCACCGTCAGAAGCTGGTACCGCCGTCCGGCCAGGGGCACGAAGCGGGCGGAGACGTCTTCCCCGTCGATGGTCACGGAGAGCACGCCCTTGTCGCCCAGCTCGTCAAAGCCCCGCCCCTCGGGGCACCCAGGGTAGGCCCAGGCGGTGCTGCCAGCCCATTGCAGGCCGGAACAGGCGTGGATGTGGCCTAGGGCCAGGTAGGTCAGGCGGCTGCCGGCGATGGCCTGGGAGTCGATGGGGCCGTAGCGGCCCCGGCTGTCCACCTCGCCGTGGAGGACCATCAGGTGGGTGTTTCCGTCCCGGGGGGCGGAGAAGCCCAGGAGGGGGGAGCGGTCGGCATGGGGGGTGGTAAAGGCCGCTCCGTGGATGACACAATTGAGCTGTGGGAGCTCAATGGATTCCACAGAGACGGTGGAAAAAATATGTACATTGTCGGGCCAGTGGGTTCCGGCGTAAATGGAGCGGGAGGACCAGAAATCGTGATTGCCTGGGGCGATGAACACAGGGACATGGATTTCCGCCAGGGTGCGGGAGAGGGCTTGGACTGTCTCCTGATAGGTCTGGCTGGAGTCCAGCAGGTCGCCGGAGAGCAGGACTAAGTCGGCATTTTCGGTCTGCACCAGCTGGGACAGACGTGTGAGCAGGGTGCGCTGCTCGGCCCGCCGCTGACGGGCCAGGTCCGGGGGCAGGGATGAAAATGGTGCGTCTAAATGAAAATCCGCGGAATGGATTAGTTTCAGCATGGGTGGTTCCTTTCTCTTTTCTGTTTTTGGGCGGGGGTTATGCGGCTTTCGGGGGTGGTTTTTGTTTCTTTTCTGCCTCTTCCTCGTTACTCTGGAGGTTTTTGTTTTCTGGTCCC
>CAJUDT010000097.1:0-6848 GCA_910585415.1 uncultured Flavonifractor sp.
CGGCGGACAGGCCCAGAATGGCGCTGATGATATAGAGCACCGCCACCGCCTGCTTTTGGGAAAAGCCCATGTCAATGAGCCGGTGATGGACGTGGCTCCGGTCGGCGTGCATGGGGCTCTGGCCGTGGGCAATCCGCCGGATGAAGGCGAAGCAGGTGTCAAAAATGGGCAGGCCCAGCATCAGGAAGGGGACGGCAAAGGAGATGATGGTGTAAAACTTGAACAGCCCTTGGATGGACACCACCGCCAGCACATAGCCCAGAAAGGTGGCCCCGGTGTCCCCCATAAAAATCTTGGCGGGGTTCAGGTTGTAGGGCAGAAAGCCGATGCACCCCCCGGCCAGAGCGGCCATGAGGACGGCGGCGGGCCCGTCGGCCACCACCAGGGAGATGACCAGCAGGGTCATGGAGCTGATGGTGGACACGCCGCAGGCCAGACCGTCCAGGCCGTCAATCAGGTTGACGGCATTGGTAATGGCCACAATCCACAGGACGGTGAAGGGAATTTTCAGTATGCCGAGCTCCCAATAGGGGTCGGAGGAAAAAATATTGGGGTTGGACAGGGCCTCAATGACGTTGCCGGAGCACACCGCCACCAGGGCGGCGGCAATCTGCACAAAGAGCTTGGGCAGGGCTTTCAGGGCGTAGATATCGTCAAAAATGCCCAGCACCACAATCATGGAGGCCCCCAGGAGCATCCCCCGCAGCTGGGGGGTGAGCTCCGCGAAGATGAGCACACTGAGCACAAAGCCGAAAAAGATGGCCAGACCGCCCATGCGGGGGATGGGGTGGTCGTGCATACGGCGGTTGTCCTTGGGTACGTCCACCGCGCCCACCTTAGCGGCCAGATTTTTGACCACCGGGGTGGACACCAGGGAAATGAGCAGGGCCACCACCAGGGCGGCGGCCACCACTCCGATGAGAGAGGGTTCCAGTTTCATTGGCATGAGACGAGCTCCTTTTCTAGTTACCGGGCCAGGAAGCCCACCTTCTTGTACACCTTCCGTAAAGTTTTCATGGCCACGTACTCGGCCCGCTCTGCCCCGGCGCGCCAGACCGTCTCCAGGTACGCCTTATCGGCCAGCAGCCGCTCGGTTTCCTCCCGGATGGGCCGCAGGCACTCCACCACGGCCTCTCCCACCACGGGCTTAAAGGCCCCATAGCCCTTTCCGGCAAACTCGGCCTCGATTTCCGCAAAGGGCTTGCCGGTGGCGGCGGCATAAATCTGGATGAGGTTGGATACGCCGGGCTTGGCTTTCGGGTCGTAGCGGACGGGGTTTTCCGTGTCGCTGTCGGTGACGGCCCGCTTGAACTTGCGCATAATGTCCTCGGGCTTCTCCATCAAAAAGACGCAGCCCTCGGGGACCGACTTGCTCATTTTGGACTCCGGAGCGCTCAGGCCCATAATCCGGGCCCCCACCTTGGCGATGTAGGGCTGAGGGACCTTGAACACGTCGCCGTAGACGCCGTTGAAGCGCTCGGCAATGTCCCGGCAGATCTCCACATGCTGCTTCTGGTCCTCCCCCACGGGGACGAAATCCGGCTGGTACAGGAGGATGTCCGCCGCCATGAGGCTGGGGTAGGTGAACAGGCCCGCGTTGATGTTGTCGGCATTCCGGGCGGACTTGTCCTTAAACTGGGTCATGCGGGAGAGCTCCCCGAACATGGTGTAGCAGTCCAGCACCCAGCCCAGCTGGGTATGGGCGGGCACGTGGGACTGGACAAAGAGCACGCATTTTTCCGGGTCCAGGCCGCAGGCGATATACTGGGCCAGCTGGGTGAGGGTCCGCTTCCGCAGAGCCGCCGGGTCCTGGCGGACGGTGATGGTGTGCAGGTCGGCCATGAAGAAATAGCAGTCAAATTCCGCAATCATCTCCGGCCAGTGGTGGAGGGGGCCCAGGTAGTTGCCCAGATGCAGGTCCCCGCTGGGCTGGATGCCGGAGACCATAACCTTCTTTTGATTTTCCATAAAAATAAACACCTCGAATGAGCTTGAACTTCCGTCAGGATGCCGCCCCTTGGCGGGCGGAGGCATTACCTGTTATAATAGCATATTTAATCCCTCTTGACAATCCTTCCCTAAAAAAATAGAATAGGGGGGACTTATGAAATAAAGGAGCTTTCTCGGATGGATATGAAATGGTTTGACGAGCTGGAGGCCCGGATTCCCAAGGGCGGCGTGCGCACCCGCTTCGCCCCCTCCCCCACGGGGTATATGCACGTGGGCAACCTGCGCACCGCCCTGTATACCTGGCTCATTGCCCGGCACAGCGGGGGCAGGTTTCTTCTGCGCATTGAGGACACCGACCAGGAGCGCCTGGTGGAGGGCGCGACGCAGGTGATTTATGACACACTGCGTAAGTGCGGTCTGGACTGGGACGAGGGTCCCGACGTGGGGGGCCCGGTGGGACCCTATATCCAGACGGAGCGCCGGGACCTCTATGCCAGATATGCCGGGCTTCTGGTGGAGAAGGGCCACGCCTACCGGTGTTTTTGTGATAAGGAGCGGCTGGCCTCCCTCCACGGAGCGGACGGCCTGGGGGGGTATGACGGACACTGCCGGGAGCTGTCCCAGGAGGAGATTGGCCAGAAGCTGGCCGCCGGAGTACCCTACGTGATTCGCCAAAAAATTCCCGCCGGCGGGCAGACCACCTTTTCCGACGCGGTCTTTGGGGACATCACCGTGGAAAACAGCACCCTGGACGATCAGGTGCTGCTCAAGTCCGACGGCCTGCCCACCTACAACTTCGCCAACGTCATCGACGACCACCTGATGGGCATTACCCACGTGGTCCGGGGCAGCGAGTACCTGTCGTCCTCCCCCAAGTATAATCTGCTCTACGAGGCCTTCGGGTGGGAGGTGCCCACCTATATCCACTGCTCCCCGGTGATGCGGGACCAGCACAACAAAATGAGCAAGCGCCACGGGGACCCCTCCTACGAGGACCTGCTGGAGCAGGGCTTTTTGTCCGAGGCGGTGGTCAACTATGTGACCCTTCTGGGCTGGTCCCCCAGAGGGGAGTATGCCGAGCGGGAGTTCTTTTCCCTGAAAGAGCTGTCGGAGCTGTTCGATATTGGCGGCATCTCCAAGTCCCCCGCGATTTTTGACCTGGACAAGCTCAAGTATTTCAACGCCAATTACCTCCGGGCCCTCCCGGCGGAGGCCTTCTGCGCCGGGGCGGCGCCCTACCTGCGCCGGGCCATCCAGAATCCCGCTATCGACCTGTCCCTGGTGGCCCCGCTGGTGCAGCCCCGGTGCGACACCTGGCTGGATATCGCCCCCCAGGTGGACTTTTTGGACGCTCTGCCGGAGTATTCCAATGCGCTGTACTGCCACAAGAAGATGAAAACCAACGAGGAAAATTCCAAAGAGGCCCTGGAGCAGGTCTTGCCCGTGCTGGAGGGCCTGAGCGCGTGGACCTACGACGCCATCCATGACGCCCTCATCGGTCTGGCCCAGTCTCTGGAGCTGAAAAACGGCCGTATCATGTGGCCGGTGCGCACCGCCGTGTCCGGCAAGGCCGTCACCCCCGGCGGCGCGGTGGAGCTGTGCCACATCCTGGGCCGGGAGGAGAGCTTACGGCGCATCCGGCAGGGCATCGCCCAGCTGGGGGGCTGAGGACAGGACCCTGGAACGAACCTGCGGCCCCCCGGAGCATCCGGGGGGCCGTTCCCGTATCGCCGGACTCCGTGAAGGGAGGAAATCCATGAAAGAGCAGATTTTCATCTCGTTTGAGCCCCAGACCGGCCCCGGCCTGCCCGCTTTCGGCTGGGCGGGGAAGCGGCCTCTGCGCTCTGTTGTCAGTCCCCCGGCCTGCCTGCGGGAGGTCTATGGCCCGGCACGGGAGGGCTGGCGGAACCGGCTCTATTGGGGGGAAAATCTCCAGGTTATGGGGCATCTGCTCCAGACATTCCGGGGGAAAATCGACCTGATTTACCTGGACCCGCCCTTTGACAGCAGCGCCGACTATAAGCGGACCATCACTCTGCGGGGCGGAACTCCAGGGGAGGAAAGGGCCGTCCTGCGGGAAACTCAGTACGGCGATACCTGGATTTGCGAGGAATACCTGCAATTCATGTACGAGCGGCTGATTCTGATGCGGGAGCTGCTCTCCCCCAGGGGGAGCCTCTACCTGCACTGCGACTACCGCCGCAGCCACTATCTGCGGATGCTTCTGGACGAGGTGTTTGGCCCCGGCTGCTTCCGAAACGAAATCCTGTGGTGCTACTCCATCGGGGGGAAGGGGGAGCGGTTTTTCGGGCGCAAGCACGACAGTATATTTTGGTACTCCAAGACCCAGGATTACTATTTCGACGGCAAATCCCCCCATGTGGCCGCCCACCGGAAACCCAATTCCCACATGAAGCTCCAGACCGACGCCGCCGGGCGGCAGTACCAGGAAAAGCGGGACCGGAAATCGGGCAAGGTCTACCGGTATTACATCGACGAGGGCAAAATCCCGGAGGACTATTGGACGGACATCGAGCAGCTCAACCGGGAGGACCGGGAGCGGGTGGGCTACCCTACCCAGAAGCCGGAGGCCCTGCTCAAGCGCATTATCGCGGCCAGCGCCCCGCCGGGGGGGCTGGTCTTTGACCCGTTTATGGGCAGCGGCACCACCCAGGCGGCGGCAATGAAGCTGGACCGCCGGTTCCTCGGGGCCGACAGCAATCCGGGGGCCGTGGAGACGGTGACCAGACGCCTCCTGACCGCCGGGCGGGAGCTGGAGGGTACCCCCGGCTTTGGGGTGTACCAGGTGGGCCGGAGCGCCCCCCAAAGGCCCGCCGCCGGGGCCGAGGCGGTCCGGGTGGACGGCAGGCTGGTTATCCGCGCCTTTCGTCCGGCCCGTTTGCTGGAAAAGCTCTCCCTGCCCAGGGAGACCGATTGGCGGCGGCTGGTGGATTCCGTCATGATTGACTGGCACTATGATGGCGCGGTCCTGCGTCCGGAGACGGTCGATATTCCGGAAAAAAACGCCCTGGTCCGGGGTGTGTATGATATCCCGGAGGACTGCGGAACCATCCGGGTAAAAATCACGGATTTGCGCTCGGAGTCGATGGAAATAGAAGTACCCTGAAAGAAACGGAGAAAGGAAGGACGATGAAACGCATACGCCCCAACATCTTCTGCCTGCTGGCCCTTGCCGCCATTCTCGCGGGCTGTCAGACACCCCCGCCGCCGGAGACGGCATCCCCCACCCCGGAGCCCGCGCCGGTGCAAGCCACACCTACCCCAGCGGCAGAGTACGAGTTTGATACGCTCCCGGTCACAAAGGAAGCAATCGAGGTATTTTATCCCCAGGAGGGATATACGGTCAAAAAAATCACCCCTTGGGAAGAGGATTTTCTGGTGGAATATGAAGGGAGGCGCGATGAAACCATTTTGGAGTGGGTGTTTGGAGAAACCGGGCGGCGGGTGAAAATGAATGGGCATTCTGATATTGCCGGCTATGAGATCATACAGGCAGGAGAGGTACGGTACACCACAACGGGAAAGAATGGCAGATACCATTACATACCGGAAACACACAGGATGATTGTGCTGGGAGATGCGCACGGATATTTGGAACGCCGATACGAGTGGACCCCTGAAACCTATGAAGGGGGTGGCGGACCGGACGTTTGGTGGGCGGACCCGTCCACACCCCTGGCCATCGGCTGGTGGTATGGGCGGGGCAATGTCAGCGGGAAGTATGCGCAGCTCTATGACGCACGCGTCGATGTGGATGGGCTCTCCTTTACGTTCATTCCCAACGGGGACAACGGCGATAGGTATAGGACCTTTTTTCAGGGGAACACCGCCACGCCGCCTTACATTGAAACCAGTTTCGACGAGGACAGCCGCTGTTTTACCATTCGTCTGTACAACACCGCTCTGGAGAGCGGAGACTATGTCCCGGAATATACCTCTCCGCTTCTCTACAGCTATCCGGAGGGGCCCCATTCCTTCCCCGCCGGGAGTCTTGGGCGGGACAACCATTTTCTCACCGACGCCCAAATCACGCAGGACGGCGAGGATGCTGTGGTCACATGTACGTTAACCGAAAAGGCCTGCCGGGTCACTGTGGAGTGCGGCGATTTGGCCAATCAGGACATCCCCTCCTTACGCATCGTGTTCCGAGAATATGTCTGGCACATGGACGAGCCCTAACCGGCACACAGCGCCAGCGCGGAGCTTCCCGCGCTGGCGCTGCTGTCTATGGTACGATATTTCCCCTTAATGCGTCCCCCTGAACGCCGGTGACGGCCACCGGACACAGAGCATTGTGTAAACCGGATCCCTCCGCCACAACTTCGGTATAGTTCGGCGCATAACCACGCCAAAGTCCGTCCTTTTCCTCTTCAAACAGTACCGGGAGAGTTTCCCCCACCCAGCCCGTCAGCCAGCGCTGCCGCAGGAGTTTGGCCGCCTCCGCCGCCCGGTGGGCCCGGTCCTCTTTGACGTGCCGGGGGACTTGCCCCGGCATATCCGCCGCCGGAGTTCCCTCCCGGCGGGAGTAGGGGAAAATATGCAGCGCCGAAAATCCGCACCGCTCCAAAAACGCCAAAGTCTGGGCAAATTCATCCTCCGTCTCTCCCGGGAAGCCCACAATCAGGTCGGTGGTAATCCCCGGCCGGTCAAACTGGGCGCGCAGGAGGGAGACGCTCTCCCAATACCGGCTGGCGGTATACTTCCTCCCCATCCGCCGCAAGGTGGCGTCGCACCCGCTCTGGAGGGACAGGTGGAAGTGGGGGCACAGGTTGGGCAGGGAAGCGGCCCGGCGGCAGAACTCCTCGGTAATGGTCCGGGGCTCCAGGCTTCCCAGCCGCACCCGCAGGTCCGGCGCGGCGGCGCACAAGGCCTCGATT
>CAJUDT010000097.1:6858-8026 GCA_910585415.1 uncultured Flavonifractor sp.
CTCCGTCCCGTCCCGCAAATCCGCCCCCCAGGAGGAGAGCTCGATACCGGTCATGACCAGCTCCCGGTATCCCTCCGCCGCCAGCCGTGCGGCCTCCTGGGCGGCCTCCTGGAGGGGCAGGGAGCGCACCGGCCCACGGGCATAGGGGATGATACAATAGGTGCAGAAATTGACGCACCCATCCTCCACCTTGAGCATGGCCCTGGTCCGCCCGGAGAGCCCCCCGGCGGGCAGGCGCTCAAAGCTCCGGCGCTTCAGGGCCGGGTCCACCTCCACCACCGGCCCGGCGCGGCGGGCCCGAACCAGGTCCTCCACCGCGTCCAGAAGGGCGAACCGCCCGGCGGACCCCATCACCAGGTCCACCCCCAGCCCTGCGGCTTCCTCCGGGGCGGTCTGGGCGTAGCACCCGCAGACGGCAATGACCGCCTCCGGGGCGCGGCGGCGGGCCTGCCGGACGGCCTGCCGGGATTTTTTGCTGCTGACCGCCGTGACGGTGCAGGTGTTGATGAGATAGGCGTCTGCGGGCCCGTCAAAGGGAACCAGGGTGTGGCCCCGGCGGACCAGCTCGGCCTCCATGGCCTGAGTCTCGTACTGGTTGACCTTGCAGCCCAGGGTGTCAATGGCAATGTGCATAATATCGTCCTCGCTCCGGTGAGAGTTTTGGAGAAAATCCTGATTTTGGCAGGAGCCTCGCCTTGCATCTTGTCTTTGCCCGTCTGGGGCGGCTATAATGGGGGCAGAATCGTCACAAGGCCCCCTCTGGGGCCGGATTTGGAAAGGAGCGTTTGGATATGGCTGATTTTAAGATATCCCTGGCCTCCATGGAGCAGGTGAAGCGGTTTGTGGATATCGCCTGCGGCTGTCCCTGTGAGGTGGACGTGTGCGCGGGGCGCTATGTGGTCAACGCCAAATCGGTCCTGGGCCTGTTCTCCCTGGACCTGTCCCAGCCGGTGGAGGTGGAGGTCCTGGGCACCGGCGCGGAAAAAGCGGCGTTCCAGGAAAACGTCCGGGAATTTGTGGTGGAGGCCTGAGCGGCTGTACCACGGGCCGGGGATGTACGCAGTCAAACCGCCACAAGACAAAAAAGACAAAAAGGAACGCGTCGTTCCAAGCTGGAAGGACGCGTTCCAGTCTGTCGAAAAACCGCTTCGACCAAAGGATTCGGAGG
>CAJUDT010000098.1 GCA_910585415.1 uncultured Flavonifractor sp.
ATCGCTGGAAAGTAACCCGCCGGAGGCGGGACCAGGAAACGACCCGTAGGGAGTACCGAGGAAGAGGCAGAAACCCCCAACAAACCCAGCACCAGCCCCCAACAAACCCAGCACCAGCCCCCAACAACCAGCGCCCAATATAGAAAAAACAAACCGTGCCAGGAGCCCGCTCAAAGCGCCTCCCGGCACGGTTTTCGGTTCAAGGCACAAAGCACAAAGCCCACGCGGCAGGCACTGTGCAAAGATAGCAGAATCAGTGATTGAGCAAGCGCACCCGCAGGACCCCGTCCAGGGCGCGGATTTCATCGGCCACGCTATCGCCGATACGGCTGCCCAAATCGACCACGGTATAAGCGTAATCCTTCTTAGACTTATTGGTCATATTCTCCACATTCACATTATCCTTGGAGAGCACGCCGGTGATGCTGGCCAGCAGACCGGGCTGATTGCGGTGAATGACGCACAGCCGGGCCACGCCGCTCCAGGGCTGAACCAGAGTGGGCAGATTTACGGAGTTATTGATGTTCCCGTTTTCCAGATAATCCCGCAGCTCCTGCGCCGCCATGACGGCGCAGTTTTCCTCGCTCTCGGGAGTGGAGGCTCCCAGGTGGGGAATCGCCACCACATTCTTCCCCTGAAGAATCTTGTTGTTGGGGAAATCGGTGACGTAAGCGGCCACCTTGCCGGACTCCAGGGCCTCCAGCATATCGTCGTCGTTGACCAGCCCGCCCCGGGCCAGATTCACAATGCGCACGCCGCCCTTCATCATATGAATCGCGTCGGTGTTAATCATGCCCCGGGTCTCCGGCGTCTGGGGCACATGAATGGAAATATAGTCGCAGTTTTTATAAATGGTCTCCAAGTCCAGCGCCCGATGGACCGACCGGGACAGAGACAGCGCCCCGTCCACCGACAGGAAGGGGTCATAGCCAAAGACGGTCATCCCCAAGCTGGCGGCGGTGTTGGCCACCTGCACGCCGATGGCCCCCAGGCCAATGACGCCCAGCATCTTGCCGGTGAGCTCCGGGCCCACGAACTGACTTTTGCCCTTTTCCACAACCTTTTCCACATCCAGTCCGGCCCCGGCCTGGTCCCGCAGCCAGAGGCTTCCGGCAATAATCCTGCGGGAGGCCAGCAGCAGGGCGCACACCGCCAGCTCCTTCACCGCGTTGGCGTTGGCGCCGGGGGTGTTAAAGACCACGATGCCCGCCTCCGAGCAGCGGTCAATGGGGATGTTGTTGGTGCCCGCTCCCGCCCGGGCCACCGCCCGCAGCGCGTCGGAGAAGGGATACTCGTGCATGTCGGCGGAGCGGACCAGTACGCCGTCCTCGTTCTCCGCGTTGTCGCTGATCTGGAAACGGGTCTGGTCCAGCACGGACAGACCGGCGGGGGAAATTTTATTCAGGGTTTTGATACGGAACATAGGGTGTTCCTCCTTGTACAGATTTGAAGCCTGCCTTCCGCAGCCACAGATACCGGGCCCGGCCCGGTCACCGCCCCGCAAGACGGGCCTTCAGATTCACGCCGTCCAGCGCCGGAGCGATGGCCAGAAAGAGCACGCCGCTCCCAACCCCCTGAGCCAGGGTGCCCAGGAACTGGGGGACGAAGCCCGCCATACTCCCCATCAGGGCGCACCCGGCCAGGGCGTAGGCCGTGGGGGAAACCACCCCGGCCAGCACAACGGCCAGCACGTTGCGGGGACACAGCAGCCGCTCCCCCCGGCTGGTGAAGGGGAGGACAATCAGGGCCTTGATGAGCAGAGTGGGCAGCACCCACATGGGGGCGGTGAGCAAATCCGCCAGCCCCGCGCCGATGGCCGCCGCCGCTGCGGCATAGGGGACCGGCAGCAGACAGGCCGCCAGATAAATCAGCGCGTCGCCAAGATGGATGTACCCCCCGGTGGGCAGGGGGATATGGAGCAGATAGGCCGTCATGACCGCAATGGCGGCGGCAAAGAGGGCGGCGGTCACCAGCCGGTGCAGATTTTGTCTGGAATCCATGGTCATCTCCTTTGGGCAAAAACGCCCCGCATAGTCTCAGCAGCAGTCCCAGTTATAGGCCACCCGGGAGAAATCCCGCCGCTTTAACGCCTCGTGGTTGATGAAGAAATTGCCAACGCCGCAGTCCCCCCACAGGACGAAATCCCGCTTGTTGGGCTGGGAGTCGCTGTCCAGCTGGAAGAGGACGGTGTCCAAATCCCCATAAAGGCCGCTGCGCTCACGTGGGTCGGTCTGGGTGAAATAGGGATAGCCCCCCAGCTGGTGCCAGGGGATGTCCGGGCCCTCATAGCTCTCCGCGTTGTGGGGGTTGAGAAGTTCCTCCACCACATCCTCGTCGATGTCCCCCAGCACGTCCCACATATCCTGAATGGGTTCGCCGGGAAAGGAGGCGTTCCAGACCTGGACAAAGGTAAAGGGAGCGGCGAAGTCCATCCCCGTGATGCCCTGTTCCTCCGCCGCGCCGAAGCGGATGCGGCAGGGGGTGTCCTCCATGAGGGGAAGGTCCGGTTCCTCCGGGTCGGGGGGACGCTTGGCCTGGACCTGCTCTAGGGTGACGGAGGCATCCACCTGCTCGTGATAGAGCACCCGAAACCCGTCGGGGATGGTCTGGTCGTCAAAGTCCATGCCGTAGAGATTCCCGCTGCCGCCGATGAAGAATTGCAGCAGTCCCGCATGGGGAAACTCCGGCAGGCCCTTGAGCCACGCGCAGTTGATTTGGGCCAGCAGAGTCAGCCCCTTACCCCGGCGGTCCGTGGGCCACGCCATGTCCCGGGGCAGATAGGGGATGCCCCCCACCTTGTTCCCCAGAAAGCCGGGCTCCCCCGCCTCCAGAGTGAAGGGCAGGCGGGGCTTGACCCACTCCCCCTGCATACGCTCCACCACCAGACGGGCCTGTTCTGTTTTTGTCATAGCACGCTCCTCAGCAGCAGTCCCAGGTGTAGGCCACGCGGGAGAAATCCCGCCGTTTCAAAGCCTCCCGGTTGATGAAAAAGTTGCACACGCCGCAGTCCCCCCACAGGACCAGATCGCCGCCCTTGCCGGTGTCCCGCATCTCGCTGTCCAGCTGGAAGAGGACCACGTCCAAATCCTCGTACCGTCCGGGCCGGGGGTCGTACTGGGTAAAGTAGGGATAGCCCCCCAGCTGGTGGAAGGGGGCCGTCCAGCCGGGCTGGCCGGTGGCGTCATAGTCCCGCAGGCGGTCGGCCACCAGGGCGTGGAGGCCCCACCAGTGGTCCAGATGCAGGTCCGGCCGGGCCTTGTTCCATTTCTCCAGAAAGAGGGCGGGAAAGCGGGGGTCCAAGGTGTTCATGCCCTGCTCTACCGCAGGCTGGGGACAGATGCGGCAGGGCACGAACACGGGGCCCCAGTCGTCGTCATAATCGTCCTCGGGCCGGGGCGGGCGCTTGGCCTGAACCTCCTCCGCCGTGACGGAGGGGTCCATGGTCTCATGGTAGAGCACCCGGAACCCGGCGGTATTGGTGAGGTCCTCAAAGTCCACCCCACAGACATCCTCCCAGGCAATCCAGAATTGCAGCAGTCCGGTCTGGGGGAAGTCCGGCAGTCCGCTCAGTCCGGCGCAATCCACCTGGGCCAGCAGGGACAGGGGTCCCCCCTCTCCGTCCAAGGGCCACGCCATATCCCGGGGCAGATAGGGCGTGCCCCCCGCCTTGCTGGCGCAGAGCTCCGGCTCCCCGGGCTCCAGGGTGAAACGCACGCAGGGGCGGCGGTGCTCCGCGTGAAGTTCCGCCGTGATTTGCCGGGCCAAGTCGTAGACCTCCTTCGCGGTCTGACGGGCCTTCTCGTTGTTTTCCAGTTGCTGGTCTCGTTTCATATCAATTCGGCTCTCCCATAAAACAGGTTCTCGTTACCGGGCGGCAGGCCAAAGCCCGCAGAGACCCGGAAGCGGTATGGAAGTTCTTTTTGATTCTTTTTCTTTCAAGAAAAAGAATCAGTTGTTCTTATCGAAGGCGCGGATGAAGTCGCACAGCTTCTCCACGCCCTCCACGGGCATGGCGTTGTAAATGGACGCCCGCATACCGCCCACATTCCGGTGGCCCTTCAGGTTGGTGAAGCCCGCCGCGACGCTCTCCTGAACGAACTTGGCGTCCAGCTCGTCGCTGCCGGTGCGGAAAACCACGTTCATGTCCGAGCGGGAGCCGGGCTCCACCGCGCAGGTGAACAGCCGGGAGGCGTCCACCGCGTCATAGAGCAGCTTGGCCTTGCTGTGCTTGATGGCCTCCATGCCGGGAATGCCCCCCTGGTCCTCCAGCCAGTCCAGCACCAGCCCCAGCATATAGATGCACCAGCAGGGGGGCGTGTTGTACATGGAGTCCTTGTCAATCATGGTCTTGTAGTTCATCATCAGGGGGGTGAAGGGGAGCTCATGCCCCGCCAGGGACTCCTTGATAATCACCACGGTGAGCCCGGCGGGCGCCATGTTCTTCTGGGCTCCGGCGAAGATAATGCCGTACTTGCTCACGTCCACCGGCCGGGAGAGGATGTCGGAGGACATATCGCACACGATGGGCACATCCCCGGTGTCGGGCACGTACTGCCACTCGGTGCCGTAGATGGTGTTGTTGGCGCAGTAATAGAAGTAACTGGCCTGGGGGTCCAGCTTCAGCTGGCTCTGCTGGGGGATGTAGGTGTGATTCTTGTCCTCCGAAGAGGCGGCCACGGAAATTTCGCCGTACTTCTTGGCCTCTTTATAGGCGATGGTGGAGAAATTGCCGGTGACGGCATAGTCGGCCCGGCCGGTCCTGCCGATTAAGTTCAGCGGGGCCATGGAGAACTGCCCGGAAGCGCCGCCCTGAAGGAAGAGGACCTTGTAGCCCTCCGGCACGCCCAGGAGTTTTCGGAATTTCGCCTGGGTATCGTCAAAGATTTTCTGAAAAACCTTGGAGCGGTGGCTCATCTCCATGACGGACATACCCGAGCCCTGATAGTTGGTGATTTCCTTCCCGGCACGCTCCAGCACCTCCAGGGGGAGCATGGACGGGCCTGCGGAGAAATTGTATACGCGCTCATTTCCCATGATAGACGGCCTCCTTGACAGTCGTAATGTAATCAGGCGCAGCCAATGCCGCTTTACCTTATTAAAGATAAATTATATCGGAAGGGGGAGTAGACTGTCAATGCCGGGAACGTCGAAAAGGACCCTGCCGCCGGGGAAAACTTTGTGAATAATTTGAAGGAACCCTTTGCACGAAGGGAGGAACTGTGCTATGATAAAGAAGAGTATACAGGTGAATTGCGGCGGGCGCCGCAGGTGCGCAAGGAAAGGAGCGGCAAGCCTATGATGCTTTCTGAAATCAAGGAGATTCTCAACGCCGATGTACTGTGGGGGGCGGAGCACCTGGATCGGGAGGTGCAGTCCGCCTGCGGCAGCGATTTCATGAGCGACGTGCTGGCCTTTGTGAAAAATCAGGCGCTGCTGCTGACGGGGCTGGTCAATCCCCAGGTGGTGCGCACGGCCGACATGGTGGAGATGAAGTGCATCGTGTTCGTCCGGGGGAAGGTCCCCGGCGAGGACATTGTAAAGCTGGCCGGGGAGCGGGATATCGTGGTCATGACCTGTCCCAAGCGGATGTATGAGGCCTGCGGCCTGCTCTATTACCATGGATTACGGGGGTATTGTGATGGAAACGATTAAGCTGACCTATCCCGTGGAGGGCGGGGACCTCATCGAGGCGGGGGAGGCCTCCAGCAAGATGAAGCTCACCCTGAAGAAGCTGGGCCTGCCCCAGGATGTGATCCGCCGGGCCTCCATCTGCATGTACGAGGGGGAAATCAACATGGTCATTCACGCCGACGGGGGACAGGCGCAGGTGGAGGTGGGGATGGACCAGATTGTCATCCGCATGGAGGACACCGGCCCCGGCATTCCCGACGTGGAGCAGGCCATGCAGGAGGGCTGGTCCACCGCCGGAGCCACCGCCCGGGAGCTGGGCTTTGGGGCGGGCATGGGCCTGCCCAACATGAAGCGCTATTCCGACGATATGACCGTGGAGAGCCGGCCGGGGGAGGGCACCACCGTCACCCTGGTCATCCGCATTCCCCAGCCATGCGAAGCCTGAGCAGGGGAGGTACGGGGACATGATGCGCCACGCCGTCATACCGGATTACAAGCGCTGCCGGGGCTGTACCTCCTGCATTAAGAACTGCCCCACCGAGGCCATCCGGGTCCGGGGCCGCAAGGCCACCGTGCTGCCCGACCGGTGCATTGACTGCGGGAGCTGTATCCGGGCCTGTCCCCATAAGGCCATCCGGTCGGCGGGGGACCGGCTGGAGGAGCAGCTGACCCGGTTTCCATACTGCGTGGCCCTGCCGGAGCCCGCGCTGTACGCCCAGTTCCACAATCTGGATGATGTGAACATCGTTCTCAGCGGCCTGCTGAAAATCGGCTTCCACAAGGTCTATGAGGTGGCCAAAGCCGCCGAGCTGATTTCCGACTATACCCGCCAGTGCATCACCGCCGGGGAGAGCGGCCCCATGCCCCGGATTTCGTCCTCCTGTCCGACGGTTATGCGTTTAATCCGCCTGCGTTTTCCAAAACTGCTCCCCCATGTGGAGCGCACCATTCTGCCCATGGAGCTGGCGGCTATCCTGGCCCGGCGGGAGGCGGCGGCGGAGACCGGTTTGCCCCCGGAGCAGATTGGGGTGTTTGCCATTGTGCCCTGTTCCTCCAAGGTCACCGCGGCCCGTGCGCCGGAGGGCTTGGCCAAGCCGGTGCTGGATGGGGCCTTTGCCATTCGGGATGTATACTTACGTCTGCTGACCCCCATGAAGCGCCTGGAGGAAGCGGACGCCCTGTCCACGGCGGGGATTCTGGGCCTGGGCTGGGCGGCCTGCGGCGGGGAGAGCGCGGCGCGGCTGGGCCAGCGGTGCGTGGCGGTGGACGGCATTGAGAATGTGATTCGGATGCTGGAGGAAATTGAGGACGACCGCCTTCCGGAGACGGACTTTTTGGAGCTGTCCGCCTGTACGCAGGGGTGTGTGGGCGGATGCTTCACGGTGGAGAACCCCTATGCGGCCCGGATGCGGCTCAAGGGCCTGATGAAGGGCCTGCCGGTGTCCCGGAATCGTTTTCTGCTGCTGGGGGAGGACCGGAATATCCTCAAGCGGGATAAGGAGCTGCAATATCTCCCCTCCTTCCTCTTAGATGAGGACCGGGAGCAGGCCATGTCCAAGCAATTGAAAATCCAGGATTTGGAGAGCCTTTTGCCGGGCCTCCAGTGCGGGGCCTGCGGGGCCCCCTCGTGCCACGCCTTCGCGGAGGACGTGGTGTTGGGCCGGGCCTCGGAGGATGATTGTATCTTCAAGGTCCGGGCCCGGATGCTCCAGGAGATTGCCGGGGGGAGTGCTTCCGCCGACGATTATCTTCCCGCGCCCTTCCGGCGGCAGCAGCCCAAGGAGTGAAACGGCCGGCCGCCGCCAGACTATGTGTGTCTGACGGGGGCCGGTTTTTTGGTTGGAAGCGGGTGGGGGCAGTCTTTTTGTCTTGATGAATAGAGAGGGGTTTTTATTTATGACGGTACAGGCATTGCAGCAGGCGCTGGGGCTTCGGGTGTTTCATCTGGCCGACGGCGGGCGGGAGGTTTCCAGGGGGTATGTTGGGGATTTGCTCAGTTGGGTCCTGGGCCGGGCCGAGGCGGGCTCTGCGTGGCTTACGATTATGTCCAACCAGAATGTGGCCGCGGTGGCCCTGCTGACCGAGGCGGCTTGCGTGATTCTTACCGAAGGCGTGGAGCCGGACCCCGATTTGCTCCGGCGGGCAGAGGAAAAAGGAGTCAACCTTTTGGGGGATGGGGGGGATTCTTTTTCGGTGGCTTTGCGCATTGGTGGGGTGCTTTGATTAGGCTTTTCGGGGGTCTTTGCCTCTTCCTCGGTGCTCCCTACGTTTCGTTTTCTGGTCCCGCCTCCGGCGGGTTACTTTCTGTGCGGACAGAAAGT
>CAJUDT010000099.1 GCA_910585415.1 uncultured Flavonifractor sp.
GCACCACCGGCACCTGCGCCATGCACCAGCGCCAGCTGACTGAGGCCATCAAGCGCGCCCGTCAGATTGCGCTGCTGCCCTTTGTCACCGACTAAATTGCTCCCCCTGGACTGTGGTCCAGGGGGATTTTTTATGTGCAGTGGCGCAGGACAAACGCGTGAAAAATAAAAGACTATACTGGACAGAAAGAATGAGGTATAGTCAACGCGCTTGAAAAGCATCAGAAGTGGCAGAGTGAAAGGAAGAAGAGGAAGCGAGGAAAGATCGCAGATGACGTTTCATCCAAGCCCAGAAATTCTCAATAGGATTCAACTTAGGAGAATACAGCGGCAGAAAAATTAAGCGAACCCCATACTTTTACGCAACATCAATAAGCTGTGCCTTGCGACGGAAGGGGGTGTATATCCATATTCCCGGTATAAGTATGTGTCAATCCCAGTTTCGTCTGCATACGCAATCTGCTCCGCTGGGATTTCCGCAATTTCTTTCTGGCAGACTTTTACCTTTTCAGGGTCCTGTTCCTGGTTCAGCATCCTCAAAGCCATCATCGGAAATGGATGCCATTTCAGCAGAGATCTGAGAAATAGCTTCTTCAAGATTAATGCCTCTTTCAATTGCATCTGGTGTAAAAATGCAATCTGAAACCATTTTTGCGATAAACCAAATACCATTCACTTTAACAAGTTCAATTGAATATGAATTTATTAGTTCTGTGAGCTCATTAAAATTTGACATATGTGTATAATGGAAACTGATATGTTCTTTTGCAGTAAGAGTTGCATAATCATCATAGATTTCAATATCCGAAAAAGAGTAGGACACATTAAAATTTTCGCGAGTTATACCAGATATTTCCCGATAAAACTTTGTATATTCCGCAAGCGCGTCAATGGTTTCAAGATCAGTTTTAAGCTCAGATAGCTTATAAAATTCGATAATTTGATTGATTGAATCATCCTGTGAAGAAAAATCTAGCGAAGCTATGGTAAGTGTATCAGTTTCAGCCGCTTCATATAAATACATTTCTTTTGCTAAAAGAGTGAGAAATTGTTCGGTTGTACTTTTAATGGATGTTTCATCTTCAAGCTCTGCGTTTAGAGCAACATCTGTGGGAAACGATACAGACTCATTCTGTTCTGCTGTAGCTTTCTGAGCAGCGATATACAAAGATGCTTCCTTAATAGCAACATCCAAGTCTATTCCTTGTGCCTTCGCATCCTCACAAAACGAATAATTATCTGAAATATCTACAACATACCAATTCTTGTCCTCTTTTACAAGTTGGACTTCAATCGTGTTACAGGAAGCAGTCATATCGTTGTTGAGAGGGTCGTGTGTATAATAAAAGGATTTTGTTTCTAACGCCTTAATTGTTGCTGTATTGTCGTTTATCTCTGGAGGCTCAAATCTATATCCAACTCGGAAATTTTCGCGGGTAATTCCTTGCTCCTGATAATAAAACTTGTCATAAACAACAACATCTTCTATATATTGTAGCCTGTTATAAATATCATTTATTGAAAGGGACTCATCTGCAAACACATATTTTTTACCTTCTGGTATTTTTCCTTGAGGGATAGCCGCCAATGTATACATCTCTAAATCGTTATCTTCGTATAGATAGGTGTTTCGCGCAAGGTTAGACAAAAACGACTCCGTGACACGCTCGATTTCGAGCACATCATTAGATACTTCCTGCTGCACAAGTGTGGTGGTTGGAACAATACATACAAATAGAGCAATACAAAGCAATATGGTTATAAATTTTTTCATTTCAACCTCCATTCTCATTTTGTTCAGAGTTTCCTGGGTGCCGGATGAGCCGGTTTTTTTCACCTATCAAGATGGGTCTAACTCAACGCTCAAAAGTGCCAGCAGTGCAGTATGTCCATCCCTCACTTATGCTATGAGTATAACATAACACGGGGAGCAGTCAAGGAATATATTTCTAAACAGGTTGTGTTTTAATGGGCAGAACATGACCCAACCGCTGGCATTGAATTATCGCATACAATTCTACCCTGTAGTGAAATCTATTTATATAATATTATGAAGAAATGGGGAAAAGAGGTTTTTCCTATTTATTGGAAATGAGAGGCTCGATGAATGAAGCCCACAAGACTCAAGAAGCTCACCTACTGCGACGGCCTTTTAACGATATTTTTTCTTTGGCGTATTCCTACCTTATAGTTTGGCATTGATAACGCACGACCTGGGGCGGTACTTGTGGTCCAGGGGGATTTTTTGCGGGCAATGGGGGAATGGCGGTTGAAAATCGGGATAGAATGTGCTACGATAAAAGCGGTACGGCATGCCAATCAAAGAATTGTAAGGAGGTTTTTGGAAGATGAAGCGTTTCAAACACTGTGGGATGCTGCTGGCGAGCCTGCTGGCGCTGACCGCCCTGCTCACGGGAGCCGCTATGGCTGCGGAATCCCCCAACGGCGCCCGTCCGGTGATTTCCGTGCAGCTGAACGGTGAAATGGTCCCCTTTACAGATGTAGTGCCCGAGGTCGTGGACCAGCGGACCTTCCTGCCCTTCCGGGCGGTGCTGGAGGCCATGGGGGCCGAGGTGGATTATGATGCCGCCACCTCCACCGTCACCGCCCAGCGGGACGGCGTCAGCCTCGCTATGACCTTGGGGGAGAAGCAGGCCAGGATTACCGAGAACGGCGCGGTACGCACCCTGGAAATGGACGTGGCGGCCTACGCCAAAAATAACCGCACCTATGTGCCTGTACGCTTCGCCGCAGAGGCCTTCGGATGCAGTGTGGGCTGGGACCAGTACCAGCAGACGGTGGTGATTGTGGATGTGGACAGCCTCTTTGGGGACGCCACGTTCACTTTGATGGACCGCCTTGCCGCCTACAGCGCCAAGCATGAGATTCCGAATATGGCCCTCGCCGGTAAGATGACTCTGGACCTGGAGGACGAGAGCGGCGAGGAGCTGTCCCAGCCCATCCAGGTGAGCGGAACGGCGGAGGGCATTCTGGGCGACACGGGGCTTCAAATGACGGCCGAGGCCGACCTGACCAGCCTGCTGGCCCTGGCGCCCGACTACGCCACCAGAACGATGCTGGAACCTCTGCTGAAGGACTTGAGCATCGAGATTCGGGCGGATTTTGAATCGGAAATGCTCTATTTCAGCGGTCCTATTATGGCCCTGGTGGTCAATGGGGAGAGTGCGGACGCATGGTATTCCCTGGATTTCGGCGGTATGAGCGCCGAGCTGCTGGAGGCGGTGAACGCTTCCAATCTGAGTCAGCTGGAGGACGCTTCCGTGGGCGAGGCCCTGAAATGGGCTGTCAAGCAGGTTCCCTTGAGCAGTACCAGCGATTACGCGGTGCTGTCCCAAATGGTGTCGATTTACACGGAGATGCTCAGTGACCAGGCGTTTACCAAGGAAGGGAATACATATGTAGCCAAGGCCGTGCTGGAGGACTTGGTTCAGATTACAGTCACTCTCACCGAGCAGGGAGAGGACATTGTAGCGATGGACCTGACCATGGAGGCGTCGATAGATGAGGACGGCACGACGATGGCACTTACCGTGAAGGAGCACGCCGCGCCCGACAAGATGACAATGGATATGGGTATGGAGATGACCTATGAGGGGAACCATATGAAGTTCCAATTGGATTTCTCCGGTCTGCCCACAGATAAGGTCCCGGAAGTTACCCCGCCCGCAGGCGCTCAAATCATTCCAATGGACGAATAAAACGCGCTCCCCACCCGAGGGTGGGGAGCCTTTTTATCGTGGTACGTCACTTCCTTGGTGTACCCGCCGTCAGAGGCAGAACAAAAATGCGGCGCAAAAACTTTTGGTTATAATACCCGCTTCAAATACTGCCCGGTATAACTCTCGGGACACTCCGCCACCGCCTCCGGCGTGCCGGTGCAGACGATGTGCCCGCCGCCGTCGCCCCCCTCGGGGCCCAGGTCAATGACATAATCGGCGGTCTTGATAACGTCGAGGTTATGCTCAATGACCACCACGGTATTGCCCGCCTCCACCAGCTTCTGCAAGACCTCAATGAGCTTATGCACGTCGGCGGTGTGGAGTCCGGTGGTGGGCTCGTCCAGCACATAAATGGTGGAGCCGGTGGAGCGCTTGGAAAGCTCCGTAGCCAGCTTGACCCGCTGGGCCTCGCCGCCGGAGAGGGTGGTGGAGGGCTGGCCCAGCTTTACATAAGACAGCCCCACCTCATACAGTGTGTGGAGCTTGTTGTACAGCCGGGGCAGGTGCTCAAAGAAGGGAAGGGCTTCCTCCACCGTCATGTCCAGCACTTCATAGATGTTCTTGCCCTTGTACTTGACCTCCAGGGTTTCCCGGTTGTACCGCTTGCCCTTGCACACCTCGCAGGGCACATAGATGTCCGGCAGAAAGTGCATTTCAATCTTCAGCAGGCCATCCCCCTGGCAGGCCTCGCACCGCCCGCCCCGGACGTTGAAGGAGAACCGCCCGGCGCTGTACCCCCGGCTCTTGGCGTCGGGCGTGGAGGCGAAGAGCTCTCGAATGTCATTGAACAGCCCCGTATAGGTGGCCGGATTCGACCGGGGCGTGCGCCCAATGGGGGACTGGTCAATGTCGATAATCTTGTCGAGAAATTCCTCTCCCTCAATGCTGTCGTGCTTTCCGGCCCGGCACTTGGCCCGGTTCAAATCCGCCGCCAGACGCTTGAAGAGGATTTCATTGACCAGCGAGGACTTCCCGGAGCCGGATACGCCGGTGACACAGGTAAAGGTCCCCAGAGGGATGGACACGTCAACGTGGTCCAGATTGTTTTCCGCCGCCCCCCGAATGGTGAGCAGCTTCCCGCTGCCGGCCCGCCGCTCCTGGGGCACAGGAATTTTCTTCCGGCCAGAGAGGTAATCCCCGGTAATGGAGCCGGGGGTGTCCATGACCTCCTGAGCGGTGCCGTGGGCCACCACCTCTCCACCGTGGACCCCCGCCCCGGGGCCGATGTCTACAATATAGTCCGCCGAGCGCATGGTGTCCTCGTCGTGCTCCACCACCAACAGGGTATTGCCCAAATCCCGCAGGCGCTTCATGGTGGCCAGGAGCATGTCGTTGTCCCGCTGGTGCAGGCCAATGGAGGGCTCGTCCAAAATATAGAGCACGCCCATCAGAGAGGACCCGATCTGGGTGGCCAGCCGGATGCGCTGGCTCTCCCCGCCGGAGAGGGTGGCGGCGGCCCGGCTGAGGGTCAGGTATTGCAGGCCCACCGAGCGCAGAAAGCCCAGCCGCTCCCGAATTTCCTTCAAAATCCGCTCGGCGATCATGAGCTTCTGGGGGGACAGCTCCAGCCGGTCCACAAATTCCAGGGCGTCCACCACGGATTTCTGACAAAAGGCGTCGATGCTGCTGCCCCCCACCGTGACGGCCAGGGACTCCTTTTTCAGCCGCCGCCCGCCACAGTCGGGGCAGGGGTGCTCGCTCATGCAGTCCTCCAGCTCCCGGCGCATACCGTCGCTCTGGGTCTCCCGGTAGCGGCGCTCCAGGTTGTTGACCACGCCCTCAAAGGCCTGATAGAGGGTCCCCTGACCGTTGCTGCGCTCATAGGTGAGCTTGAGCTTTTCCCCCTTGGTGCCGTAGAGGATGAGGTCCAGAATCTCCGGCGGCAGGTCCTCAATGGGGGTGTTGAGCTTGAACTTGTACTTTTTTGCCAAAGCGTCAAAGTACATCCGGGAGATGGAGTCCCCCTTGATGTTGTTCCAGCCGGAGGCGGTGATAGCCCCCTCCAGAATGGAACGCTTGGGGTCGGGGATGATGAGGGCCGGGTCCACCTTCAGCTGCGAGCCCAGCCCCGCGCAGGTGGGACAGGCCCCATAGGGGTTGTTGAAGGAGAACATCCGGGGGGTGAGCTCTTCAATGGAGATGCCGCAGTCCTCACAGGCGTAGTTCTGAGAGAAGAGGATGTCCCGGTCCTCCTCCACGATGTTGATGACCACCAGACCCCCCGCCAGGGTGGAGGCCGTCTCCACCGAGTCGGTGAGGCGGCGGGCGATGTCCTCCCGAATGACCAGCCGGTCCACCACCACCTCCACATCGTGCTTCTTGTTTTTATCCAGCTTGATTTCCTCGGTCAGGTCGTAAATGGACCCGTCCACCCGCACCCGCACATAGCCGGATCGCCGGGCGTCCTCGAAAATCTTCTGATGCTCCCCCTTCCGGGCCCGGACCACCGGGGAGAGGACCTGGATGCGGGTGGCCTCCGGGAGGGTGAGCACCTGGTCAATGATCTGGTCAATGGTCTGCTGCTGAATCTCCTTGCCGCAGTGGGGGCAGTGGGGGGTGCCCACCCGGGCCCACAGGAGGCGGAGATAGTCGTAAATCTCCGTGACCGTGCCCACGGTGGACCGGGGATTTTTGGAGGTGGTCTTTTGGTCGATGGAGATGGCGGGGGAGAGGCCGTCGATGTAGTCCACGTCGGGCTTCTCCATTTGGCCCAGGAACATCCGGGCATAGGAGGACAGGGACTCCACGTACCGCCGCTGCCCCTCGGCATAGATGGTGTCAAAGGCCAGGGAGGACTTCCCGGAGCCCGACAGGCCGGTGAGCACCACCAGCTTGTCCCGGGGTATCTCAATGTCGATGTTTTTCAGGTTGTTCTCCCGCGCGCCTTTGACATAAATATGGTCCAGCATGGTTGATGGGTCCTCCTTTTGGTGTTACGATTAGGGAGTTTGCAGGAAGCTGTTCCCTTTCCCCTGCGTTCAATAGCCGAAGTCCTTTTCCACCTGCCGGAGCATCTGCCGGATGGGCAGGTGATAGGGGCAGCGCTTCTCGCAGGCGCCGCACATAGAGCAGGAGCTGGCGTGGAAGGGCATGGCCTTGTAACGGGCCTTGGCCCACTCGCTGAGGCCATACCGGCGCAGATAGTTGGCCATCAGGAAGGAGCCGGGTATGTCGATGCCGTTGAAGCAGGGGGCGCAGTAGCCGCACCGGCGGCAGAAGTGCTCGCCCAGCTCTTTGCGGATGGCCTCGCATTGGGCCAGCTCGTCCTCGGTGAGCGGGGAGAGGTCCCCGGCGGCGGAGGCGTTGCGGTCCACTTCCTCGGGGGAGCCCATGCCGGGTATGCTGATATCGCAGACGCCGGAGAGGGCCACGAAGCGCAGGGCTAGCCGCCAGTCCTCCAGATTGCCCCCAGCCAGGGGCTTCATCGCGATGGTGCCCAGGCCCTTCTCCTTGGCCAGGGCCAGGAGCTCGCGGCCCTGGAGCTCGACAATGTTATACGGGAACATGACGGTTTCGATTTTGTCGCTGAACTCGTTGATGAGGCGGCGCAGAACGTCCAGGCTGTGGGCCGTAACGCCGATGTGGCGGATTTTTCCGGCCTTTCGGGCCTCGTCCAGGGCCTCCCAGGCTCCGCCGGGGGCAAAGACCTGGTCGATGTCCTTTTCGCCCGGGTTGTGGAGCTGATACAGGTCGATAAAGTCTGTGCGCAGGTTGGTCAGGCTGGTTTCAATGTCCTTCTGCATAGAGGCGGAGTCCCGCGACATGGATTTGGTGGCCAGGATAAAGTTTTCCCGCCGGCCCTCCAGGGCTTGGCCCAGGTATTCCTCCGAGACGGTATAGCCGCGGGCGGTGTCGATGTAGTTGATGCCGTATTCCTCCAGCTTGTCCACGACGGCTTTCGTGTTGGCCGCGTCGGCGCGCTGGATGGGGATGCCTCCAAAAGATACAAGGGCGGCCTTGAGGCCGGTCTTTCCTAGAGTTGTGTATTGCATACGGCGGGTCCTCCTTTTTTATTTGTCTTGGTTTTGGTGGGGGTGGTGCCTCTTCCTCGGTACCCTGGTGGTTTTTGTTTTCTGGTCCTGCCTCCGGCGGCCTACTTTCCAGCGAAGGA
>CAJUDT010000100.1 GCA_910585415.1 uncultured Flavonifractor sp.
CTTTGCCTACTTTCCTTCGCTGGAAAGTAGGCCGCCGGAGGCGGGACCAGAAAACAAAAACCGCCAGAGTAACGAGGAAGACGTAAAAGGGAAACCTCAAAGCTCCCCTGAAGGCCCATCAAAACCCCCACTTATACCCAAACCCCCAAACGGTAGTAATAAAGGAAGGATTCGTCGGATCATCCTCGATTTTAATTCTCAGCCGCCGGATATTCACATCAACGATTTTGACCTCACCAAAATAATCCCTCCCCCAGACGGTGTCCAAGATTTCCTCTCTGGAAAGAGCCTTCCCGGGGTTATCCATAAAGAGCTTCATAATGGAATATTCCACCTGCGTGAGCTTCACCCGTTGACCATTCTTTTCCAAAGTCCGGTTGCGGGTGTTGAGCAAAAACGGCGGCTGATTGATTTCCCCAGTGCTCACAACCTCCCCGCCGCCGGTACGGCGGTACAGCGCGTCAATCCGCGCCGTCAGCTCCGCCGGAGAAAAGGGTTTTGTCACATAATCATCCGCGCCCGTCATCAAGCCAGTAACCTTATCCATCTCCTGGGTCCGGGCGGTGAGCATAATAATCCCAATCTGCCCATCCCCCGCCCGGATGCGGCGGCACACCTCAAAACCGTCCATGTCCGGCAGCATGATATCCAACAGCGCCACCTTAATATCAGGATTGCGCTTGAGCTGGGCCAGGGCCTCCTCGCCCGTCTCCGCCTCGATGGCCTCATACCCCGCACGCTTCAGATTGATAACCACAAAACTGCGGATATTTGCCTCGTCCTCCAGTACAAGCACCTTTTTCATATCAATTCTCTCCTTCTCCTCGGCTCACACGCCTGCGGTCAAATCTGTGAGAATCAAATGGAAGCGCTCCTTGACCTCATCCTCGGTCAGGCCGCAGTCCCACCCGTCCGTGTACAGGCGGGCGGCATAAATCGTCTCGCTCTCATCCTCGCCCATAGGCCGGAGCCGGAAACGGCCCGTCAGCTTGGCCCGCAGTTCTTTGTTGTCGCCATTGAGCTGGTATACGGCCAGGAAGGGCACCGGTTCCACCGCCTCGTTCCCCTCCCAATAGGAGAAAATGACTGCCCGCTCTCCGCCGCCAGAGCGGTCGCTGCGGGTGAGCGTCAGCTTGCCCTCCCATTCCTCCGGCAAGACAAAATACCAGCCGTCCTGCTCGTTGTGATAGGTGGTGAACACCGGCCACGCATTCCCCTCCACATCAAACTGACGCCAGCGGTAGGCCCAGAAATTAGGAGCGGTCCCATCCCCCTGATAGTCCGGCAGGCCGTAGGGGTCTGGCAGCTCCAAAATGCCGTCCCCATTGATATCTGTCCCTGCCGCGTTGTATACGCGGATGGTATTGCTGCTTTGCAGCACCGTGGGGTCCTCCGGGTCCGGGTCCAAGGTAATATTGGTAACCGCCCCGTCCTTCCACGCAAAAATATCGGTAATCAATCCGCTGTTTTCGCCATAATAGGAGGGCACAAACACAGCGGGCACCATATCCCGCAGATAGCCCGTTTTCACCCGGCTCTCCAGCAGGCCCGTGACGTTCTGGGACAGCGGGGCGGTGGACTCCAGCTCCAGCACGCCGTCCCGGACGTTGTACAGCTCCACCCGGTTGCTCCGCCGTGTCATGGACATGACGGTACCATCCTCTATGGTCCGGCCCTGGGACAGGTCCGCCTCATGGATTACGGCCAGCTCCTTCTGTCCATCTCCGTCCAAATCAAAAATGCGGATGCCGGTGAACTCCGTGCGGACCAGCTCCTCCACCGTTCGGCCTTGAATGGCGTACACCGAGAGAATCTGCCGCTGGTCGCCGCTGACCTGCCAGCTGACCACAATTTCCTTACTGGGACCGCCGTCCAGGTTCTCATAATAAACGGCATTGATGGCCGACTCCCCGCCCTGGCCCTCAATGATAGCGGCCACCTCATAATCCTCCTCCACCTGGCGGTAGATGTAGATTTTCAGGGGGCGGTCGTCGGAGCTCACCCGAAAGAAAGCAATCGCCTCTTTAATGCCGTCCCCGTCCAAATCCTGGAGCTGCACCTTTTGGGTCAGCTCCCCGGTGAGCGGCGCGGCATACTCCCCCCCTTGACTGAGCACCTCGTTAATCCGGTTGTCCAGCATCAAATAATCGTCGGGGGCCTTCGGCGGGGCGTAGAGGTCGTCCACCGACTGGGAAAAGCACCCGGCCAGCAGCGCCAGCACCGCCGCCGCCAACCCAAGTTTCAGCCATTTCTGTCTCATGTTGTCCTCCCGCAGAGTGAAAATCAGTGATCTTATCATACCACATTTCTTTGATAAATGGTACGGCATTTTCCGATTTTCCCTGGTTTATACCCAATGCGATGGAGTTTCCAGACGGTCGAAAAACCGCATCGGCCAAAGGATTCGGAGGGAAAGATCGTGTGAAAGAAAACCGTCAGGGTTTTCTTTCCCGTCGGAATCACAAAATTTCGGAACTTGTGTAACAAGTTTTGAAATTTTCCTCAGCTTGGCGGGAAAGTCCACAGGACTTTTTCGACAAGCTGAGTTCTGTGGGACTCCGCCAAAAAAATACGCCTGCGGAAAAGAATTTTTTTGTATTCTTGACAAGCTGTGTTGTCTGTGGTATCCTGAATTTGTTATTTGGACTGGTTTGGCGCGGGTTGCTGTATTACATACGACGGCGGAGTTCTGCGACAGAGACGCCGGGATGCTTTCTCCCGGTGTTTTTCTTTGCGGAATAACGCCCGCCGCAGCGCAGGCCATCCAGGGTAGCACAGTACCCCTGCGGTACGAATTTGAAGGAGGAAAGGAACATGAAGCAACATTCTGGCACCAACCTCAAGCGCACTCTGGCTCTGCTTCTCACCATCGGAATGATTCTCTCTCTGATGGTCCTGCCCGCGTCCGCCGTCACCGGCGACACCTATGCGGACAGAAGCAAGGTCGTTGAGGGTGACGGCATCACCATCAGCGATTACGTGCTGGAGCTCAACTCCGTACAGGACCTGACGGCCACATTAACCGTCCCCACGTCCAGTGTGGACGGTGACGCCCAGGCCTGGGCGTCAAGCCTCGTCTGGTCCCTGACCCGCACCGAGGACATGTTCGTGCAGGACCCCGAGATCTATCCCCACGTTTACACCGGCGACAAGCTGGAGAACTGGCAGATCTGGGACAGCGCCAACGAGAAGTATGGCGAGGGCATCGAGAATAGCCCCTGGTTCTACTATCTCGACAGCACCGGCGCCAAGAAGGCCACCACGGCTGAGGCCGTCTCCGTGGAGACCAGCGGCTCCAACACCGTGGTCACCCTGAAGTTCTCCACCAACCCCTTCTTCGGCAAGGTGGGCTTCACCGATTACGGCGGCCCTGGCATCCGCAACGTGTTCAACAGCTTCAACGGCCCCTACCTGCTCACCGCCTCCGCCGGCGATAAGGTGGTCGGCTCCTGCGAGCTGGAGGTTCAGGTGTACCGCAGCTATCACCGGTACAACGAGGTCCTCAATGAGCTGGAGGCCCTGAAAAAGGCCGCCGAGGCCCGCACCGGCCGGTATGTGGAAATCCTTGAGTACGGCAAGTCCGAGGGCGGCTTCCCCATGTATGCCGCCGTGGTGTCCGACAGCAAGGAATCCGTGGACGCTTTCCGCAAAATCAACGAGACTGTCACCACCAATCCCCAGGGCGTCATTGACCAGATCAAGAGCGGCTCCCTGAAGGATTACCGCATCCCCTTCATGATTAACAACCAGCATTCTGACGAGTATCCCAACATGGACGCCGAGCTCAACCTGCTGTGGGAGCTGATCAGCGAGGATACTCTGACCTACCGCACCCTCACCGGACTGAAGGACGGCACCGACGTGCCCAAGTATTGGTCCGACCAGCTGGACCAGTTTGAGATTAACGGCTGCGGCGCGCCTCACCTGGATGTCAAGGCCGACGGCACCCAGTCCGACAACGACGGCGAGCAGGGCGCGGATGAGATTTACGCCATCAGCGAGGATATCTCTTACAAGGTGGACGACCTGCTGGACAACCTCATCATGATCGTCTCCCTGGCCGAGAACCCCGACGGGCGCACCTACGGCTCCCGCCGGAACTACAACGGCATTGACCACAACCGGGATTCGACCTTCCAGACCCAGTCCGAGACCCGGGCCATTGCCCAGCTCATCAACGAGTGGAACCCCATCGCTTTTGTGGAGCTCCACGGCTACATGACCGACTTCCTGATTGAGCCCTGCACCCCCCCTCACGAGCCCAACCTGGAATATGACATTCTGATTCCCCACTTCTTCGAGGGTGCTGAGGCCTACGGCAACTCCGCTCTGGGCACCATCGCCGGAGAGGGCTACGACTACAAGTTCTCCCAGTATTACGTACCCCTGCGGGACAACTTCGACCGCGAAAAGGGTGAGTGGGACGCCTGGGACGACCTGAGCACCAACTACACCCCCAGCTATGCCATGCTCAACTGCAACGCCGCAGGCTATACCATTGAGACTCCCCGCGCCAACGAGGCCTCTACCCGCCTGTTCGAGTGCGGCTTCTACGGCATCTGGCAGTACTACATGGAGCACAAGGAAGAAATCTACCTGCGCCAGATGGAGTTCTTCCTGCGCGGCCTGAACAACACCGACGCCTCTGAGAATATCGCCCCCTGGTACGTGGATTTCCACGACAAGCAGATTCCTGTGACCGATATGCGCCCCGTGTTTGAGGAGAACGGCAAGTTCTTCTGCGAGTATTGGGTTATCCCCGTGGACGGCGCCAGCCAGCGCAACGTGGGCGCGGCCTATGATATGGCCGAGTTCCTGGTCCGCAACCACATTCAGGTGAGCAAGCTCACCGCCGACACCACCGTGGGCGGCACCACCTACAAGGCGGGCTCCTTCGTGGTGGATATGCACCAGGCCAAGCGCAACTATGCCAACTGCGTGCTGTACAGCGGCGTGGACGCCTCCTACTCCGGCTTCGTTTCCCTGTACTCCGACGCCGTGACCAACTACCCCGAGCAGTGGGGCTTTGACGCCATCCCCGTGGCCGTGGAGGGCGCGTTCTCCGGCAAGCTGGAGGCCGTGGCCGCCGTGACCCGCGCCTCTTCCTTCACCGGTGAGACCGGCAAGTATGTCATCATCTCCAACGAGAGCGTTCACTCCGCCAACGCGGTCAACGCCCTTCTGGGCGCCGGCAAGACCGTTGGTATGGTGGTCTCCGGCGACTACAAGGGCGACTTCGTGGTCAACTATGCCGACTACCAGACCGTGAAGGACGACTTTACCCTCAGCGCCGTTGGCGTGAGCACCATGCCCGATGCCCGCCGCCTGCTCCGCGAGCCCACCATCTATCTGGTCGGCCTGCTGGACGAGTTCCAGGACGCCAAGATTTCCACCGGCTACTATGCCAACTGGTTCTCTGAGGGCTACGGCTCCACCCGGTATGACATCATGCACAACAGTGAGACCGCCAACGTCACCCGTCTGGCCCTCACCGAGCAGATGAACTTCAAGACCACCGATGACCCCGCCAAGGCGGACATCATTGTGGGCAACGTGGCTCCCACCGCCAATCCCAAGAACACCGACGCCATCCTGTCGGCTGTGAAGGCCGGTACTCCCTACCTGGCCATGGGCTGGGGTCCCATGAACTACATCAAGGAGAACCTGCTGCCCAACGTGGGCTTTGAGCCCAACCGTCCCGACGGCGATATGCTCCACTACATCACCTACCCCACCGACAGCCTGCTGACCGCCAACCATGTGGCCGACGGCGACGATATCATCTATGCTGTGGACGGTGTGTACTTCGACGGCGCGATTCTGGATAACCCCAACACCACCATCCTCATCCGCTGCCTGGAGGGCGACACCACCGATTACATGATCGCTGGCTGCGCCCCCAACGCCGCGCAGATGTCCGGCAAGGTGGAGGCCATTGCCTACAGCGACGGCAAGCTGGACCTGACTCTCTTTGGCAACAGCCTGACCAACCGCGCCTTCCAGCGCGACGATTACACCTACGCCAGCAACACCATTTACACCAAGGTCATGCTCTCCGACGTGCCCATGGACCATTGGGGTGTGGAAGGCATTGACTTCGTGATGGAGAAGGGCCTGATGAACGGCACCTCCGCCACCACCTTCGCTCCCGCTGTGGAGACCTCCAAGGCCATGCTGGTGACCATCCTGGCCCGCAACGCCGGTGTGGACACCAACGGCGGCGCTACCTGGTATGAGAAGGGCATCAACTGGGCCGTGACCAACGACATCGTGGACGCCGAGAACGCCGAAGGTCCTGTCACCCGTGAGCGTCTGGCCGACATGCTCTACCGTGCCCGCAAGCTCACCGGCTCCGCCGATGCCAAGGGCGATCTGAGCACCTATGCCGACGCCGGTACCGTGTCCGACTGGGCCGCTGAGGCCATGGCCTGGGCCGTGGGCGAGGGCATCATCACCGGCAAGGACGGCAACCGTCTGGACCCCGCCGGTACCGTGACCCGCGCTGAGGCTTCCCTGATGCTCATGCGGTACCTGTCCAAGTAATTGAGCGGCATCAAGTCAAAAGCGTAACCAGGGCCCCCGCTGCTTCCGGCAGCGGGGGCCTTAAAATTTCTCCTGGGGCATCTTTACTTTTGCCGGAATTTTTGGTATGATAACCTTACTATCAACCATCGAGGTGACGAGACATGATCGGCGCACTTTCCGGCTTCTCTCCCTATTCCAGCTATTCCACGCAGAACCAGTATAACCCCTACCGGACCCAAAACAGCCAGCAGGCCCAGGGCGCCGGTAAAACCCTTGTTGCCACCGCCCACAAGGCGGCCCAGCCTGAGCTGCCCGTCCAGCCGGTGCGTCCGGCCACGCCCGTAACCGAGGGCGCCTCCGACGCGCTGGCCTTTGCCATGCGGCAGGGGGCGGACCCGGTGGAGATGGCCGTCCGTATGCGCATTCAGTACGCGGACAATCCCGCCCAGGCCGGACAGCCCGCCGCCCAGGGGGCTCAGAGCGCCAGTCTGATTCCCGGACAGGCCGCTTCAGCCGCTGACCCCATGGCGCAGGGCGTCCAGGGCGACCCCGCCGGTGTGGAGGGCGTACAGAAGGCCGTAGAAGAGGGCCAGTGTGAGACCTGTGAGGAGCGCAAGTACCAGGACGGCTCCGACGACGCGGGCGTTTCCTACCAGACCCCCACCCACATCGACCCGGACCAGGCCCCTGCGGCAGTCCGGGGCCATGAACAGGAGCACGTCGTTCGGGAGCAGGCCAAGGCTGGCCGTGAGGACCGCAAGGTGGTCAGCCAGAGCGTGAGCCTGCATACCGATATCTGCCCTGAGTGCGGCCGGGTCTATGTCTCCGGCGGCACCACCCGCACCACCACCGCCGCCGTTCAGGAGCAGCCCCAGCCGGAGCAGCAGGAGGACCCCAGCCGTCCCACCGCCTTCTCCGCCATAGCGTAATCGAAAGCCAAAGCGAGTGAAAAACGCCCGTCCTCTTTTACTCAGAGGACGGGCGTTTCAGCTTGTCGAAAAAGTCCTGCGGACTTTCCCGCCAAGCTGAGGAAAATTTC
>CAJUDT010000101.1 GCA_910585415.1 uncultured Flavonifractor sp.
ATTGAACACGACACTGGACCAGAGGTTTGAGGACTTTGGGAAGTCGATAGACCAGCGGTTTGAGGCGTTTAGGAAGGAGATGGATGAGACGCTCGATGAGCGGTTTGTAGCTTTTCATCGGGCTGTTTCTTCGGAAATCGCGGAAGTCTACAAGAAAATGGACCGGCGGTTTGATGAGCAGGAGCGGAACTTCACAACGGAAATCGAAAGACAGCTGGCGGAGGGCTTTGGACGGCATCATAAGGCAATCATGCACGATGCGGCGGTCCTGATTGACCGGGAATTTTACGGCCAATTTGCCACCCTGGCAGATGGACAGAAGGATATCCTGCACCGGCTGGACCGCCTGGAAGAGCAGGTAGACGATTTCAAGTTCTTAAGGGATATGCTCGATGTAATGCGTACCGCAGTAATACGGCATAACGACCAGATATCAAAGCAAAATAGTAGGATATTGGAGTTTAGTGAGCTATTGGACGAGCTTCTCAAACGGATTGAGGGACACGACAGCGAGCTGGAAGAGCTCAGAGCAGCAAACTGACCACCCCCAGCGCCAGGCCACCCCTGGCGCTGTTTTTTTGTCCCGCAAAAATTTTTTTGTCTGGAGGGAAACTTTTCTGTCCTTCTGCCGTCTAAAAAATTAAGTTTCCCTTAAAAACTTGTCACCGCTTTGTAATTCAATCGGCGGCGGAGAGTGGTACAATAAGGACAGCAAAATTTTTCAACCAGGAGGAACCAATTATGTCGGAACAGCTCACGCCCGTAAAAGAACAGGGTCAAACCCCAGCGGCTCCACCCGCCGCGCCGCCTGTACCTCCCTCCGGCGGGCCCTCGGGCAAGAAAAAGAAAAAGAAGAGAAGCGTCGTAAAAACCGTAATTGCCCTGGTGCTAGTGGTAGCCATTCTGGGCGGCATCAGCTTTGGCATGTACAAGCTGGTTTTTGAAGAGGACAAATCCCTGGGCGAGCCCATGGTGGATTGGGTCCAGCGGGGCTCCATCCAGTCCATGGTCCAGGGCTCCGGCCTCACCCGGGCCAAGGACTCGGCGACAATCACCCCGGGCACCGGGACTCTTTTGGAGCTCTACGTCTCCGAGGGCGACCAGGTGGAGGAAGGCCAGCCCCTCTATGTCATGGACGACTCCATTGCACAGGAGGCCATCCGCACCGCCCAGGAGGGCGTGACTACCGCCCAAGAGGGGGTCGTCTCCGCTCAGGAGGGGGTCAGCGACGCCCAGAAGAACGTCAACGACGCCCTCAAGGCCCTGGAGAAGGTGGAGGAAACCCGCGCGGACCTGACCATCACCGCCCCCCACGCGGGCAAGCTCATGGAGGTGAGCGACCTCAAGGTGGGGGACACCGTGGACAGCGGCACAAAGGTGGCCGTTCTGGTCAACGACACCAAGCTGCGCCTGTCCCTCTACTATAACTATACATATGAGAACGACGTCTATGTGGGACAGCCGGTGACCGTCTCCATCCCCGCCATCATGGGCGAACGCCCCGGCACGGTGGAGGCCGTCAACAAGGTCCGCTTCATCTCCCCGGAGGGAGGCATTTACTTCGAGGTCGTGGTGGTGCTGGACAACCCCGGCACCCTCACCGAGGGTATGGACGCCTCCGCAGGCATTGTGGCCGGGGGTGTCGCGGTCTATCCCTACGAAAACGGCCAGCTGAAATACTATGAAACCACCGACATCACCGCCAAGGCCCGGGGGCCGGTGGAGCGGGCCAATCTGCTCAACTACGCCGACGTGGCCGAGGGTCAGGTGCTGGTCCAGCTGGGGGATGACGACCTCCAGGACGAGCTGGACACCCGGCGGGAGGCTGTGAAATCCGCCCAGGAGCGTCTGACCGACCAGGTCAAGATGGTGGAGGAAGCCAGCAAGCGGGTGGACGAGGCCAACAAGAAGGTGGAAGAGGCCGTCAAGGAGCTGGAGAAATACAGCGCGGTGGCCCCCATTTCCGGTACGGTCCTTTCCTGCAATCTGGTGGCCGGTACGGAGGTCCAGAGCGGCCAGGGCATCACCATTGCCGACACCAGCCGCATGACCATTGACATCAACGTAGACGAACGGAACATTGCCAGTGTAAAGGTTGGCATGATGGTGGACATCAACTACCAGGGGCAGTATTTCATGGGCATCGTGGAGTCGGTCTCCCTCACCGGCACGGCGGAAAACGGTATGTCCGTGTTCCCCGCCGTGGTCAGTGTGGACAATCCCGACGGCCTCATCATGAGCAACAGCTATGCCGATTACTCCTTTGTTGCCAGCGAGTCGGACAACTGTCTGGTGGTTCCGGTGAACGCGGTGAAGTACGTCAGCTTCGCCAACGTCCCCGGCATTGAGGATTTGATTGCCTCCGGGCCCACCGGTGATGATTCCAACGGCATAGGCGGCATGGACGGCATGGGTGAGATGGACGGCAGCTTCCCCCAGGGCGGCGAGCCCATGCCGGGCGGCGGCGATATGACCCTGCCCGAGGGCGGCGATCAGCCTGTGGACGGCGATACCCTCCCCGACGACGGCGGTGAGCCCATGGACGATTCCGGCCTGGAGCCCGCCACCGACGGCAATGCCGTCACCCTGCCGGCAGACGGCGGCGATGTGGCAATTCCTGTACCCGAGCAATATACCTCCGGAGTGTTTGCCCAGCCCCTGCGCGAGGTCTTTGTAGGCGGCAACGGAGAAGTCGTTACTATTGTAGGCGGCGGGAGCTCGTCCAGCTCCGGCGGCTCCAGCAGCTCCGTTGGCGGCAGCAGCAGCGGCTCGGCCATCAGCGACGACGGCACCGGCTATATCGTCTTTGTCCGCGCCCCGGAGGCCCCCGAAAACGCCATTCTGGAGCCCGACCCCGCGTGGGAGTGCCCCGAAGGCTTCTGGGCGGTGCCGGTGGTCACCGGTCTGTCCAACACCACCCAGGTGGAGATTATCAGCGGCCTGAACGAGGGCGACGAAATCTTCATCGGCTACGCGTCTAACAGCGGCGGCAGTTGGGGTTAAGTGCCATGCTGATAGACGTAAAGAGCCTGTACAAGATTTACAACGAGGGCCAGGAAAGCGAGGTCCGGGCCCTGGATGGGGTGTCCCTGGGCATTGACCGGGGGGAGTTCGTGGCCATTATCGGCCAGTCGGGCTCCGGCAAGTCCACCCTCATGAATATTCTGGGCTGTCTGGATATCCCCACCTATGGGGACTATCACCTGGACGGGGTGGACGTGACCGAGCGCACGGACACCCAGTTAGCCCACATCCGCAACAAACAGATTGGCTTCATCTTCCAGGGCTACAACCTCATTCCCGCCCTGAATGTGTGGGAAAACGTAGAACTCCCCTTGCTCTATCAGGGGGTTCTGGGCTCCAAGCGGCGGGATTTGGTGGAGCACGCTTTGGAGCGGGTCAATCTGCTGGACCGGGCCAAGCACAAGCCCACCGAGATGTCCGGCGGACAGCAGCAGCGGGCGGCCATCGCCCGAGCTATCGCCACCCGCCCGCCCATTATCATGGCCGACGAGCCCACCGGCGCACTGGACTCCCGCACCGGTAAGCATGTGCTGGAGATTCTCCACGGCCTCCATGATGAGGGCTCCACCGTGATTCTGATTACCCATGACAACGGCATTGCCGCCACGGCGGAACGGGTGGTCCGCCTGTCCGATGGACGTATTATCTACGACGGCAGCAGAGAGGGGGCGTTTACATGAGCTTCCGTCAGGCTTTCAAAATGGCCGTCAAGTCCATTGTCGGCAAAAAAATGCGTTCTTTTCTGACCATGCTGGGCATTATCATCGGTGTTGCAGCGGTGGTTATCATGGTTTCCGTTATTCAGGGCCAGAACCAGCAGTGGATGAAATATATTCTGAGCCAGGGCACAAACCGCCTGTCTGTAGAGGCCTATTCTTGGAATGGAACAAACATCTCTGATGAGCTGTCCAAGTATTGTATGGGGCTTGGAGACCTGGTGGAGGGTATTACCCCCAGTTCTCTCCAAATCAATCAAACTGTCAATATCAAATATGGCTCAAAGGTATTTTCTACCGATAATTGGGACGACTGGACCAAGCGAATAACCGTTGAGCTGGGCAGTGAGCAATATGGCCTGTGCAACAACTATACCATTGCTGAGGGCCGGGATATGTCACATTTGGAGATTGAAAAAGCCAACAACGTCTGTGTCCTGGGCGGCGGAGCAGCCGAAATGATTTTCGACTTTGTAAATCCCATAGGCAAAACCATTACCCTTAACAGCACCCCATTCCAAGTGGTAGGCGTTTATGAAAAAAAGGGAGTGGACGGCTGGCCTGAGTGGGACAATATCATCCTCATTCCCTATACATTTAATCGCAGTATGAACGGCAATCAGCCGATTCAGTCCTATACAATCAAGGCTGTGGACGCCGAGGCCTCCACCCGGGCCAGCACCTTGATTCAAGGCTTCCTAAAGGGCCTGATTCCCGAGGACAACGGTTGGTATAACGTACAAAACAGCAACCAGAGTATTGACAATGTCAACGAGCAAAACCTGATGCAGTCCTTGGTGGTAGGATGTATCGCGGGCGTATCCTTGCTGGTGGGCGGTATTGGTATCATGAACATTATGCTGGTCACCGTCACCGAGCGCACACGGGAAATCGGTATCCGCAAAGCCATCGGCGCGGAGCGCAAGAGCATTATCATCCAATTCCTGATTGAGGCCTGTATGCTCTGCGGCCTGGGAGGGATCATCGGCATTTTCTTCGGCTACCTGGGCACCCTCATTGCCGGAAAATTTATGCTTCAGATGATTCTCTATCCTACCATGAGCATTACAATCGGGGCCTTTGCCTTCTCAGTAGTGCTGGGCGTAGTTTTTGGCATTTATCCCGCCATCAAGGCCTCCGGCCTCCAGCCGGTGGTGGCCTTGCGGGCAGATTAAAGGAGAGACATGACATGAGAACTTGGAAACGGCTGGCCTCCGGCCTTTTGGCGGCGGCGATGCTGACGGGACTGCTGGTTCTTGCGCCCGCCACGGCGGCGGGGGGCTCCAGCTTCACCGACATCAGCGACCCGGTTATGGCCGACGCGGCGGAGGTCCTCCGCCTGCTGGACGTGGTGAGCGGCACCGGCAGCGGCGCGTTCAACCCCGGCGGCACCCTGACGCGGGCGGAGTTCTGCAAAATGACCATTGAAATCATGGGCCGCGGGGACCAGGAGCCCGCCCAGCGGGGCCGCACCCTCTATACGGACGTGAGCTCCACCCACTGGGCGCGGGGTTATGTCAACCTCGCCTCCACCATCACCCTCAACGGGGAGTCCACCGAGGAAAAGGGCGGCACCCGCCTCATCATGGGCGTGGGCGACGGCACCTTCCAGCCCGACCGGTCCATCACCTACGGGGAGGCCGTGGCCATCCTCATGCGGGTGCTGGGGTACGGCAACGGCGACGTGGCCTCCGGCTACCGCTGGTACGATGGATATGTGGCTCTGGCCCAGACCTCCGGGCTGGCCGAGGGCCTGAATCTGGCGGGGGACTCCACCCTGACCCGCGGACAGGCGGTGCTGCTGTTTTACAACCTGCTCTTCACCAAGAGCAAGGGCAGCGACGCCATTTACCTGACCCAGCTGAAGGGAGAGGTCAAGCAGGATTTGATTATCCTCTCCACCGACGCCAAGGCGGCGGACGGCACCAGCGGCTCGGTCCTCACCTCCGACGGCACCTTCAAGACCGACCACGCCCCGTTCTCCGCCAGCCTGAACGGCACCCGCGCTGACCTGGTCCTGGACGGCGAGGGCAAGCTCCTGGCCATTCTCCCCGACGAGGCCAGTACCTTCCGTTCCGTGACGATTATGGGCACCCCCGAGGCCAACGGCTTCACCGTAGTGGGCGGCGAGACGGTTACCGTCCGCCTGACCACCCCCGTCTATCAAAACGACGGCACCAAGACCACCTATGAGGAAATCTGGGCCAAGCAGCTGCGCACCGGCACCAGTCTGGTGCTGTGCTACAGCGGCTCCGGCAAGCTGGATTACATCTACCAGCGCACCGGCACCGCCGAAATCGACGACGAGAACGTGATGGTTGCGAAAAACGCCCCCAACGGCAAGGTCAATCCCTTCTACAAGCTCACCCAGGGCTCTGGGGACTACCAGATTTTCAAAAACGGCATCCCCGCCGATTTGACGGACCTGCGGCAGTATGACGTGGCCACCTGGGACGAGGCCTCCCGGACGTTGTTTGTCTCCGACCTGCGGTTAAGCGGCTACTATGAGAGCGCCTATCCCAACTCTGCGGCCCCGGCGCGCATCTCCGTGATGGGAGAGGAATTTGAAGTCCTCCCCTCGGCCATACAGGACCTGTCCACCTTCAAGGTGGGGGACCGCATGACCCTTCTGCTGACTGTCAGCGGCCAGGTGGCCGGCGCGGTGTCCACCGATGTGGCCAAGAGCAATATCGTCGGCATAGCGAAAATGGACGGCCAAAAGGCCACCGTAACCCTGCTGGACGGCACAATCGAGGTTTCGGGTACCACCAATTACAGCGAAATGTCCGCCGCCAAATATAACGGCCGTCTGGTGACCGTGTCCTCTTACAAGCGGGGACAGCTCACCCTCACCCAGCTCCAAGGCCGCGGAGCGTCGGACCCCCTGGACCTGGTGGAAAACACTCTGGGCAAAAAGGAGCTCTCTCCCGGCCTGCGCTTCTTTGAGCAGGTGGGCAATGGCGATTTGTCAGAAATTGAGCGCTCCGATATCGCCCTGGCAACCATCCCCGCCAATAAGATTACCTATGTGGGCTATGACTGGGCCGGACGGGTGGATAAGGTGGTCCTGGACGATGTAACCGGCGACTCCTATCAGTACGGCATGATTTACTACCAGCCCGCCGGACTCTACGAGGTGGAGGGCACTGGCTCCGATGACGAAGCGGACGGCGACTCCGATAAGGTCCATACGGAGTACCGCAACGGCGTCATTCGCGTGGAAAACGGCAACGGATATACTGAGTGCGTCGTGGGCACCGTGGAGGGCGCTCAGAGCGGGCGCATGGGCGGTATCGCCCGTTCCCTGGACCGTATCAGCACCGGCTCGGTGGGCTCCGGCTCCCTGACCCCCGGCGATTACCGTCTGGCAGGCTACATGCCGCTCAAGTCCATGACCGGCCTGCACCGGACCCAGTTCGACCTGGATTCCATGACTATGACCACCAATGAGCTCGTTCTGCCCATTTCCAAAAGCGTGCAAATCTACTACGAAGAGCAGGGCGAATGGTACACGGACAAAGCCGGTTCAACCGACCAGCTGGAAAAAGCGCTGACCTACACCGGCACCTTGACCGTCTACTATGACCGCACCCCCGAGGAGGGCGGTAAGGTCCGTATTCTAGTCGTGGAGTAAGCCGCAATACGAGGCCCCGGATGCAAGTTCCCCTTGTATCCGGGGCTTTTTCTGTGTTTTTCAGACCAAGTCTACCAATTGTCTACCAACCCAAGCCCGGAATCCCTTGCGCCGCAGGGGGTTCCGGGCTTTTGACGTTTCGGCCCTCGCCAGAAGTCTACCAAATGTCTACCAAGGGAACATTTCCCGC
>CAJUDT010000102.1 GCA_910585415.1 uncultured Flavonifractor sp.
TCTTCATCTCCTGGGAGGCCAGCTCGCGGACGGTGTAGGTCTTGCCGTTGATTTCCAGGGTGCCGTCCTTGACGGCGGAGGCGCTGCCGTCGGCATTGATGCCCACGGCGTCGCTCTTAATGGTACCGTTCTCCTCGACGCCGGTGCCCAGGGCGGCGCGGACGCCGCGGGTACGGGCGATGGAGTCGTTGTGGCCGATGTCGCCAATGGCCAGCACGTAGCCAATGACGCCGTCGCCGTTGCGGTCGATGGTGTCGATGTTGGCGGTGATGTAGTCCAGAATCATCTGGCCCTGGAGCTCGGCACCCTGGTTGGCGTCAAAGCCGACGTAATAGGTGCTGCCGTTGAAGCTCAGGGCGTCCATGTCCAGCTCGCCGGTGGAGCTGTTGGAGGGCTGGCGGTTGAACCAGACAAGGGGCTTATCCTTGTTGGCCACGTCGCCGCCGGGGGCGGGAGCGGGGGTGGTCACGTCGCCGCCGGCGTTGGGGGTGGGGGTGGCGCTGCCGCCGCCGCTGGGGCTGCCGCTGCAAGCGGCCAGACCCAGCACCAAAGTGAGCGCGAGAACGAGTGCAAGAGCTTTTTTCATAACAATTCTCCTTTTCCTAAAATAGCTCTGGTGAAATATGGTTTCCTTAACACATCCCACCGAACCTACTTATTAGGTTAAAAGAAAACGCCGGAAAAAACAAGGTGAAATTTCACCGCAGGCCGTGTAAATTCCTATTCAAATTGTATAACCTGCAACAAAACAACCCCATAGAATTGGGCGCTTTGCTCAATCCGCAAAGCGTTCAAAGGCAAAGAGGGCCTTTTGGCTGTCCATGGTAAAAAGGTTCTCCCTATCCACAATCTGGGTGGAGGTGTCCACCATGGCCTCCAGGCCCCCCCGCTGCCCGGAGAGCAGCCGGTAGGCGCTCTCCACCCCCAGATAGCCCATGGCGTAGGGATTTTGGACGATCAGGGCGTCCACACAGCCGTCCTGGAGGCCGTCGATGGTGGCCACATTGGAGTCGAAGCCCACGAAAAAGAGGTCCTCTGACCGGCCCATAGCGTGGACGGCCCGGGCCGCGCCCACACTGGTGGGCTCGTTGAAGGCCATCAGGACGTTGATTTCCGGGTGAGCCTGGAGCAGTCCGGCGGTGTCCGCCTGGGCCTGTCCGGCCTCGGTCAGGGTGTTGACCACCGCCGTAATCCGGGCGCGGCCGCTCTCGGCCAGGGCCTCCACCGCCCCCCGCTCCCGCTCCTGGCCGTTGGCGGTGGCCTCGTCGTAGTTGACCACCCCCACGTTCAGGGGGCCCTCCACGCCCGCCAGAGCGGCCTGCGCCGCCATGCGCCCGGCGGCGTAATTGTCGGTGCCGATGTAGGTGCGCACCTGGGCGGAGCCCACGCCGCTGTCGATGGACACGATCTGCACGCCCTGCTGGGCGGCATGGTCGATGGCGGCGGCGTTGCGCTCGTAGTCGATGGCGGAAAAGACGATGGCCTCCGCCCCGGCCTCCACCGCCTCGGCAATCATGCGGTTCTGGGCCTCGTAGTCCTCCTCCGTCTCCGGTCCGGCGATGGTCAGCTCCAGATTGTACTCCGTAGCCGCCGCCTGAGCCCCGGCAAAGACCGAGAGGAAGAACTCGCTGCCGGTGGACTTGACGATGAGGGCCACCGAGCGCCCTCCGGCCCCCTCTCCATCCTGGCCGCAGGCGCACAGGAGCAGCACAAGAAGGGCGCTTAACAGGGCCAGCGCGCTATTTCGCCTCATAATCCCCCGCCTCCCTGATTTTGGGCATTCGGATTTCCACCCGGGTGCCCATGTCCAGCTCACTGACGATGCGCAGGCCGTACCCCTTGCCAAAGTAAATCTGGAGACGGTCGTTGACGTTTTTGATGCCGATGCCCGTGCGGTCCTGGGCGTCCTGCTCCAGGATGGCGCTCACCTGCTCCGGGCTCATACCCACGCCGTTGTCCTGGACGCAGAACAGGATATCCTCCCCCTCCTGGCACACCTGTACGTCGATGTGTCCCTCATCCACCAGCAGGTCCAGGCCGTGGAGAATGGCGTTTTCAATGATGGGCTGGAGGGTAATCTTGTTGCAGTAGTAGTCCAGACAGGCGGGGTCCACATGGAAGGCATAGGTGAACTGATTTTTATAGCGGCAGGTCTGGATCTCCAAATAGTGCTCCGCGTGCTCAAGCTCCCTGGCGATGGGTATGAGCTCGTGGCCCCGGCTGATGCTGATACGGAAGAGCCGCGCCAGAGCGTGGACCATGTTCACCGCGTCGGTACTGCGGCCCTGCTCGCACATCCAGGCGATGGAGTCCAGGGTGTTGTATAAAAAGTGGGGGTTTATCTGGGCTTGCAGGGCCTTCAGCTCGGTTTTGCGCAGCTTGACCTCCTCCTGACGGACGGTGGTCATGAGCTGCTGAATCCGCAGGACCATATGGCCGAAGGAGCTGGAGAGCTCCCGGACCTCCCGGGTGCCCCCCGGCGGGCGGTAGGTGAAGCCCCCCGCGTCCCGCTCGAAGTCCTCCATAGCCGCGGACAGGTCCCGCAGGGGACGGCTCAACAGCTGGGACAGGAGCCAGCTGGTCAGCAGCGCCGCCGCCAGGACCAGGATGGCCAGTCCCAGGGAGAGGCCAAGCATCTCCCGCACGTTGCGGTTGACCAGCTCATCCACATAGCTGACCCCCACCACCCGCCAGTCGCTGTCCGCCACACTGGTCAGGCTGTAAATCACCGTGTCGTCGGCATAGGAGCCGTCCTCCAGAGCGGCCAGGGCGGCGGTGTCCTCCGCTTTCAGCCCGGCGTACAAAAGCTGCTGCTGGGGGTGGTACACAATGTCCCCGGCCCGGTCCATCAAAAAGCAGTAGCCCCGCTGGCCGATGCTGACGTTATTGATGCAGCCGGAGATGCTGGAAAAGCTCAAGTCCAGGGACACCCATGCCGCCCCTCCCCCCGGCTGGGGCACGGGCTCCGTCATGGTGACCACCCAGGGATACCACCCCTCGAACATCGTCACCACATGGGGCGGCGTCATGTAGGGGGCGTCCGTGGAGCGGGCCCGCTGCAAATCAAAGGACAGGTTTTGCAGCATATGCTCTCTGGGCTCCCGGCCCAGGGACCAGCACTCCAGCAGCTCCCCCGCCGGGGAATAGCTGGTGACAGCCGCCACATCGGGGCGAAACTTCAAAAAGGTGAACAGCAGTCCGTCCCGGCGGTCCGGGCCCGCCTCCATGGACTGTTCCACCAGACCCATGGCCTGCTCCATGTCCCGCAGGTAATTGCCCACGGTGTTGGACACCTGGGAAACTGCCTGGGCGCTGCTGGTGCGTGCATTCTGCACCATGGCGCTGCGGTAGCGGTACAGAAACAGGAGGATGCAGCAGCACAAAATGATACTCACCACCCCCGCCACCATGCCCACCAGAATGGTGGTGGTACGGGGTCCCCTGGGGGAGGGGCCCGCCCTCACGCCTGTTCCCCCGTCCGCTCCGCGTCCAGGCGGCGGCGCATGGAGTTGGGGGACTCGCCGGAGTATTTCTTAAAGCAGTAGCTGAAATAGTGCTGGTCGGTGTAGCCGCACCGTCCGGCAATCTCCCGGACCTTGAGGCTGGAGGTGGCCAGCAGCTCCTGTGCGGCCTCCATCCGCTTGCGGATGAGGGTGTTGATAAAGGTCTCCCCGGCGTATTTCTTGATGCAGGCGCTCAGGTGGTTGGGGCTCACATCCAGCATCCCGCTCAGGGACACCAGGGAGAGGCCGGGGTCCATGTAGTGCTGGTCCAGGGCCTCCAGGGCCCGGCGGCACAGGAGGCTTCCCCCCTTGACCGCCGGTTCCAAGTCCCCGATGAACTGGGCCCCCGCCTCCGTCCGGTCCCCCTGGCGGAGGGCCTCCATCGCCTCCCGGTAGGCGTTGTGGAGGGCCCCCAGCCCATTCACCGCCCGGCTCACGCCGATACGGCAGGGCCTGCCCAGCACCCGCCCGGCCATCTGGGAAATCTCGTCGGCCAGGATGTACAGGGATTCCTCCAGCTCCTGGGGCTCCCCTAGCAGGACGGACACCACCTTCCCAGGGACAAAAAAGCTCATACAGCGCAGGTATTTGGCGGCCAGGTGGTCCACCGACGCGGCAAAGGAGGGAGGCGTATCCGAGCAGCCGTCCCCCTTCAGCAGGGTGGACGCCATAACGGCATACGCGGTCCTGCCCTCTCCACCCCGCAGGAGGCCGCACTGACGGGCGTAGGCCTCCCCCTGGCCGCTCCCCTCCCAGTCGGCGTACTCGTCCAGGGTTAAGGCCATCAGCAGCGCCCCGCAGGGGTCCTGCCCCTCCCGCTGGACCGCCGCCTGAAAGACGGCGTAGTGGGCGTCAATTTTCTCCCGAATGGTTTGCAGCTCCTCCCGAAGCCCCTTGACCGTCAGGGGCTTGAGCATGTAGCTGATGATGTTATACCGTATGGCCTGCTGGGCATACTCGAAGTCGTCGTAGCCGCTGAGGAAAGCGATATGGGTGGCGGGCCGCACCTCCCGCACCTGCCGGGCCAGCTCAATGCCGGAGATGAAGGGCATACGGATATCGGTGAGCAGCAAATCCGGCCCGTGCTGCTCCACCAGCTGGAGGGCGTCCAAGCCGTTGCTGGCGCTTCCCACCAGCCGAAAGCCCAGCTCCTGCCAGGGAATCATGGTACAGACCGCCTCCCGGAGCTCGTCCTCGTCGTCGGCCACGACCACCGTATAGGCCGTTCTGGACTCCATGGCGTCACATCCTTTCGCAGATATGGATATTATACCGAAAAATCGCCCTTGGGACAAGGGCGTCAGCTTGGCGTCGTAATGCCCGTGGATATACTCCAGCATGACCTTGACCCATCCCGCCTCCCGCTGCCAGGGCTCCGCAGGGTCTCGGTATGCCAGTGCCAGGCCCTGGGCACCGGTCTGTGCGCCGCGCGGTGTAAGCGCCATGGGAAGCCCCCCTCTGTTTTGACGGAATATTACCAGTATTCGGCTGGTTTTTCCTATCGGTTTTTTTCATTTGCTGGTATAATCCTATCATAACACAAGGAGGATTACAACATGGTGCATCTGCTTCTGGCCGTCATTTACTTATCGTTTATCAGTCTGGGTCTGCCGGACTCTCTGCTGGGCTCCGCCTGGCCGTCTATGTACGGGACCTTTGGCGTTCCGGTGTCCTATGCCGGGCTCATCTCCATGATTATCTCCGCCGGTACCATTGTCTCCAGCCTGCAAAGCGACCGGCTCACCCGGAGGCTGGGGCCGGGGCGGGTGACGGCCCTCAGTGTGGGCATGACGGCGGCGGCGCTGTTCGGATTTTCCGTCAGCGGCTCCTTTTGGCTGCTGTGCCTCTGGGCGGTTCCCTACGGCCTGGGGGCGGGCAGTGTGGACGCGGCTCTAAACAATTACGTGGCCCTCCACTACGCCAGCCGCCACATGAGCTGGCTCCACTGCATGTGGGGCCTGGGAGCCGCCATTGGGCCCTCGGTGATGGGGATGGCTCTGTCCGGCGGGGCGGGGTGGAACATGGGCTACCGGTATATCTCCCTGCTCCAGGTGGGGCTGACGGCGGTTTTGCTGCTCAGTCTGCCCCTCTGGCGCGTCCACAAGGGGCGCGGGGGCGAGGGCGGGGGTGTTTCGGCCAAGCCCCTCACTCTGGCGCAGGTGGTCCGCATACCCGGCGCGAAGGCGGTCATGGGCGCGTTTTTCTGCTACTGCGGTTTGGAGCAGACCGCTATACTCTGGTCCAGCAGCTATTTGACCCTTTGCAGGGGCATTCCGCCGGAGATTGCGGCGGGGTATGCCGGACTGTTTTTCCTTGGCATCACCGTAGGGCGTGGACTCAGCGGGTTTCTCACCATGAAGTTCAGTGACGCCCAGATGATTCGCATGGGACAGGGGATTACGGCGGTTGGCATTGCCGCCCTGCTGCTGCCTCTGGGGGAGGCCGTCACTCTGGCGGGGCTGGCGCTCATTGGGCTGGGGTGCGCCCCGGTGTATCCGTGCGTCATTCACGCCACCCCGGACCATTTCGGCGCGGACCGGTCCCAGGCGGTCATTGGCGTCCAGATGGCCAGCGCCTATGTGGGCACCTGTCTCATGCCGCCCCTTTTTGGGCTTCTGGCCGCGCATGTCAGTCCGGCGCTGCTGCCGGTGTACCTGCTGGCCATTCTGGCGGGTATGGTGCTGACCCATGAACGGCTGCTGCGGCAGTGCGCCGGGGGGCCTTCGTGACGGGTGCAGGCGCTTTCTGGAAATACGGGAGAAAAGCTGAAAAAAACAGTTGCAATTTCGGCGCGGGTATGGTATTATAGCTACTGCGTTTATGAGGGCCCTGGGCCCATACGTTGTGATTCAGGATGAGAAAGAGGTGAACACAGCATGAAGGAAGGCATCCATCCCAACTACGCGCAGACCACCATCAAATGTGCCTGTGGTAATGTGATCGAAACCGGGTCTACCAAGAAGGACATCCGCGTGGAGGTTTGCTCCAAGTGTCACCCCTTCTTCACCGGCAAGCAGAAGATGGTGGATACTGGCGGTCGTGTCAGCCGCTTCAACAAGAAGTTCGGTTTGGACAAGAAGTAAGGTTGGTATTTGAAGGAGCCCGTACCGGTTTGGTACGGGCTCTTTTTCCACATCGCGGATTTTTATGTCTGCGCTTCCCCAGGACCCGCATATGCTGTAGGCTGGAGCCTTATTTTATCCGAATGGGAGGACGATATCATGGTTAAGAAGATTACGCCCCAGGAGCTGGAACAGAATGTCTTTTCCGCCGTCGGCCAGCAGTGGATGCTTATTACCGCCGGGAATGCGGAGCAGTGCAACACCATGACCGCCAGCTGGGGCGGGCTGGGGGTGCTCTGGGGGAAGAATGTGGCCACCGTCTATATCCGGCCCCAGCGGTATACGTTTGAATTTGTGGAGCACAGCCCGTATTTTACTTTGGCGTTTTTCGGGGAGGAGTTTCGGGACGCTCTGAAGCTCTGCGGCAGCGAGAGCGGCCGGGATGTGGATAAAATCAAAGCCTGCGGCTTTACCCTCCGGGAGGGGGCGGGCGGTGCGCCCTATTTTGAACAGGCTCAGGTGGTGTTGGTCTGCCGAAAACTCTATTGGCAGGATCTGGACCCCACGCATTTCCTTGATTCCGCCATCGACGGGGCACACTATCCAAATCACGATTATCATCGGATGTTTATCGGGGAGATTGTGGAGGTCTTGGTTCAGGCTTGAGGGGGGGTGCGTTTTTTTCGATGCTCCCTGCGTTCTGTTTTCTGGTCCTGCCTCCGGCGGGTTGGGTTCACGGACTTCCCCCCGGCCAGCATAGCTGACCGGGCCTACGCTAAAAACTTGCCACTGGCAAGTTTTCTTAACGCTGCGGCCAACGAAACCTGCGGTTTCTCTGGACACTTCCCTAAGGAAACGGGGGACGGGGGCGGCCTCAGAGGTTCGTTGGATGGCAAGACCTTTGGCAGAAGCTCGCACGTTTCAGCCTCCGCCCTCTTTGGTTCGGCCGCACAGTGCGGCC
>CAJUDT010000103.1 GCA_910585415.1 uncultured Flavonifractor sp.
TTTCGGAACTTGTGTAACAAGTTTTGAAATTTTCCTCAGCTTGGCGGGAAAGTCCGTAGGACTTTTTCGACAAGCTGTGGATAAAGGGGCGGCTCTGCCGCCCCCGATGGCTCAGTTCAATTCGTCCAGGGTGCTCCGGGCCAGGGCCGCGTCCGCCGCCACCACCAGGAGCACGGTGTTCCCCTTCTGCTCCACGATGGCGCTGTCCAGCTTGCCCACCTCCTGGGGCTGATAGCTCTCCAGGGCCTCCCGCTGTTCGGCTACCCGGTTCTCCAGGGCGGTCAGGGCGGCCTCCGCCGCGCCGGCGCTGCTCAGCTTGAGGACGGCGATTTCCTCCGCGCCGGCGGAGAGGGAGGCGTACACCGCGCAGTCCTCCACCGTCTCCGCGTCCAGCCCTCCATAGAGGGCCGTGCAGGCGGTCTCCTTGTCCAGGGCGTCCAAAGCCTGGGTAAAGGCCCCGGAATCCAAGAGGGCCTGGGCGGCAGCGGCGGGGTCATAGCCCGCCTCGTCCGCCGTCCCGCCGCAGGCGGTCAGGCAGAGGCACAGGGCCAGCAGGGGAAGCAGTATCCGTTTCATGGGTTTGTCTCTCCTTCTTCTTGTGTGATATCCGCCGCCGGGTCCGGCGCGGCGGTCTGTCCGGCGGCGTACTCCGCCGGGTCTACCGTGTGGTTCATCAGGTAGGCCAGCCACTGCTGGTAAATGCCCTTGGTAAAATGGACCCCGTCCACCGTGTCATCCGCCGCCAGGACGCCCGTCTCATCGGAGAAAAATCCGGCGATATCCAGAAGCACCACCTGCTTTTCCTCCGCCAGCCGGGGGAGGACCTCGTTAAAGGCGTAAACCTTTTCGTTGGTCACATAGTAGGGCTGGCGGTTGGCGGTGCACTTGGCGGGGTTTACGGGGACCACCGTCTCCAGATAAATCACCGCCTGGGGCTGGAGGGCCTTCACCTGGTCCAGGAAGCCGGAGAAGGAGCTCTCATAGATGCCCACGTCGGCCCCCAGCTCGTTGACCCCCAGGGCTATGTAAATCTTGGCGTATTTCTTCCCCCGCTCCAGGGCCTCCAGGACGGTGTATTTCTCCCCGTCCTCCAGCTCCACCACCTTCTTGCTGTCCATCTCAAAGACGGTGATTCCCTTATAGCAGTAGAAGTCGGCCCCCTGAATGCCGCTGTAGAGCTGCAAGCCCTCCGTGCGGGAGTCCCCAATCAACAGGGCGTCCTCAAAATACGCCATCTCCACCGGCGTCCCCTCCGGGGCGGGCCGGGTAAAGTTGTAGGCGGGCACAGGGGTAGGGGTGGGTGCGGGCGTGGGCGTAGGGGAGGGCTCCGCCGGAGTGGGGGAGGGGGTGGCGGGGGGCAGGGCCTCGGCCACATGGGCCTCGCCGTTGGGGGCCATCAGCAGCCCCAGACTGACCAGCACAGCCGCCAGCAGCACCGGAAGCCGCCAGCGGGGGCGGTCCGGCTGTTTCACGCGCTTGGGCGTGTAGTGCGTATACTTCAAGGAAATACACCTCGTATGAATCATTCATCGGTATGGATACTCCAGCCCCGCAGAGTGCGGAGGCCGGTCTTGCCGGAACACCCGGCTTTCGGCAAAATTCGACCAAGAAGGACAGGTTCACCCCAAAATCAGCGCTTCCAGCTCCTGGAAGCTCCCCAGGTCATAGGTAGGGACAATCTCCCCCTGGGGCGGCAGGCGGCGGGGATTGTACCAGACGGCATCCACCCCGGCGTCCAGCCCGCCCTTTACATCGGCCAGCAGATTATCCCCCACCATCAACACACGGCGGAGGTCCTCCAGGCCCATCGCCCCAAAGACCGCCCGAAAGAAGGCCGGGTCCGGCTTGGAGGCCCCGATTTCCTCGGAAATGAAGAGCCAGGGGATGATGTCCCTCAGGGGGGAGCGCCGGAACCTCCCCCGCTGGGCCAGGGCCACCCCATTGGTGACAATGGCCAGGGTGCAGGACTCCGCCAGGGTGCGGCAGAGGGCCTCGGCCCCCGGCAGGAGGTAGGCCCCCTCCCCCAGGCAGGTCAGGTACTCCAGGTTCAATTCCTCCGGGTCGTCGGTCCGGCCAAATTCCCGGGCCAGACGGGCAAAGCGCTCCACAATGAGGACTTCCCGCCGGATCTCTCCCCGGTCAAAGCGGGCCCAGAGGTCCCGGTTGAGGGCCAGATAGCGGGCCTCCGCCGCCTCCAGGGGATAGCCCCGCCGCCGGAGGACCCGGTGCAGGGCCTCCCGCTCGGCCCGGTCAAAGTCGAACAGGGTGTGGTCCGCGTCAAAGAGAATATAGTCGTAACGGGGCATGGCTATCCGTCCTCTCCCTCGGCTGGTACGGCGGGACGGCGGCGGGCGGTCACAATCCGCACCAGGGAGGCCACCACCAGCACCCCCACCGCCAGCGCACCCGCCAGACCCAGTGTGTGCATCAGCTCGTTCATAAAGGCGTCCACGTCGCCGTTCATGGCGTGGCGCATGGAGTAGTAAATACCCCCGCCGGGCACCAGGGGGAAGAGGGCCACCACCAGATAACTGGTCACCGGACATTTGCGCACCCGCGCCATTCCCTCCGACCAGGCGGAAATGGCCATTGCCGCCAGAAAGGACTGGACAATGTCGCTCTGCACCAGGGGGGCGGAGAGCAGGTAGCACAGCCACCCCAGACCCCCGCCGCAGGCACAGATTAAGGTCCCCTTTCCGTGGATGTTGAACACAAAGGAAAACCCGATGCAGGCCGCGAAGGCGTATACACAGGGCAGAATCAGAGTTTGCATCAGCTCCATGTCACCCTCCCGCCAGTATCTGGAACAGCCCCAAGGACAGGGCCGTGCCCAGGGCAATGGCCGCGCCGATGAGCAGGGCCTCGGCGGCCTTGCTGATGCCGGAAACCATGTCCCCGGCCATAATATCCCGCATGGCGTTGGTCAGGGCGATACCCGGCACCAGGGCCATCAGCGCCCCAATGATAATCTGGTCCACATGCTCCCCCAGACCCAGGGACACCAGAAACACCGCCGTCAGCGCGGAAGCCGCCGCGCTGGCAATGGTGCGAAAGAACAGATTGCCCCCCCAGTGGGCGGTAAAGGCCATACACAGGCCCACCACCACACCGCACAGCCCGCCGCAGACCATGTCGCTCAGATTGCCCCCGAAGAAGAGGGAGAACACGCCGCACCCCAGAAAATACCCGGCCAGCTGGACGGGCAGGGACCAGCTCCGGGCCCGTCCGCCCGCCTGATTCACCAGGGAGAGGGCCTCGTCCACCGGGGGCGTCTCCCCGCACAGGCGGCGGCACAGGCCGTTATAAAGCTCCAGCCGCTCGATATCGGTGCCGTGGGGCTTCATGCGGCGAATCTGCGTGAGGGCGTGGCCGGAGGCGGTGGTGAGGCTGACAATGATGCAGTTGGGGATGGCGAACACCTCCCCGGTGGTCACGCCGTAGGCCCTCAGCAGGCGGTTCATGGATTCCTCCACCCGGTAAATCTCCGCGCCGCTGTCCATAAGCTGGTACCCCAGCTCCGCCGTCAGGCCCAGCAGCTTGTCATAGTCCAAATCCAAGGGGGCACCGCCTTTTCTCCAAATCGCCGCCCGGTTGGGTGCAGCCTCTTTAGAATACCTCTTTTTCCGCCGGATTGCAACCGTTTTGACTGGGTTATTCTGTACCATTTACCCCCGATCGCATTTGGCCGCGTCGATGGCCAGCACAATCATCAGACAGAGCAAAGAATCCTCCGCACGGGGTATGTCCAGGGTATAGGTGTCCGTCCAGTGAAAGAGCTCCTTGGAGGCCGTCATGACCGTCCGCCCGGCGGGGTCGGTCACCTGATAGTCCCACTCCCAGAAGTCCCCATCCACCTGCCAGCCGTTACACTCCAGCTGGAACCGGGGTTTGAAGATGGTGAACTCCTTCCGAATGCACCCCAGGTATCTCCCCTCCACGTAAATGCTGAACCGGGGCAGAAAGGTAAGTACTTCCTCCTTCACTGTCCCCAGGTGGTCCCCGGCGGGACCGTAAATCTCCAGACGGTGGCCCCAGGAGAGTTTCCCCTCCACTGTGTAGACCGTGCGTCCCTCCTCATCGTAGATGTCGTAGCTGTCAAACCAGGAAAAGAGCCGCTGCTGAAATAAAAGGCGCATACTGTTAACCTCCCCATATGGTTCAGACGAAGCTCCGGCGGGTTTTGTTGGCCGGAGCGGCGAAAAATTTTTCCCTCTTCATCATACCTCTGAATGGGCGGTTTTTCAAACCTTTTTTCCTGGAACCGCGTTTTTTCTCCCAAGGGTTCCGGCAGTTGGCTCTTGCTTTTTTTCCCGGCCCATAGTACCCTAGAGAAGCAAGACGGCAGCGCCGTCCGAAAGGAGACATGGTACCTATGAAAATTATCCCGCCCAGCCACACCTTTTTGTCGGAGCCGGACGGTACGGCGCTGCTCCAGCGCCTGGAGCGGACTGGACGCATCTGCTATAAGAGCGAGGGGAAAATCACCGAGACCTCCTACGCCCCCTTTCTGCGCAGCCTGCTCCAGCGGGGACACGAGTCGGTGATTGAACACGCCTGTCTGAGCGTGCTGATTGTCTGCGACCGGGGGGTCAGTCACGAAATCGTCCGCCACCGCATCGCCAGCTACAGCCAGGAGAGCACCCGGTACTGCAATTACGCCCAGGAGAAATTCGGCCGTGAGCTGACCTTCATCCGCCCCTGCTTCTGGCAGGAGGAACCGGAAAAATATCAAATCTGGCAGGAGACCATGGCGGAAATCGAGCGGAATTATTTCCGCCTTCTGGACCTGGGGGCCGCCCCCCAGGAGGCCCGGAGCATCCTGCCCAACAGCTTAAAGACGGAGCTGGCCGTGACCATGAACCTGCGGGAGTGGCGGCACTTCTTCCGCCTGCGCACCGATGCCGCCTCCCACCCCCAGATGCGGGAGACAGCCTGCGCCCTTCTGGAGGACTTCCGGGCCAAGGTGCCCATTCTCTTCGATACGCTCTGACCGGCTGTACGCCCACGTTTGCCCTTTTCAGATTGGTGCTGCCGAAAGCCGCTTCGTCAAATTACCCGTCAAAATATCCAAAGCGGGCAGTCATTTGTTGATGGATGACTGCCCGCTAAATCATGAGGTTGGAAATCAAACAATATTCTCGCCCAAGATTATTTTGGGCATTGTGGTTAAACACCTATTCCAACGTTTATAGAATTTTTCTATACCGAGTTTTCCAACTCTTGCATGAACTTCTTCATTTTCCAGCACCCAATACAAGACATATGTTACTTTACCTATATTTCTCGTAAGACGAACAGGTAACTCTCCCTCTTTCACTGCATTGAAATCTTTTTGTCGGTGCGTGCGTTTTATATAGTGTACATCAATAACACCATCTTGCTCCAAGTAAAATTCCGCTACTTCCCTCATCAGTTCTTCAATTTCATCTAACTTGTTCAGTTTTGCCTCATATATACATATTTCATAAAACATAAAATACCTCCAGAAATTCCGATTTGTTGGGCCGATTATAACACAAGACTCCTGCTATATCAACATACTTTTATAGATACCACTGAAGTTATACTCCAGCAAGACTTTTCTTAAAAGGGCCCCCGCGTTTGCCCCCTTGACAGACGTGGTATAATAGGAAGGTATGATTCTGCCCGTTCTGGGACGTTGTGGGGAGGTGCGCTATGGACGCCAAGGGTGTAAAGATTGTGGCCAAGAACAGCAAGGCCTATCATGACTATTTTATCGAGGACAAATATGAGGCGGGCATTGAACTGGCCGGGACCGAGGTCAAATCCATCCGGCAGGGGCACATCAACCTGAAGGACTCCTTCTGTATGGTCAAGGAGGGGGAGCTCTATGTCCACAGTATGCACATCAGCCCCTACGAAAAGGGAAATATTTTCAATAAGGACCCCCTGCGCTCCCGCCGCCTGCTGATGCACAAGCGGGAAATCCTCCGCCTGCACGCCAAGGTAAAGCAGGACGGATACGCGCTGGTGCCCCTGGCGGTGTACTTCCGGGGCCCAAAGGTAAAGCTGGAAATCGGCCTGGCCCGGGGCAAGAAGCTCTATGATAAGCGGGAATCCGCCGCCGCCCGGGATGCCAAGCGGGAGATGGACCGCGCCCTGAAAAACCGCCGGACCGGCGGCGATTGATTTGGATAAGGAGTGTTTTTTCCATGGCACAGAATCCCATTGTCACCTTCGAGATGGAGGACGGCAGCAAAATGACCGCCGAGCTCTACCCGGAAACCGCCCCCAATACCGTCAACAATTTTATCAGCCTGATTCAAAAGGGCTTCTATGACGGCCTGATGTTCCATCGGGTCATCCCCGGCTTTATGATTCAGGGCGGCTGCCCCGACGGCACCGGCATGGGCGGCCCCGGCTACTCCATCAAGGGGGAGTTTGCCTCCAACGGCTTCAAAAATGAGCTGATTCACGACCGGGGCGTGCTCTCCATGGCCCGCACCGCCGTTCCCAATTCGGCGGGAAGTCAGTTCTTCGTGATGGTGGCCCCCGCCCCCCACTTGGACGGCGAATACGCCGCCTTTGGTAAGGTAATTGAAGGCATGGAGACTGCGGACGCTATCGTGAACGCCCCCCGCGACTGGAGCGACAAGCCCAAGCAGGACCAGCGCATGAAGAAGGTCACCGTGGAAACCTTCGGTGTGGACTACCCCGCCCCCGAAACGGTGTGATTTCTCACCCCCCGCCCTGACCGCCAGGGCGGGTTTTATTCTGAAATAAAAATGTCACCAAATCGTAACACAATTCGACCGCCATCCATGCTATAATACAAGGACAGCCTACCCCAAGCACCCACCCCCACAAAAAAGCCGAGCCCCACACAACAGGCCCGGCAAAAATGTGTCAACGAACCCCAAAGCCCTCCAAAGCGGGGCGAAGGCGCGAAGCGCCCTTTGCCACGACGGCACAGGGGGCCCCCGCTGGAGCCCAGCGGAGCGGGTCCAGTGGGGAGAAGGAGGGGCAAAGGAGCGGAACGCAGTTTTCGGCGCAGCCGGAAACGGAGTGAAGCGGATTTCGCCCCGACGCCGCGGGGGCGTACTGGTTTCGACGGGGACGCAGAGGCGGGAATAGCGGGCGGATGCGCCTAACATCCTAAAAATGGGCAACTTATAAATTAAAGAACAACGATAACGTTGAGCTTGTCGCGGCTTAAGCCGTGACCGTCCCGCCCGGAAGGACCACGAGCCGGGATGGGGCGTCGTTGAGTGGTGCCCGTGCGTGCGCAAAGCTTTGAGCGCACCATGAATCATGAAGCTACCAAACCCTTGAGTGTGTCAGTCCACGCCTGGGAGCGGGAATGAAAACGACTGTCTGCGCCCGGAGAAGTTCCCACTGAACCGTTTTCGGACGGGGGTTCGACTCCCCCCGCCTCCACCACAAGAGAGTTG
>CAJUDT010000104.1 GCA_910585415.1 uncultured Flavonifractor sp.
TTACTTTCCATCGCTGGAAAGTAACCCGCCGGAGGCAGGACCAGAAAACGAAACGCAGAGAGTACCGAGGAAGAGGCAAAAACAAACCCAAATCAAAACAACAAAAAAGGAGAGTAACCCACCATGCTGCAATTCAATCATTTTAATTTTAACGTCCGCGACCTGGACCGCTCCATCCAATTTTACAAAGAAGCCCTAGAGCTGGAGGTCGTAAGAGAAAAACCCGCCTCCGACGGCTCCTATAAAATCATCTATCTGGGCGATGGAGAAACCAACTTCCGCCTGGAGCTGACCTGGCTGAAGGACCACCCCCAGCCCTACGACCTGGGCGAACAGGAATTTCACTTAGCATTCCTGACCGACCGCTACGACGAACTCCATCAGCGCCACCAGGCCATGGGCTGCATCTGTTATGAAAACACCGCCATGGGCCTCTATTTCCTGGAGGACCCCGACGGATATTGGATTGAAATCATCCCCGTGCGGGACCGTTAAACCGACAAAGGAGCCGCCCCATGCTGTTTTCCAGCTCCATCTTTCTCTTCCTCTTCCTCCCCCTGGTCCTGTTCCTCTATTACCTCCCCCTGCGGGGCTGGAGAGAAGGTCAAAATCTCTTCTTACTGCTGGCCTCCCTGGCCTTCTACGCCTGGGGCGAGCCCTGGTTCGTATTGGTCATGATGGCCTCCATCCTCATCAATTACGCCTTTGGCCTCTGGACCGCCCGAAACAAACGGACCGGCAAATCCCTCTTCCCCCCAATCGCCCTGGCGGTTGCGGTCAATTTAAGCGTACTGTTTGTATTCAAATACCTCATGTTTACCCTGGGTATTCTCAACAGCCTGGGGGCCAGTCTGACCCTGCCCATCATCCGCCTGCCCATCGGCATCTCCTTCTTTACCTTCCAGGCCCTGAGCTACGTCCTGGACGTGGCCCGGGGCCGGGGAGAGGTTCAGCGCTCCCCCCTCAAGGTGGGCCTCTACATCTCCTTCTTCCCCCAGCTCATTGCCGGACCCATCGTCAAATATGAGACGGTGGCCCAGCAAATCGACTGCCGCAAGGAGAGCTGGGCCGATGTTTCCTCCGGCTGTGTGCGCTTCCTCACCGGATTGGGGAAAAAGGTGCTCATCGCCAACCAAATGGCCGTGGTGGCCGACCGGGCCTTCGGAATGGAGGCGGGAAGCCTCTCCGCCTCCTTCGCGTGGCTGGGCTCCCTGTGCTACACCATGCAGATTTATTACGATTTCTCCGGCTATTCCGATATGGCCATCGGCCTGGGGCGGATGTTCGGCTTCCACTTCCTGGAGAATTTCCGCTATCCCTACCGCTCCCGCTCCATTACCGAGTTTTGGCGGCGGTGGCACATCTCCCTATCCACCTGGTTCCGGGATTATGTCTACTTCCCCCTGGGGGGAAGTCGTGTAGACGCCCCCTGGAAGCACCTGCGCAACCTCTTCGCCGTGTGGCTGCTAACCGGCATCTGGCACGGGGCCAACTGGACCTTTATCGCCTGGGGGCTGCTCTATTTCCTTTTGCTGGTGCTGGAAAAATACGCCCATGTGGGCCGGGGCTGGCCTGCCGCCCTCCAATGGCTGTACACCTTCTCTATGGTCAACTTCGCCTGGGTCCTCTTCCGGGCCGGGAGCCTGGGGGCGGCGGGGCGGTATCTGCGGTCCATGCTGGGGCTGGGCGGAGGCGGGGACCAGGGGCTGACCCTGCTCTATCTGCGGGAAAACTGGCTGGTCCTGCTGGCGGCGGTCCTCTTCGCAGTCCCCACGGCCCAGTGGGTCCGGGAGCGGGCGGAACAGCGGCCCTCCCTGGCCCTGGACCTGGGGTACGCGGCTGTGGTGCTGCTGCTCTTCGCGGTAGCGGCCAGCTCCATTGTCAAAGGCACCTATAATCCCTTTATCTACTTCAATTTCTAGGAGGCCCCCATGAGACGACGGGATACCATCACGGCCGCTGGCTTTCTGCTGCTGCTGGCGTCGGGATTTGTGCTGCTGGTCACGGCCTTTTTCGGCGGCGAGGGGCATTTGGAGGGGCTTTTGCGCACCGCCTGGGTAGAGCGGGACCCGCAGGCCCTTTTGGAGGGCGCGGAGTCCGCCGTCAACCAGGATTTGGACCGGGACCATTGGTTCATCCAGCTCTATGGAGGCGTGCAGCGCCTCACCCTCCGGCGGGTGGTGGAGGACGCGGTGGGGGAGAACTCGGTGGCAAAGCTCTCCACCGGGGCCCTGAACTTTGTGGACCTCCAGCGGGAGCCCGCGCCGGAGGAGGCTTCGGCCAATGCCGCCGCTGTGGCGGCATTGGTCCAGGACCTGGAGGCCCTGGACATCCCCTATCGCTTTCTGCTGGCCCCCCAGAAAATCCAGCGGGGACAGGCCATGCTCCCCACCGGTGTGCCGGACTACGGCAACGAAAACGCCTCCACCTTTCTCCAGGGGCTGGATGAGGCCGGGGTGGCCTACACCGATTTCCGGCCTCTGTTGGAGCGCAATGGGGTCTATGCGGACTGGTTTTTCCGCACCGACCACCACTGGAGGCCAGAGGCGGCATTCTTCGTCTGGCAGGCGCTGGCCGGGGTGCTGGAGGAAGCCTACGGCTTCTCCACGGACCCCGCCCTTCTGGACGGGGACAACTGGGAGCGGCAGGTTCTGGAGGACTTTTTTCTGGGCAGTCAGGGGAAGCGGGTGGGCTCCCTCTATGCCGGGACCGACAGCATCACCCTGTACTCCCCCCGGTTTGACACGGACTTCACCTACACCTGCCCCCTCTACGGCATGGAGCGGACCGGGCCCTTTTCCGAGTCCCTCTGCTTCCCGGAGCGGGTGGCCCGGCGGGACTGGTTTGGGGAAAATCCCTACGTCTACTACGGGGGCGGAGACTACCCCCTGGCCGCCATCGTCAATCACAACAATCCGAACGGGCCCCGAATCGTCCTTCTGCGGGACTCCTTCGCCTGCGCGCTGACCCCCTTTCTGGCCCTGTCCTGCGGGGAGCTGGTCACCATCGACCTGCGGCATTTTTCCGGAAATCTGCTGGACACCATCGCCGGGCTGGAGCCCGATTTGGTCCTTACCCTCTACACGGCGGGCACCACCTCCAATTCCGCCCTGTTCCAATTTGAAGCAACGGAGTGATACACCTTGACCAACCATGCCGCCCCCTCCGCCCGGAGGCTGGATTACCATTACATCGCCATGCAGGCGGGCTTTTGGGCCATGTTCGCGGGGGTCTGCGCCTATCAGACCGCCCTGCTGCTGAACCGGGGCTTTTCCAACAGCGAGATTGGCCTGATTACCGCCGTGCGATGTGTGGCGGGCATTGTGTCCCAGCCCCTATTGGGGGGCTTTGCCGACCGGCACCCGGAGGTGCCCCTGAAGGTCCTGGTTTCCGGCTCTCTGGGGGTCTCTCTGCTGGCGGGGCTGTACTATCTGCTCCGGCCCGGCATGGGGCTGGGGGAGACGGTGGCGGTCGTTCTGGTCCTCGGCGGGCTGGAGGTTTCCGCCTATCCCCTCATGGACGCTATGGCCATTCAGTTCATCAACGGCGGCGTGCCCATCCGGTACAGTCTGGGCCGGGGGGTGGGCTCCATGTCCTACGCGGTAATCTGCGTGGGGCTGGGGTGGATTGTGGGCCGCTGGGGGGTGGAATACACCTTGCTGGTCCATACGGCCCTGGTGGTGCTGGAAATCGCCCTGGTGCTGACCTTCCCCACCTATCCGGCCGCGCCCCCCTCTGCGGCGGAGGTGCGGAAGCCTCAGTCGGCCCTGGCCCTTTTGCGGAGGGACCCGGCCTTTACCCTCACTCTGGCGGGGGTGCTGCTGGGGATGACGGGGGTGCTCCCCTTCTCCAACTTTCTGGTGAACGTGGTGGTCAGCCGGGGCGGGAGCGAGGCGGATTTGGGCCTTGCCCTCTTCCTCATGGCCGGGTTTGAGCTGCCCACGGGGTTTTTGTTTCAGCGCCTGCTGCGGCGGTTCGGGAGCGCCCGGCTGCTGCTGGTCAGTCTGGTGTTCTGCGCCTTGAAGGGGGCGGCTCTGCTGGCGGCTCCCGGCTATGGGGCGGTTTTGCTGGCCCAGCCCCTGCAAATGCTGGGGTATGGCCTGTTCACCCCCGCCTCGGTGTACTACGTCAACGAGTCGGTGCCACCCGCCGACCGGGTGCGGGGACAGACGGTGATGATGGCGGCCTCCAACGGCCTGGGCGGGATGCTGGGGAGCTTCCTGGCCGGGCGGACCCTGGACGCGGGGGGCGCGGACCTGATGTTAGCCTGCTGCACCGCGTGCTGCTGCGCGGGGGCCCTGCTGTGCCTGCTGGCTCTGAGGCAAAAGTCACAAGGGATTTCCAGATAAATCCGAAAAATTTCTGCTTTCCAAATGGCGCAACTTGTAGTATCATAGCTACAGACTGCAAGCGTTCCAAATGAATCAAACCTTGGACAGTGGAGGTATGACATTATGAAAAGTATGCGTAAAACAAAAATCATCTGCACCCTGGGCCCCTCGGTGGACAACGAGGAAATGCTGGTCAAGCTGATTCGCGGCGGCATGAACGCCGCCCGGTTCAACTTCTCCCACGGCACCCACGAAAGCCATCTGGCTATGCTCCAGAAGCTCCGCCACGCCCGGGACATCCTGGGCGCCCCGGTGGCCACCATTCTGGACACCAAGGGCCCCGAAATCCGCGTCAAGTCCTTCCCCGACGGCCCCGTCACCCTGAACGTGGGGGACAAGTTCATCCTCACCACCGAGGACGTGCCCGGCGATCAGCACCGGGTCTCCGTCACCTACGCCAACCTCCACAATGAGGTGAAGCCCGGCTGCCGGATTCTGGTGGACGACGGGCTCATCGAGCTGCTGGTGGAGAAGATTGAGGGCAGCGAGATTCACTGCGAGGTGGAGAACGGCGGTCCCCTGTCCAGCAACAAGTCCATCAACATCCCCGACGTACATATCCTGCTCCCCTCCCTCACCGAGAAGGACCGGGAGGACATCAAGTTTGCCTGCGAAAACGACTTCGACTTCATCGCCGCCTCCTTCGTCCGCAAGGCCAGCGACGTGGAGGACATCCGGGCCGAGCTCCACAAGCACGGCGGGGACGATATCTGCATCATCGCCAAAATCGAGAATCAGGAGGGCGTGGACAACCTGGACGAGATTGTTGCGACCTCCGACGGCGTTATGGTGGCCCGCGGCGACCTGGGCGTGGAGATTCCCGCCCATATGGTGCCCATCATCCAGAAGCGCATGATTAAAATCACCATCACCCAGGGCAAGCCGGTCATCATCGCCACCCAGATGCTGGACTCCATGATCCGCAACCCCCGCGCCACCCGCGCCGAGGTCTCCGACGTGGCCAACGCCGTGTTTGACGGGGCCTCCTGCGTGATGCTCTCCGGCGAGACCGCCTCGGGCAAGTACCCCCTGGAGGCGCTGGCCACCCTGGTTTCCACCGTCACCACCGCTGAGAGTGCCATCGACTACTGGGGCCGCTTCCGGGAGCACAGCCTGTTGCCCGTTATCAACAACATCAGCGACGCGATTACCCACTCCTGCTGCCTGACCGCCATGGACCTGGGGGCCTCCGCCATCGTGGTGGCCACCAAGTCGGGCTATACGGCCAAGGTTATCGCCCGCTTCCGCCCCGCCTGCACCATCATCGCCCTGAGCCAGAGCGAGCACACCCGCCGTCAGATGGCCATCTCCTGGGGCGTCCACCCCTACCTGTGCGGCGAGGTGGACTCCACCGACCGGCTGTTCTCCCTGGTGGTGGACGTGTCCCGCAAAGAGGGCGTCATTCAGGTGGGCGACACCGTGGTCATTACCGCCGGCGTCCCCATCGGCAAGTCCGGCACCACCAACCTCATCAAGGCCCAGGTGGTGGAAGAGCCGATCTGAGGGCGCTCTTCTGCACCACAGCTTGATACAGACAACCCACAAGGGCGGAGGAAGTTTCCTCCGCCCTTGTTTTAGAATTGCACGGGTCCTTTGCCTTTACCCCGCCGGGGTTTTATGGTATACTGAACGCAGGAACGAGAAAGGGGGGATGCTCTGTGAAGGGTTGGAAACGTGCGGCGGCCTGTCTGCTGGCGGCGGCGGTGGTGACGGGTATGCTGGCCCTTCTGCCTGCCTCGGCGGATACGGCGGTCTTTCAGATGGCGGTCAACGACCGTTTTTTGGAGATGAACGCCGCCACCATGCCCTTTCGCTCTGAGGGCATCCCCTATATCCCCTACACCGTCTTTGACCGGAACGTGACGGGGGTGCGGCTGGGTATCTCCAGCTTCATCACCCAGACCGACACCGAGTACACCCTGACCATTTACAGCATCGGGGGCACTTTACGCTTTGACCTGCTTCGGGGCGCCTGTCTGGACCAAAACTCTGGGGAGAATCTGAACATGAAGGCCATCACTCGCAACGGCATGGTCTTTGTGCCCATGGGGGCGGTGTGCCGGTATTTTGGCCTGTCCAGCGACGTGACCCCCACCTCCTACGGCACCCTTTTGCGGGTGGTCAACGGCCAGCAGACCTATGACACCAACAAATTTATCGAGGTGGCCACCGCCACCGGGCGGCTTCAGGAGCGGTACAACGAGTACCAGCGCAGCCAGTCCGCCGCCACGTCCACACCTACGCCTACGCCCACGCCTACCTCCACGCTCACCGTCACCCCCACGCCTTTGCCCACCGAAACCGGCGACCAGCCGGACCGGCAGGGGGTATCCCTCTACCTGGCCTTCCAGTGTACTGGCGGGGAGGGGCTGGCCTCCATTCTGGACACCCTGGAGCGCAACGGCTGCCGGGGCCTGTTCCTCTTCCGGCCGGAGGACCTGACCGGGCAGGACAGCCTGCTCCGGCGGGCGGTGGGCTCCGGGCACAGCATTGGCCTGCTGGTCCCCGGCGGCTCCGCCGAAGAGGCGCTGGCGGCACTGGAGGATGGCTCGGAGCAGCTGGAGCATCTTTTGCGCCTGCGGGTCCACACCGTTCTGGCGGAGGGGGCCTCCGCCGGAGTGCGGGAGGCCCTGCAAGAGGCGGGCTGGAGCTGCTGGGTGGGCAATGTGGACGGCCTGCCTGACGGCCGGGGGTCCACCACCCGGGGCGCCGCCATCCTGGAGGCCGCGGAGGACCCCCGGGGGAGCGTCCGCATCACTCTGGACGACAGCACGTCCTCCGCCAGTGTGCTCACCTACCTCCTGCCCCGCCTGCGGCGGGAGGGGTACAGCATCCGGCAGGCGGTGGAAACCGAGCTGTAATACTCAGCTTGTCGAAAAAGTCCTGCGGACGTTCCCGCCAAGC
>CAJUDT010000105.1 GCA_910585415.1 uncultured Flavonifractor sp.
CCCGAGGGGCCAATGGCCGAAGTATTGAGGGCGGAGGCTAAAACGGCGGGTAACAATTAAAGGGCTTGCAAGCCCCGTACCTCCACCGCCGCCCCTCCTCCCCGGGTCCGGGCCCGCAGGCCCGGTGATCTTTGGTTACTTTCCATCACTGGAAAGTAACCCGCCGGAGGCAGGACCAGAAAACGAAACGTAGGGAGAACCGAGGAAGAAGCAAAGCCCCCAACTCGCCAAGAGCAGAAACAAAAAGGAGCGTATGATGTACAGTCCAACCTAAAATTTCCTACAAATAAAAAAGCACCCCCGCTTTTTGGGGAGCGGGCGCGAAGCGTGCAGACAATTTGGAGGAAATTTGAAATGGTTCGGGATAAGCGTAATATAGCGCTCCTGTTGGAAGTCTACTGCTTGCAGGGCATGGTCTTTTACAGTCCCATTGCAACCCTATACAGGCAGGCGGCTGGCCTAGATTTATTACAAATAGGATTCATCGAGAGTGTTTGCCTGGGTGTCATGTTGGCCCTGGAAATCCCCTGAGGCATCGTCGCCGACCGCATTGGGCACCGGCGGACAATCGTAATTTGCGCCGCATTGTTTGCCCTGCGGGCGGTACAGAGCCTGCTTGGGCCGCTCTCCCTGAGCCTTCAGACCGAGCAGGCCCCGGCGGCAGGGCGGGCCACCCAGCTCTCTTGCAACGCCATGCTGATGGACGTTGCGGCTATGGGCGTCTATCCCGCCTTTGGCGCATTGGCGGACCGGGGCGTGAATGCCGCCTTCCTGCTGGGCGGGGTGTGCTGTGGAATCGCGCTGGTCCTTTACGGGCGCTTCTTTCGGTGGAAGAACAACTCCGCTGGGCCTGGCTGGGAGGGAGCCTAAGCCTTCGCCGCGCTGTACATCGTACTCGAAAGACCTGCTAAATCATTGTACCTGCCATACATGAAACAGGCATGTTTTTGCCTCCCGCCGCATATCAATCATTGATTTCCAGAGAGGACGGGGCTTCCCGGCCCCTGGAGGCGGAAAAAGCGCTCCCTTTGACTGAACGGGGCGCTGGAGGTGTTGAACATGGCGCGGCTGCTGGGAAAACAGTGGGTACGGGATATGCTGCTGGGACTGGGATTGCTGTGCGCCACACTGGCGCTGATGCTCTATCCGCAGGAGTCCATGCAGGCGGCCAGGGACGGTCTGGCCCTGTGCGGCAATGTGATTATTCCCTCGCTGTTCCCCTTTTTTGTGCTGTCCTCCCTGGTGGTGGAACTGGGGCTGGCGGGCTATCTGGGGCGGATGCTGGAGGGGGTTATGCGGCCCCTGTTCAACGTGAGCGGCGTGTGTGCCTCAGCCTTTGCCCTGGGCTTTGTGGGGGGCTACCCGGTGGGGGCCAGGACGGCCATCGACCTCTATCAAAAAGGGATGTGTACCAGGACCGAGGCGGAACGGCTTCTGGCCTTTTGCAACAACTCCGGTCCGGCCTTCATTCTGGGCGTGGTGGGCGCGGGAGTGTTCGCCAGCAGCCGGGTGGGGGTGCTGCTCTATCTGGCCCATGCGCTGGCCTCCGCGTGCATCGGGGTGCTGTTCCGCTTCTACAAGGCCGCTCCCGGCGGACAGAAGGCCCAGCCCCGGCCACAGCCGCAGTTCCATGCCCAGCGGTTTTCCACCGCCTTTACCGGCTCCATTAAGAGTTCCTTTCTCTCCACCCTGAACATCTGCGCTTTTGTCATCTTTTTTACGGTGGTCATCAAGCTGCTCGTTCTGTCGGGCTTTCTGCCCGGTCTGGCCCATGTGCTGGGGGTACTTCTGGCCCCGCTGGGCTTCCATCAGGCGTGGGCGGAGCGGCTGCTCACGGGAATGATTGAGCTGTCCTCCGGGGTGTGGAGTCTGGCGGGTGAGGGGGCCCTGACCGGGCGCATATCCATGGCGGCCTTCATGCTGGGCTGGGCAGGGGTGTCCGTCCATTGTCAGGTACTCTCCTTCATTGGGGACAGCGGCCTGTCCGTAGGGACCTATCTGGTGGGGAAATTTCTCCACGGGGGCCTGTCGGCGCTTTTTGCGGCGGGGCTGGCGCGGGTGGTGGCGCTGGAGGCCCCGGTAGCCGACTATCTGGCCGAGCAGGTGGACAGCATTGCCGCCCTGGATTTTCACACCGCTCTGACCATTTCCATTGTCTGCGCCTGGGTTCTGTTTCTGCTTTTTTTGCTGGCAGCGGCGGCGGCCCTGGGAAAAGGGGGTGGAAAGAAGCGGAAGAATGTGATATGATAAAAAAGAGAAAACGATGGGAGGGTGTGCCATGCTCTTTCAAAAAAATATCGAGCCCCATTGCACTTACTGCGCCAAGGGAACCCAGCTGGAGGGGGGGAAAATCCTCTGCGGACGGCGGGGAGTGGTCAGCCCGGAGTGGAGCTGCCGCTCCTTCAAATACGATCCCCTCAAGCGGGTGCCTCCCGCGCCTGCGGCGCTGGATTTCAGCAGGCTCAAGGATGAGGATTTTACCCTGTGACAAACCGGGCGTTTTGCTTTGGCAGAGCGCCCGGTCAGCTTGGCGAAGCCGTCCTGGCGGGATTGTCTGTCAGGACGTTTTCATAGCAAACAAAGGCCCGAAACGGAATCCCGTTTCGGGCCTTTGGCCTGTCTATTTGGTTATCCCTGCTTCAGATGGAAGCGGCGAATCTGTTCCTGAAGGAGACGGACCTGCTCAAAGAGCTCGGTGCTGACGGCGGCAGATTCCTCGCTGCTGGCGGAGTTGGTCTGGACCACCGAGGAAATCTGGCCGATGCCCTCGGTGACCTGGGCGATGGATTCCGCCTCGCTGTGGACGGCCTCGGCAATCTCGCCGATGGCGTTATTGGAGCGGACCACCAGTTCCAAGGTGCGCTCCAGAGTCTTGGAGACTTCATCCACAATCTTGCTGCCCCGCTCCGCCGCCTGGACGGAGTTCTCAATGAGCTCCTTGGTGGCCTTGGCCGCCTGGTCGGACTGGGTGGCAAGACTGCGGACCTCGCTGGATACCACGGCGAAGCCCTTGCCGGCCTCACCGGCCCGCGCCGCCTCTACCGCCGCGTTCAGGGAGAGAATGTTGGTCTGGAAGGCGATATCTTCGATGGTCTTGATGATTTTTCCAATCTCCTGGGAGGCGTCGGTGATGTCCACCATAGCGGCCACCATCTGCTTCATCTGCTCCCCGCTGAGGGTCACCTGCTCGCCGGTGAGGCGGGCGTTCTCCTGGGCGCTGGAGGCCGACTGGACGTTGTGCTCGGCGCTCTTGGACAGGTCGTCCAGGGTGGCGTACAGCTGCTGTACGGCGCTGGCCTGCTCCGTGGCCCCCTGGGCCAGGGCCTGGGCCCCGCTGGAGAGCTGCTCGGCGTTGTCGGAGACCTTGTGCTCGGCCTGATTGATTTGGGCCAGGGCGTCGGAGATGGTAACGGTGAAGCTGGAAATGGACTGCTCGATGGTGCGGAAGTCCCCGATGTACTCGGCGGAGGTGCCCACATCAAAGTTCCCCTGGGAGAGCTCCTGCATGATGCGGTTGATGTCCTCCACATAGCTGTGAATCTGAGACATGGACTTCTTGAGGGCCAGGGCCAGATCCCCAAGCTCGTTGTCCGCGCTGTAGGGGATGCTGAAATCCAGACGGCCCTGCTGGAGGGGCTCGCTGCACTGGGTGATGGTGAGAATGGGGGCCACAATGTGCTTGAGCACATAGAGCACCAGACTGACCAGACAAATCAGCGCCAGGGCCAGACCGACGATGGAGGTGCCGTGCATAATCTTGATGGTGAGCGCCATGCTGGCGGAGCTCTCGTCCTTCAGGGTGCTCCCACGGTCCACCACCTGGTCCAGCAGGCCCACCAGTGTGGTGAGATTGCCCAGGATGGTCTCCTGATAATAGCCCTGCGCTTGGGTGGGATTGGAGGCCATCAGGTCCAGGACGTACTGGGCAGACTCATGAAGCTCCTTGTGCAGGGGCTCCAGCTGACTGCGCAGCTGGTCGATGGTGGCGTCGTCCATGCCGGCCTCTCCGTAGAGCCACTGGCCCAGCACGCAGGTGGTGGGGTCCTTGCTGCCGGTGAACTCGGTACCGGCATACAGGGCGTTGCTCAGATTGCTGGCCCACTTGTAATGGGCCACCTCGGCGGTCAGCGCCCGGTCCAGCACAGCGCTGGCCTGAATGCTGCGCTCCTGGGTTCGGTCTATCCGAACGATGTTGATCGTAATCATGACACTGAATAGAAGCACCGACGCCAGGGCGGCGATAACCCGGATGCCGACCATTGTTTTGATGCTCTTGCGCATAACCTCTCAGCCTCTTTCTTCTAATCATCAAATATTATGGGAGCCTTCAAGGGGCGGTCCGGCCGGACTGCCCAATCTTTTGTGCAGGAGCTCACACAGCGGATGGGCGGAAGGGCCGCCCCTCGCTGCTCAGGTCAGAGTTTTCAGGTGGCGAAGCAGGACGTTGGCGATGTTCTCGCAGGAAGCCTGGGTAGCGACGGCGCCGATTTTTGCGGCCACGCCGGGCATACCGTAGACCACCGAGGATTCCTTGTCCTGACCGATGGTGTACGCGCCCTTTTTGCGCATAGCCAGCAGACCGGCGGCCCCGTCCTGACCCATACCGGTCATGATAATCCCCACCATTTTGCAGCTGACCACCTCGGCCATGGAGTGGAACAGGGCGTCCACCGAGGGGCGGTGCCCGCTGATTTTCTCACCGGGGGAGCAGTTGACGGTGTACCGGCTGCCGATGCGGACCACCCGGCACTGAAGGTCGGCGGGGGCCACCAGGGCCAGACCCCGATGGAGCTCGTCGCCGCTCTGGGCCTCCCGTACCTCCATGCGGCACAGGCGGTTGAGCCGGTCGGCGTACATCTTGGTAAAGCCGGGGGGCATGTGCTGGACAATGACAATGGGGGGCACGTCCTCCGGCAGGCGCTTCATAACCTCCAATGTGGCCTCGGTGCCGCCGGTGGAGGCCCCCAGGCCGATGAGGACCCGGTCCAGGGCCGTGCCGGCGCCCAGAGGGGCGGCAGGGGCCGCCGGGACCCCGCCCGCCCGCCCCGGAACTGCGGGAGCGCCCGGTATGGGCCGCACCCGGGCGGAGGCCGCCATAATCACCTTTTGGCACAGCGCGGACAGGAAGGCGTCGGTGTTCTGCTGCTCGTCGGGCTTGCGGACGAAATCCACCGCACCTGCGGCCAGGGCGTCGAATACCTTCAGGTTCAGGGAGGACACCAGGATTACCGGCAGGGGATGGGTGGGCAGGTACTGCTTGAGAAAGTCAATGCCGTTGAGGGCGGGCATCTCCACGTCCAGGGTCATAACGTCGGGCTTGAGGGCGGGCAGCTTGGCCTTGGCGTCCAAGGCGTTGACCGCAAAGCCCACGACCTCGATCCTCGGATGGGCGGACAGACCCTTAATCAGCATACTGCGGGCCAGCATGGAGTCGTCCACCACCAGGACGCGGATTTTCTTATTCGTCTGAGTAGTGATAGCGAAAACCTCCTTAGAAGGTTATTTCTGGAAGGTGGCGGTGGCCAGCCGACGGTAAGGGGTGTTTTGGCTCAGGTTCTCCGAGTAGCTGATGAGCAGATAGCCGCCGGGAACCGTAGCGTCGTAAAACCGCTGAACCAGGGCATCTTTCGTGGGTTGGTCAAAGTAAATCATAACGTTCCGGCAGAAAATCACGTCGAATTTCCGGCGGAATTTAATGGGGTCCATCAGGTTGAAGGGCTGGAAAATCACGTTGTTCTTGATGGCCGGAGCCACGGAGAAGTGTCCGTCCTGGGTGGGGACGAAGTATTTCTTCTTCCAGTCCGGCGGAATGGTGTCGGGCAGCTCGTAAATGCCCCGCCGGGCGGCGGTGAGGGCCCGGGAGGAGATGTCGGTGGCCAACAGGCGGGTGTCCCACTGGCTGGCCTGGGAACCCAGGTAGTCGAAGAGGTACATGGAGATATTGTAGGGCTCCTCCCCGGTGGAGCACCCGGCGCTCCAGATGGCCAGGGTTTTGTCCGTCTGGTGGCGGCGGACGATTTCCGGGATGATGTTCTTGCGGAAATTATCCAGGTGGTCCTGCTCCCGCATGAAAAAGGTGTAATTGGTGGTCAGCTTATCCAGCAGCAGGGTGACCTCCGCCTCGTCTCGGGTTTTGAGCAGGTGGTTGACGAAGTCGGCAAAGCTGGTATAGCCCTTCTGCTTCAAAGAGGTGGACAGGCGCCCCACAATGAGCTGCTTTTTCTGAGACAGGTCAATGCCGTAGTTCCCCTGGATGAACTTTACCAGCCGGGTGAAGTCGGCGTCGGATATGGTCATAGGGGCAAAGGCGGCCCCCACGCTTTTGCCGTTAGTCATGGGGCATCAGCTGCTCGCAGTCCAGCACCATCATGGTGCCGGAGCCGTCGGGAAGGGAGCACATGCCGGAAACCAGCAGCTGGGTGTTGTGGGCGGGCATGGGGAGGATGTTGTACTTGGGTATGTCGATCATCTGGTCCACTGCGTCCACCAGAATGCCCAGCTGCGTGCCGTCCAGGTTGAGGACCACCACAAGGCTGTCCTCCCGGGAGGGCTTGCCCAGGCGCAGGCGTACGTCCAGGATGGGGATAATCTGCCCGCGCATGTTGATGATGCCCCGGATAAACTCCGGCACGCGGGGCAGGTAGGTGATGGTCTGGTTGGTCAGGATTTCCACCACCGACTCGGCCACCACGCCCAGCTTCAGGTCGTCGGCAATGAAAATCAGAAACTTCTGGAAATCCACTGTGTCGTCGGTGCCCTTTGAGAGATCAATGACCTGGTCCTCTCTGGCGAAGAGCATCTCTTCATTCATGCTGTTCACTCTCCTTTGCACCATCAGGCCCCGTGGGCAGCCTTATAGAGGTTGGCCACGTCCAGGATGATGCTGATACTGCCGTCCCCCAGCAGGGTGCAGCCGTTGACGCCGTAATTCTTGATGTTGTAGCTGTTCACGTAGGCGGGCAGCTGCTTGACCACCACCTGCTGCTCGCCCAGCAGCTCGTCTACGAACAGGCAGTAGGAGCAGTCCCCGGACTCCAGCCACAGCAAAATGCCGTCCTCGATTTCGGTATATCCGTCACTGAGCTGGTAGAAGTCCCGTGCCCGGATGATGGGGTAGAAGCTGTCCAGAGCCTTGATGATCTCCCCGCTGCTGGAGTCGTGAATGACCTCGTTGGCGGAGACCTTCATGCTGGAGCGGATGTTGTTGATGGGGATGGTGAAGGTGGACTGGCCCACCGAGACCTCCATGCCGTCCATGA
>CAJUDT010000106.1 GCA_910585415.1 uncultured Flavonifractor sp.
CCGCCCGAGGGGCCAATGGCCGAAGTATTGAGGGCGGAGACTTAAACGGCGGGTAATAGCCAAAGGGCTTGCAGGCCCCGTACCTCCACCGCCGCCCCCCGACCCCGGGTCCGGGCCCGCAGGCCCGGCGATCTTTGGTTACTTTCCATCGCTGGAAAGTAACCCGCCGGAGGCGGGACCAGAAAACGAAAACCACCAGAGTAACGAGGAAGAAGCAAAAGCGAACAGCATACATCCAGCACTAGAAAGGTAGAAAACGGAATGACGATAACCGACACCACCCCGGCGCACGCCGAAACTCCCTCCTGGAAGGGGCTTAACACAAGAAGCAGCGGCCTTTTGATGCACATCACCTCCCTCCCCTCTCCCTATGGCATTGGCACCATGGGGGCGGAGGCCCGAAACTTTATCGACTTCCTCCATGCGGCGGGCCAGCGCTGGTGGCAGATTCTCCCCATTTGCCCCACCGGCTATGGGGACTCCCCCTACCAGAGCTTCTCCACCTTTGCCGGAAATCCATACCTGATTGATTTGGATGATTTGGCGGCGGACGGCCTGCTGAACCAAACAGAATACGCCCACCTGGACTGGGGCAGCTCCCCCTTATCGGTAGATTACGGCCTGCTCTACCGCCAGCGGTTCTCAGTGCTCCGTCTGGCCTGCGCCCGGCTGCGGGCCAACCCTCCGGCGGAGTTCCCGGTATTCTGCAACCAGAATGCCTTTTGGCTGGAGGATTACGCCCTCTTTATGGCCCTGAAGGAGGTCCATCACGGCGCCCCCTGGAGCGAGTGGGACCCCTCCTTGCGGGAACGGAACCACCTCGCCCTGGCCAGAGCCCGTCAGAGCCTGGTCCAGGATGTGATTTTTTGGAAGTGCGTACAGTTCCTGTTCTTCCGGCAGTGGAATGCCCTAAAAGCCTACGCCAGCCGGAGCGGTGTGGGCTTCATTGGCGACCTGCCCATCTACGTCTCCGGGGACAGTGTGGACGTATGGGCCCAGCCGGAACAGTTCCAGCTGGACGGGGCGCGCCAGCCCATTGAGGTGGCAGGCTGTCCCCCCGACGGCTTCTCTGCGGACGGCCAGCTCTGGGGCAACCCCCTCTTTGACTGGGATTTCATGGAGTCCGACGGCTTCCAGTGGTGGATACGGCGCATCGACTACCAATGCAGAATTTATGACATACTGCGCATCGACCATTTTCGGGGGTTCGACTCCTATTATGCCATCCCCCACGGGGCGTCTACCGCTCAGAAAGGGCGCTGGCGGCAGGGGCCCGGCCTGCGGCTCTTTCAGGCGGTAGAAGCGGCCCTGGGGCCCCGGCCCATTCTTGCGGAGGATTTGGGCTTTTTGACGCCCTCCGTCCACCGGCTCCGGGAGGACACGGGCTTTCCCGGCATGAAGGTCCTGCAATTCGCCTTTGACAGCCGGGACGGCAGCGGGTCGGTCTATCTGCCCCACAGCTATCCCCGTAACTGCGTGGCCTACGTGGGCACCCACGACAACGACACCGCCTTGGGCTGGCTGGAGCACGCCGCCCCGGAGGATGTGGCCTACGCCAGAGAATACCTCCATCTGGACCCGGCGGAGGGGGCCTGGGGGCTCCTGCGGGCGGTGTGGGCCAGTGTGGCGGACACCGCCATATTGCAGATGCAGGACGTGCTATGCTTGGGCAGCGAGAGCCGGATGAACACCCCCTCGACGGTGGGGCACAACTGGCAGTGGCGGGCCGCGCCCGGCTTTAACTGCCCGGAGCTCGCCGCCCGCCTGCGGCGGGAAACGGAGCTCTATGGCCGCCTGAGCGCGGCCTCTGAACATCCATAACAGCAAACAGAGGGCAAGACGGACCGCAAAGGTCTGCCTTGCCCTCTTTGGATACAGTCAGTCGTCGTCCTGCTTGACGGGCGGGGGGACGATGGGGGTGTCGTGCTCGAAGGCGTCGAAGTAATCGGCATCCTGCAGCTCCGGCTGACGGTGGCGGATAGCCGTGGTAATCAGCGGGAAGAGCACAATGGCAATGAGGCCTCCTGAAAAGCCGTTATTATAGAGGTTGATACCCTCCACCGGCGTGCCCGCGTGGAGCACCACCGCCGAGTGGAGGAACCCCGCCGCAATGCCGAAGGGCCAGCCGAAATACCCGGAGATGGGGGCCAGGGTGGTGCCGAAGAGCATCGCCAGCTGCACCGAGGAATGATTGACCCCCCATTTCATGAACACACCGCCCAGCACAACCCCGGCCATGACCGGCAGGATGTTTCGGGCGTGCTTGCCGAAGGCGGAAAAGCCCATGATGGTGAGAATCCCCCCCAGTGTGGGACCGTTCAGGTCCCCGCCGGTGATGAGAATCAGCGCCGTACCCAAAAGGCCGTTGACCCCCACGTTGATAAGCACAGGGGCGGAACCGAACATACGCAGGTAATCGCTGGGGGCCCGTCCGGTGCTGATTAACAGGCGGCGGTACCCCGCCCAGGCCGCCCAGGCCGGACGGCCGCAGAAAAAGAGGCCCGCGATAATCAGAATACTGCACAGCACCGCCATCATCAATCCAAAGGGCAGATTGTAGCCGGTGGCCCAGTGGTGGGCCGTCTCCAGGCTGGCCCCCATGGAGTTCATCAGGGGGACCAGCATCAGGGCCAGCAGGCCGCAGGCAAAGCCCATGTTGTACAGGTTCATACCGTTCTGGATTTTATAGGTATAGGCCGACAGGGAGGGCAGCACAAAGCCGATGGCCATGCCCACCGCAATCCCCAGCAGCGGGTTCCCCCAGCCGTTGTCCAGGCTCATGTAACTCACCACCGGGGCCAGGGCGGTGGCCAGCAGGGAGATGGAAACATGCTTGGAAAAGGGCTCCTTCACCACTTTGGAGTAAAGCCAGGTGCCCCCTATAATGGGCCAGATGTTGACAATGTTCTTGCCGAACAGGGAAAAGCCCGCCATCAGGCCAATCTCAACCATGGTATAGCCGTTCAGGGGGTCCTTGGACAGATAGAGGATAATTACACTGATGAGCGTCACCAAAGCTGAGTTTACAAAGGCCGCCCCCGGCCCGGCAATCTCCACATAGTCGGTAATCAGCGCGTCCTCCGTGATGATAATTTTCCACAGACCGGGCAGGATGTTGGCCGGGTCGTCCATCAAAAAGCCAAAGGCAGCCCAAAAGGCCACAAAGCACAGCAGCGCGGGATACATACGACGATAACGCATAACGGCTCCCCTCTCTAATCAATCGGCAGTCCAGCGGCGGCAGAACCGGTTAAAGGCTGCGAAAATATGCGCGGGTCTGTTCGGCGTTGCGGAGGACCTCCGCCCGCAGGGCCTCCAGCGAGGGGAATTTTTCCTCTCCCCGCAGGCGCTTATAGAGCTCCATACGGACGGTCTTTCCGTACAAATCCCCGTCAAAGTCCAGGATGAAGCCCTCTACCGTCACCCGGTCCCCGTCGTCCACGGTGGGACGCACCCCGATGTTGGTGACCGCCATACGGCTGTCCCCGTTTTCAAAGTACACCTTCGCGGCGTAGACGCCATGGGCGGGCACCAGCACCCCCGGCTGAAAGCGCAGGTTCACCGTGGGGAAGCCCAGGGTGCTCCCCAGCTTCTTGCCGTGGGCCACCGTGTCGGTGAGGGTGTGGGGGTGGCCCAGGAACCCGTTGGCCAGCTCCAGTTCACCCTGGGCAATGAGGGTGCGGATATAGGTGGATGAGATGGTCACATGGTCCCGCTCCACCTTGGGAATGATGTCGCACCCCAGACCCAGCTCCCCGCAGAGGGCTTTGAGCTTCTCCGGCGTGCCCTCCCCCCGGTAGCCAAAGTGGTGGTCGTGGCCCACCACCAGATGGATGGCTCCATGCTCCCCCACCAGATAATCGGTGACGAACTCCCGCCAGGGCAGTTCCATCATGCGCCGGTCAAAGTGGGCGATGATAACCTCCCGAATGCCGTAATAGCGCATCATTAAATCGGCCCGGTCGCTGGGGGAGGTCAGCAGGGGCATGGGGCTTTTCAGAATCAGGTTGGTGGGATGGGTATCGAAGGTCACCGCCGCCGGGACGGCCCACCGCTGGGCGGCCAGCTGGCTCACCCGGCGCAGCAGGGCTCCGTGCCCCAGGTGTACCCCGTCAAAAAATCCCAGGGCAATGATGCGTTTGGTCTGTTCCATAAGCGTTTACACCTCAAAAAAGCTCTTAATCAGCCGCAGGCGGGCCCTCTGGCTGGACCCCAGGCCCAAAAATTCCCCGCTCTGGCTGTATACCCGCCACTCCCCGTCGGCTTCGGATATGGGGGCCTGTCCGCCGTTGCGGAGGACCTTCTCCGCCGCCGGGCGGACGGTGAGGCTCCCCTTCCAGCCGCTCCGGGCAAAGAAGCAATCCACCGGCCGCAGGAGGGCTATCGGGTCCTCCGCCGTCAGGACCTGCTCCAGGGAAACGGCGTCCTCCAGGGAGAAGCCCGCCGCCCTGGTCCGGCGCAGGGCGCTCATGCACGCCCCGCAGCCCAGGGCCTGTCCAAGGTCGTGGCAGAGGGTGCGCACATAGGTCCCCTTGGAGCACTCCACCCGCAGGAGGGGGTCGCCCAAGGAGGACTCCCCCAGAAGCTCCAGGGCGTAAATGTGGATGCTCCGGGGCTTGCGCTCCACCTCCTGGCCTTTTCGGGCCAGCTCATAGAGCTTCTTTCCCTTGATTTTAATGGCGGAGTACATGGGCGGAAGCTGCTCCAGGTCCCCGGTGAACCGCTCCAGCAGGTTCGGGAGCTGCTCCCGCGCTACGGAGACGGGGTGTTCCTCCAGGATTTCCCCGCTGGTATCCTGGGTATTGGTGACAACGCCCAGTTTTATACCGGCGATATATTCCTTTCTGGACTCTGTAGCGAACTCCACCGCCCGCGTAGCCCGGCCCACAAAGACCGGCAGCACCCCGGTGGCCATAGGGTCCAGGGTCCCCCCGTGACCGATGCGCTTTTCATGAAAGACGCCCCGGAGCTTGGCGCACACGTCCATGGAGGTCCACCCCTCCGGCTTGTCGATGATGATGATGCCGTTAGCCATGCTGTACCGTCCGAATGGCCTCCAGCACGGCGGCCTTGGCCTGCTCCAGGGGGACGGGGATGCTCCCTCCGGCGGCAGCGGCGTGCCCGCCGCCCCCCAGCAGGCCGCAGACCTTGGAGGCGTTGAGTCCCCCGGTGGTGCGCACACTGAGCTTGCACCCGCCGTCCTCCTTCTCCTTGATGGTAACGGCAGTCTCCACCCCTTCGATTTGTCCGGGGAAGGCGGCGATATCCTCCATATCCGCGGCGGAGGCCCCCAGCTCTGCGGCCAGAGAGAGGGGCACTGCGGCAATGGCGATTTTCCCGCCGTCGTGGAACTCCATCTCTGCGGTCAAGCGGCCCTCCAGGGCCAGCCGCTGGAAGGACTTTGTGCGAAAATGCTTCTTGTTCAAGGCGGCATAGTCAATGCCCGTCTCCATCAGGGCGGCGGCAATGCGGTGGGTGGCGGGGGTGGTGTTGCTGTACTGGAAGCACCCGGTATCGGTGGATACGGCCACGTAGAGGGGCAGGGCGATTTCTGCCGTAACGGGGCCCCACTCCCGCACGATGTCATAAATGAGCTCTCCGCAGGCGGCACGGCCCGGGTCCACACAGCTCTCCTTACCAAAGCCCTCGTAGGAGGGGTGGTGGTCGATGGCCAAATCAATGCCCCGTTTCAGCCAGGCCTCCCCCTCCTGGGTAAAGAGGCTCCGGGCCGCCAGGTCCACCGTGACCACAAAGGCGGGCTGCACCTCCGCCGGGGCCAGATAGGGTTCCAAATAGGGGGCAAAGAGGCTTGACACATCGGAATTGGGCAGGGCCCAGGCGGTCTTGCCCAGAGCGCGCAGGGCGGCGCACAGACCGGCGGCACAGCCAATGGTGTCCCCGTCGGGGCGCTTGTGGGTCAGAATCAGGATATGGTCCTGTGCCGCCAGGAGGGCGGCGGTTTCGGAAACGTTCAAGAGTCTTCCTCCTCGTCCAATTGAATGTGGGCATTGGCGGGGTTGGCGGGCTTGACCACCTCGGGGTCCCGCAGGAGGCCCAGGATGTGGGCGCCCTTGTCGATGGAGTCGTCCCGCTCAAAGACCAGCTCCGGCGTGTAGCGCAGGGACAGGGCGCGGCCCAGCTCCCGGCGGAGGTAGCCTCCGGCAGACTTGAGGCCCTTGACGACTTCGTTGACGTCGCTCTTATCCAGGACGCTCACATATATTTTCGCGTAGCGCAGGTCTGGCGTGGTGTTCACTGCCGTGATGGACACCAATCCGTGGACACGGGGGTCTTTCACCGTGCGAATCAGCGAGGATAGCTCCCGCTGGATTTCTTCGTTGATGCGGCCGATGCGATTGCTTGGCATAGGCGTCTCCTTTTTCTTTCCATTTTTGGTTGCTCTCAGCTTTAGGGGGGCTGGTTTGGCTTTTGTTGGGGGTGTGTACTTCTTCCTCGTTACTCTGGAGATTTTCGTTTTCTGGTCCTGCCTCCGGCGGGTTACTTTCCAACGATGGAAAGTAACCAAAGATCGCCGGGCCTGCGGGCCCGGACCCGGGGATGGGGGGCGGCGGTGGGGGTTACGGGGCTTGCAAATCCTTTGGCTGTTACCCGCCGTTTTAGTCTCCGCCCTCAATACTTCGGCCATTGGCCCCTCGGGCGGATATCCCCCTTGCAAAATTTGTGAGTAGTTTCGTTGGCGGGGCTGGTCCACATGCCGCCTTTCGGACTACCATCTTCTACTTGATGGATTTGGGGTTGAGTCGGTGCGGAGAGAAACCTGTAGCCTTATGTTTTTCGCTTAAATGCCCATAGTCCCGCAAATCTGAAAGCAATAAGAACAATACCCCGCCGGCTCAACCCCAAAGCCATCTTGAAAAAGCTGGCACCATCGTAGGGCGGCCTTTCTACAAGCTAAAGGCAGCGCAACTACCATCAGGTTTTGCCAGCCGTATCCTTGCCCGAGGGGCCGCACTGTG
>CAJUDT010000107.1 GCA_910585415.1 uncultured Flavonifractor sp.
GTGATACCGACGGGAAAGAAAACCCTGACGGTTTTCTTTCACACTATCTTTCCCTTCGAATCCTTTGCTCTAAGCGGTTTTTCGACAGTCTGAATACTATTTCTTGATAAAAAGATTAAAAAATCGTTTTATCAAGAATTAGTATAAGAACGTTTCAAAAAGGAGGAAGTCTCATGCGCTGTGTGGATTTGACCCGGACCGCCCCCGCCCTGGGGGAAGCGGAAGCCCTCCGGGTCCAGAAGCTCACCGGGCACCTGTGGGCCCGGCTCATGGAGCTGGAGGAAGACGGCTTGCGGGTCCTGTCCCCCACGGACCCCAAGGCGGGACGCGGCGAGGTGCGGGTACAGTTCCCCGCCGGGGAGGGCCGTACGGCCGTTCAGCGCCTGGGGGAGCGGTACGGGGTGCGGTGCACCGCCGGTGCTCAGGGTGATGTGTGCTTTGCCCTGGGGCCCGACACCACCTTTGAAGCGCTGGACTATGTACAGGACGCAGTATACCGGTACCTGCTTCAGTCCTCATAATGCCCCCGGCAGGCCTCCTGTTCCTGGAACATGAGAAAACACTCTGAACTGTACAGCAAAACAAGAGCGGGAGCCCTACGCCCCCGCTCTTGTTTTTTAGCTGTATCAGTCGTCAGTCCGGTATTTTTGCTGCTTGATGTAGGTGCAGTGGAGCAGGTCGTGGGCCTTGTGGCCGCCGGGCTCGCCCAGGTACTCCTTGTACACCGTCTGGACAATGGGATTTTCGTGGCTGCGGCGGTAGGGCATTTCCTCGTCCTGCTTGTACAGCGCCGCCGCACGCAGGGCCTTCAGGTCCACAAAGTTCCGCACGTCCGCGTGCTGGATGGGCTGTCCGCCGCCGTTGACGCACCCGCCGGGACAGGCCATAATCTCGATGAAATCGAAGTGCAGCTTGCCGCTGCGCACCCCGTCCAGGACCCGCTTGGCGTTGTGGAGCCCCGAGGCCGCGCACACCCGCACCGTCCGGCCGGGGAGCTCATAGCTGGCCTCCTTGACGCCCTCCATGCCCCGGACCTCGTGGTACTCCAGGGGGGCCGCGCCCTTGCCGGTGAGCTGCTCCACCACCGTGCGCAGAGCGGCCTCCATGACGCCGCCGGAGGCCCCGAAGATGGTGGCCGCGCCGGTGGAGACCCCCAGCAGCTCGTCAAACTGCCCGTCGGGCAGGTGGTCGAACAGCAGGCCCGCCTGGGTAATCATCCGGCCCAGCTCCCGGGTGGTCAGGGACACGTCCACCGGCATACAGCCGTTGGGGAGCCGCTGCTCCTCCCGCTGGACCTCGTACTTCTTGGCGGTGCAGGGCATGATGGACACCACAAAGATGTCCTCCGGGTCAATGCCCGCCTTCTCGGCATAGTAGGTCTTGACCAGACTGCCGAACATCTGCTGGGGGGAGCGGCAGGTGGACACGTTGGGGAGCATGTCCGGGGCGTGCTGCTCCATGTACCGAATCCAGCCGGGGGAACAGGAGGTAATCAGGGGCAGCTCCCCGCCGTTCTGGACCCGGTGGAGGAACTCGGTCCCCTCTTCCATGATGGTGAAGTCGGCGGCGGTGTCCACGTCAAAGACCTTGTCAAAGCCCAGCCGCCGCAGGGCGGAGACCATCTGCCCCTCCACATTGGAGCCCACGGGCATACCGAAGCACTCGCCCAAGGTCACCCGCACCGAGGGGGCGGGGCCCACCACCACATGCTTCTTGGGGTCGCTGATGGCGGCCAGGACCTTGGCGGTGTCGTCCCGCTCCTGAAGGGCCCCGGTGGGGCAGGCCACGATGCACTGTCCGCAGGAGACGCAGTCCACCTCGGCCAGGTCCCGGTCGAAGGCGCAGCCGATGTGGGTGGCAAAGCCCCGGTCGTTGGGGCCGATGACCCCCACCTCCTGGGTCTTGCGGCACACGGCCACGCACCGGCGGCAGAGCACGCACTTGGAGTTGTCCCGGACCAGATGAAGGGCGGAGTCCTCAATCTGGGGGGGCATGTCGTCGTTGGCGTAGCGTACCGCGTCAATGTTCAGGTCGCTGGCCAGCTGGCGCAGCTCGCAGTGGGCGTTGCGGGCGCAGGTGAGGCAGTCCATCCGGTGGTTGGACAGAATGAGCTCCAGGGTCAGCTGGCGGGATTTGCGGACCTTTTCGGTGTTGGTGTACACCTCCATGCCCTCGCTGACCGGGTAGACGCAGGAGGCCACCAGGCTCCGGGCCCCCTTGACCTCCACCACGCAGATGCGGCAGGCGCCGATCTCGTTGATGCCCTTGAGGAAGCACAGGGAGGGGATGTTGAAGCCCGCAGAGCGGGCCGCCTCCAGCACCGTGGTCCCGGCGGGTACGGTGACGGGGATATCGTTGATGTGCAGGGAAACCATCTTCTCGTCCATGTCTGTTCCCCTCCTTTACTGCTTAATGATGGCGTCAAAGCGGCACTGGTCGATACACGCGCCGCACTTGATGCACTTGGCCTGATTGATGGTGTGGGGGGCCCGGACGGCCCCCTCGATGGCCCCGGTGGGACAGCCCCGGGCACAGCGGGTACAGCCCTTGCACTTGATGGGGTCCACCACGTAGCGGATGAGGGCCTTGCACACCCCGGCGGGGCAGCGCTTCTCATACACATGGGCCTCATACTCGTCCCGGAAGTGCTTGAGGGTGGAGAGCACCGGGTTGGGGGCGGTCTGCCCCAGGCCGCACAGGGCGGACTGCTTGATGTGCTCGCAGAGCTCCTCCAGGGTGTCCAGGTCCTCCGGCTCGCCGTTGCCCTCGCAGATTTTATTCAGCAGGCCCAGCAGGCGCTTGGTGCCGATGCGGCAGGGGGAGCACTTGCCGCAGGACTCGTCCACAATGAACTCCAGGAAGAATTTGGCGATATCCACCATGCAGTTGTCCTCGTCCATGACGATGAGGCCGCCGGAGCCCATCATGGAGCCGATGGCCCCCAGGGACTCGTAGTCAATGGGCGTGTCGATGAGCCCGGCGGGGATGCAGCCGCCGGAGGGTCCGCCGGTCTGGGCGGCCTTGAACTGCTTGCCGTTGGGCACGCCGCCGCCGATTTCCTCCACCACCGTGCGCAGGGTGGTGCCCATGGGAATCTCCACCAGACCGGTGTTGGTAATCTTGCCGCCCAGGGCAAAGACCTTGGTGCCCTTGCTCTTCCCGGTGCCGATGGCGGCGAACTTGTCCGGGCCGTTGTTGAAAATCCAGGTGATGTTGGCGTAGGTCTCCACATTGTTGAGCAGGGTGGGCCGGTCGAAGAGGCCCTTCACCGCCGGGAAGGGGGGCCGGGTCTTGGGCTCGCCCCGCATACCCTCGATGGAGCGCATGAGGGCGGTTTCCTCGCCGCACACGAAGGCCCCCGCCCCTAAGCGGAGCTCCAGGTCAAAGTCGAAGCCCGACTCAAAGATGTTTTTGCCCAACAGGCCGTATTCCTTGGCCTGCCGGATGGCGGTCTCCAGGCGCTTGACCGCGATGGGGTACTCCGCCCGGACGTAGATATAGCCCTGATGGGCCCCCACCGCGTAGCCCGCGATGGCCATGGCCTCCAAAATGGAGTGGGGGTCCCCCTCCAGCACCGAGCGGTCCATGAACGCGCCGGGGTCCCCCTCGTCGGCGTTGCAGCAGACGAATTTCACCCCGTCGGGGCTCACCGCGTCGTGGGTGAACTGCCACTTCTGCCCGGTGGGGAAGCCCGCGCCGCCCCGGCCCCGGAGGCCGCTGGCCTTCACGGCGTCAATGACCTGCTGGGGCGGGATTTGTTCGGTTAAAATTTTGCCCAGGGCGGCATAGCCGTCCACGCCGATGTACTCGTCAATGCTCTCCGGGTCGATGACGCCGCAGTTGCGCAGGGCGATGCGTTGCTGATGCTTGTAGAACTGGGTGTCGGTGAGGGAGGTCACCGGGCCGGTTTCCTCGTCGCCCTTGTGGAGCAGGCGCTTGACAATGCGGCCCTTGACAATGTGCTCGGAGACAATCTCCGCCACGTCGTCCACGGTCACGTGGGTGTAGCAGGCCCCCTCCGGATAGACGGTGACGATGGGCCCCAGGGCGCACAGGCCGAAACAGCCGGTGCGGACCACCTTGGCCTCCTGGTCCATGCCCTGCTCCAGGAGCTGGCGCTCAAACTCCGCGATAATCCTGGGGCTCTCGGAGGACGAGCAGCCGGTGCCGGTGCAGACCAGGATATGGGAACGAATCATATTCATATGCAGCTCCCTCCCTATTCCGCCGCGCCGATGGTGTATTCACTGACCACCCGGCCGTTGACCAGGTGCTCACTGACGATGCCGGGGACTTTTTCGGGGGTCATGCGCACATAGGTGACCTTCTCCTGACCGGGCACGTAGACCTCCACAATGGGCTCCAGCCGGCAGACCCCGATGCACCCGGTCTGGGCCACCGAGATGTTCTTCAAATCCCGTTTCTGGACTTCCTCCAGAAAGGCGGTGAGCACCGGCCGGGCTCCGGCGGCGATGCCGCAGGTGGCCATGCCCACCACCACGCGGATGCGGCCGTCCCCCGCGTCCCGCAGGTCGATCTGCTTCTGCATCCGGTCCCGGATGGCTTGCAGTTCCGCTAAACTCTTCATTCTTACACCTCTATTTTCTCGTCATGATACGGATGGCTTCAAGGTCCCCTCCTGCTCCTCCAGATATTCCCGAATCCAGAGGACCACCTCCGGCTCGGCCAGGGAGATGCCCCCGCCCAGCTGGTCCCGCAGGTCCTGGGTATCCAGGGTAAATGCCTGTCCGTCCCGCCGGTGGGTGTACACCAGACGCAGGTCCGGGGCCCCCTGAATGAGCAGGGAGACGGTGCCCGGCAAATCCCCCAGGGGCGGGCAGTCGATGTGCCCCCCGTCAAAGACGGCCTGGAGCCGGGTGCCCGCGCCCAGAGTGCTGGCGATGGACAGGCTCCCGCCGGTCAGCTCCGCCGACATCCGCAGCAGGGGGATGCCCAGGCCCATCTTTCGGGTGGTGCGGGTGGTGGTAAAGGGGTCGCTGACCTGGGCCAGCAGCTCCGGGGCCATGCCCCGCCCGTCGTCGGCGACGGTGAGGGTGATGGTTTCTCCCGCCTCCGTCAGCTCCAGGTCCAGCCGCCGGGCCCCGGCGGTGATGGAGTTTTGGGCAATGTCCAGCAGGTGCAGGGAGAGGTCTTTCATAGGCGCCTCCCTCCGGCTTACCGGTAGTTGTCCAAAATGGGCCCCACCTGGTCGGGGGTGAGCCGGCCGTAAACGTCGTTGTTAATCATCATCACCGGGGCCAGGCCGCAGGCGCCCACGCAGCGGCAGGAGTCCAGGGAGAACTTCCCGTCGGGGGTGATGGCGCCGGGGGCGACGCCCAGCTTCTGTTCCACCGCGCTGAGGACGGCGGCGGCTCCCTTGACGTAGCAGGCGGTGCCCAGGCACACGGAAATCTGATACTTCCCCTTGGGGTTCATGGTGAACTGGGCGTAGAAGGAGGCCACCCCGTACACCTCGGACAGGGGGACCTCCAATCCCTCGGCCACCATAATCTGTACTTCCTCGGGCAGGTATCCGAAAATCTCCTGAGCGGCCTGGAGCACCGGCATGGTGGCCCCTGGCTGGCCCTTGTGGGCTTCGATGACCTGCCGCAGCCGCTCCTCCTGCTCGGGAGTGCCCCGGTAGGCAATGACGCTTTTGCAGTTGGGCATGGATTCAACCTTCCTTTCTGAACTAGAATTGCGGGTTTAGTTTCGCTTCTCTTATTATAGTCTGTGGGCGAAAAATGTAAATGGTTTTTGCCCCGTCAAGATAAAAACTGTGTGGTATATTTAACACTCTTTCCCGTATAAAAGAAAGAGAGGCACCCATACAACATTGTTAAAATTTTGACGATACTATACCATACCATAGACGGCCCCCCTTGTAAAGAGGAAAATGGAGGCTGCTTCCGGTTACTCCCCCCAGCGGAGCCAGTGCAGGACGGCCTCTGGGGTGGGCTCGGGCAGGTCCATGGTGTGCCGGGGCGTGTAGACCTGGTCCAGGTAGTGGGCGTCGGAGCTGGTGATGAAGCGCAGGCCCGCCAGGTCCCGGCGGCGGGTAAAGTCCGGGGGGCAGTGGTGGGAGAGCTCGGCCAGGGGGAAGTTCAGGCCGGGGTCCCAGACCCCCAGGACGCCCAGCAGGGAGAAGGATGGGCGGTCGATGTGGGCGGGCCAGGCGAAGCCGCCATATTCCGCCGAGAGGGCGGGGACCTCCGCCAGGGGGATTTGTGTGGCATTGGCCAACAGGGCGGGCTCCTGCCCCAGGATTTGGTCGCCCTCGTCCATGTAGAGCTGTTCGCCGAAAATGGCTGGGTCGTTTTCGCCGGGGGACAGGCGGGCCGAGACGTATGCGGAAAAGTCATTTGCCTGTTTCAGGGTTGGGAACAGGCAGATAACATGGACTTCCTCGCTGGTACACAGCTCCATGCCCGGCAGGGGCAGTAAGCCGCGTTCCGCTGCGGCACGGCAGAAGGCGGCGCAGTTCCCGCAGGTGTTGTGGTCGGTCAGTGCGACCACATTCAGCCCCGCCAGGGCGCACATCGCCGCTAGATTCGCCGGCGTCATGTCGCTGCTCCCGCAGGGGGAGAGGCAGGAGTGCATATGTAAATCATAATAGAGCTTCATCGACGTTCGCCTCTGCTTTTTGTTCTGGTTTTGGGGGGTTCGGGGGGGTTGCTTCTTCCTCGGTGCTCCCTACGTTTCGTTCGCTGGTCCCGCCTCCGGCGGGTTACTTTCCAGCGATGGAAAGTAACCAAAGATCGCCGGGCCTGCGGGCCCGGACCCGGGGTCGGGGGGCGGCGGTGGAGATACGGGGCCTGCAAATCCTTTGGTTGGTACCCGCCGTTTTGGCTTGTAGCCCTCAACACTT
>CAJUDT010000108.1:0-6598 GCA_910585415.1 uncultured Flavonifractor sp.
CCTTCGCTGGAAAGTAGGCCGCCGGAGGCGGGACCAGGTAACGAAACGTAGGGAGTAGCGAGGAAGATACACCCACCCAAATAAAAGCCCCCCTTACATCAACATTGTACCAATCCCCTCGTCCGACAAGAGCTCAATCAAAATCGAATGCGGAATCCGCCCATCCAAAATGATGGTATTTTTGACACCAGAGCGCACCGCCTCCACGCAGCAATCCACCTTAGGAATCATCCCCCCTTGAATGACCCCATCCTTCACCAATGCCGGAACCTGCGCCAGCTCCACCACTGGCAAAAGGGTGCGTTCATCCTTGGCGTCCCGCAAAAGCCCCCGCACATCGGTCAGCAGAATCAGCTTCTCCGCCTGGAGGGCCACGGCCAGCTTGGCCGCCGCCGTATCGGCATTGATATTATAGGCCGTCTCATCATCCACCCCTTGGGCCACGGTGGACACCACCGGAATGTACCCCCGCTCCAGAGCGTCTACCACCACCTGCGGGTCCGCCTGGGTAATCTCCCCCACCAGACCATACTTATCCTCCAGCTTCCTGGCCCGAAAGAGCCCCGCGTCCATACCGCACAGCCCTACGGCCCGTCCGCCCATCCGGTTGAGGGTCGCCACCAAATCCTTATTGACCTTGCCGCATAAAACCTGCTGAACAATCTCCATGGTTTCCTGGTCGGTATACCGCAGGCCGTCCACAAATTTGGACTCCTTGCCGATTTTTTTCAGCATCGTCGAGATTTCCGGCCCGCCCCCGTGGACCACCACCACGCGAATGCCCACCAGATGCAGCAAAATGATATCCGAAATCACCGCCTGCCGCAGTTCCTCAGAAATCATCGCGTTTCCGCCGTACTTTACCACCACGGTCTTGCCGTTGTACTTCTGAATATAGGGCAGGGCCTCCGCCAAAACCTGGGCCCGCCCGATGTGTGAATCGCTCATTTGATACGCCCCTTTGCGCTGACAATTCCACTTAGGTGCGGTAATCGCCGTTGATTTTTACATAGTCATAGGTCAAATCACAGCCCCAGCAGGACGCCTCATGCTCGCCCTCGTTCAAATCCACGTCAATCACAACCTCGTCCTGCTCCAGGATGCTCCGGGCCTGGGCCTCGTCAAAATTCAGCCCCGCCCCCTGGCGGCACACCTCAATCTCCCCCACAGCGGAGCGGAAGCGAATATCCACAAACTCCGGCCGGAAGGGCGCTTTGGAATACCCCATCGCGCACAGCACCCGGCCCCAATTGGCGTCGGAGCCAAACATAGCCGCCTTCACCAGGGCAGAGCCCACCACCGCCTTACCCAGACGCTCGGCGCTCTCTTCACTGCGGGCGTTGCGGACGGTGCAGGTAATCAGCTTCCCGGCCCCCTCGCCGTCGGCGGCAATGCTCCGGGCCAGTTGCTCAAAAACGTGGTGGAGGGTCTTATAAAAGACGGTATATCCGTCGTCCTTCCACTCAATCAGCTCGTTCTCCGCCATACCGTTGGCCAGAACCACGCACATGTCGTTGGTGGAGGTATCCCCATCCACAGTTACCCGGTTAAAGGTACGGGGGACAATCTCATGAAGAGCCTGGTCCAGCATCTCATGAGTGATGGCACAATCGGTGGTCACAAAGCACAGCATGGTCCCCATATTGGGGTGAATCATCCCCGAGCCCTTGGCAATGGCCCCAATGCTCACCGTCTTGCCCCCGATGGAGCAGGTGACGGACAGCTCCTTTTTCACCGTATCGGTGGTCATAATGGCGTTGGCCGCGTCGTCGGAGCCCTCCTTGGACAGAGCCGCCGCCGCTGCGGGCAGGCCCTTCTCGATGGCCCCAATGTTCAGCTCCTGGCCGATAACACCGGTGGAGGCCACCACAAAATCCTTGGCGTCCAGCCCCGTGGCCTTGGCTGCAAATTCGCACATCTCCTCGGCATGTTCGTGGCTCAGGGGGGCGCAGGCGTTGGCATTGCCGGAATTGGCTACAATCCCCTGGGCCTCCCCGTTTTCCAGGTGGTCCATGGTCACGTACAGCGGCGCGGCCTTCACCCGGTTCATGGTGTACACCGCGCAGGCCACACAGGGGGCCTCCGACACGATTAGGGCCAAGTCCTTTTTGTCGCTGAGGTGTTCCGGCATATTCTTAACGGCGGGCTGATTGCCGTCCCCCTTGCCCTTCTTGACGCCGCAATGGACGCCGGAGGCCGTAAACCCCTTGGGGGCGGCCACGCCGCCGGGTACCTGTTTCATAATCCCCAACTCCTTTTACATCATCAGGCCGCGAGTTTCCTCAAAGCCCAGCATCAAGTTCATATTCTGCACCGCCGCGCCGCTGGCCCCCTTGCCCAGGTTATCGAACAGGGCGGTAACGGTGACACAATCCTCATTTCCACAGACAATGAACGTCAAGGTGTCTTTTCCCGCCAGGGCATTGGCCGCAATCATAGGTTCCTCCCCATTCAACGGAGCCACACAAATCAGAGGCTGGTCCTGGTAGTATTCGGACAGCTCATCCCACACGGCCCTGGCGCCTCCACCCCGCCCCAGGACTTTTCCATGGAGGGAGACAGTGGTAGCCATGCCCTTGTAGTAGTCATCCACAATGGGGCAGAACACCGGCGGCACGCGCAGGGCGCACACCTTCTGCATTTCCGGCAGGTGCTTGTGTGCCTGGTTCAGTCCGTAGATACGGGGGCTGTACAGTACCGCCTCTTTCTCCCCCTCATACTGGGCAATCATCTTTTTCCCGCCCCCGGAGTAGCCAGTGAGGGAGAAGCACGTCAAGGGACAGTCCTCCGGCAGCACTCCCATCGCCACCAGGGGGTAAACGCTGGCGATAAACCCGGTAGCGTGACAGCCGGGATTGGCCACCCGCATCCCCTTCTGGATGCGCTTGCGGTGGGTAACGGACAGCTCCGGGAAACCGTAAGTCCAATCCGGATTGGTCCGGTGAGCGGTGGAGCAGTCAATCACCCGGGTATCGGGATTTTCAATGAGGGAGACCGCCTCCACGGCGGCGGCGTCCGGCAGGCAAAGAAACACCAGCTCGGCGGCATTCAGGAGCTTTTTCCGCTCGTCCGCGTCTTTGCGCTTCTCCGGGTCGATGCGCAGCAGCTCAATGTCCTCCCGCTGGCCCAGGCGCTCATAAATTTGCAGGCCGGTGGTGCCCTCCTGGCCGTCAATGTAGATTTTCGGTTTTCCCATATGGTTCCCCCATCTCTCCGGCAATCAAAACTCCCAGGGCAGACCGCCCTCTGTATTGACCGCCCATTTCGTCTCCGCTGAGAGCCCACCCGTCTCCAGCAGGCACAGCACAATTTGCGCCGCTTTCTCCAGTCTCTCCACCGCGCACATTTTAGGTACCGGAGTCTGTCCGCCAATGTCCACCGGGGCCTCTTCCAGACCATCGGGGCGCTCCGGGTCACAGGGAGCGGCACAGCACTCGTCAATGGCGTTGTACAGCATTGACGCCCACCCCTGGTCAAATTCCACGCTTAGAAAATAATCCTCGCCCCAAGGCTCAAAGCCGAGGCACAGCCCACAGACGTTCCCATCTGTGATGGCGCTGTTCAGCTCTTCCGACATCAGACGGGCCTTCTCCAGCGGAAGGCTGGCCCAGTTGCACTCATCCTCCTGAAAGTCCTTCCAGCTCTCAGGGGTCTTACCCTCTAAAAAATAGGCCGCCACATACTGTATCCGGTCAAATTCACCGGTAGGGAGGCAAATCTGTCCCGCGTCCAGTATCTGCGTATTCTTTTCCAGCTGAAACATCTCTCATCCCTCCACAGGTCCCACAATACATCTTCCCAATTGGGCCGCGAGGGTTTTCAGCTGTTCTGCCTCCGCAAGCCCGCACGGAAACAGCACATAGCTGTCGCTGTTGATATCAATACACGCCAGACAGCACTGCTGCGGCTTCCATTTTTCATCAAGGATTCTGCTCCAAATAGAAATATCGTCCTTTTCCGAGAACCAATCCTCCTGAAGCTCCAACCCCAGCCGTTTCATTCCCTTCAAATGCTCCAGGAAGTACAAAAATTCCTCTTTTGCGTCCTTCCAGTCCAGTTCACAGACATACACGTGAGGTTCAAGGATATCCACCAGACCCAGCCACTGAATCTCTTCCCTGTCGTTGGCGTCGTACACGCTCCGCTCCTCATACCGCTCCTGGTGGGCGGCGAAATACCCCGCCGGGTCGGAGGTACACGCGGCGACCTCCTGCAAAACAGCCTCGTCTCCGTTGGATATGATTGCCGCAATCTCAAGAATCACCGCCGGCCAAGCATTCTGCGCCGCCTGGGTGTTTTCGCCGGGTTCCTCAGCTGGACTCCGCTTAAAGCGGTCAAACAGGCCCATTTCAGCTCACTCCTCCCGCTGGGCTACAAAGGCCTCGATGGAAGCAATCTGCTTTTCCACGGCCTCCTTGGCGGGACCGCCGTAGACCTTGCGGCCGTTGACGCAGGTTTTCAGCTCCAGGGCTTGATATACATCGGCGTCAAACACGTTGGACACGGAGCGGAAATCCTTCAGCGGCAAGGTATCCAAAGTCTCCCCCGCCTTGATGCACATGTTCACCAGCCGGCCCACAATCATATACGCCTCCCGGAAGGGCATCCCCTTCTTGACCAGATAGTCGGCGCAGTCGGTGGCGTTGATGAAGCCTCCGGCGGCGGCATTGCGCATATTCTTGGCCTGCACCGTCAGGGTATCCAGCATAGCCGCAAAAACCGGCAAACACATCTCCACCGTGTCGATGGCGTCAAAGACACACTCCTTATCCTCCTGCATGTCCTTGTTGTAGGCCAGAGGGAGGGCCTTCATCACCGTCAGCAGGGTCACCAAATCGCCATAGACCCGGCCGGTCTTACCCCGGACCAGCTCAGCCACGTCGGGGTTTTTCTTCTGGGGCATGATGGAGGAACCGGTGGAATAGGCGTCGTCCAGCTCCACATATTTGAACTCCCAGGAGCACCACAAAATGATTTCCTCCGAAAACCGGGACAGGTGCATCATGAGAATGGAGCAGGCCGAGAGGAACTCAATGGCAAAATCCCGGTCGGAGACCGAGTCCATGGAGTTCCCGGTGGGCCGGGCAAAGCCCAGGGCTGCGGCGGTCTGGAACCGGTCCACAGGATAGGTGGACGTAGCCAGAGCGCCCGCTCCCAAAGGGCATTCGTCCATACGCACCAGACAATCCTCCAGCCGCGTCACATCCCGCCGGAGCATATTGGCATAGGCCATCATATAGTGCCCAAAGGTAGTGGGCTGGGCCCGTTGAAGGTGGGTATAACCGGGCATGACCGTTTCCAGGTTGGCCTTGGCTTTCTTTACCAGGACCTTTTCCAGCGCCAGCACCATGTTGATAATGACAGGAATCTCCTTTTTGACAAAGAGCCGGAAATCCACCGCCACCTGGTCGTTGCGGCTGCGGGCGGTGTGGAGGCGCTTGCCCGTCTCCCCGATCCGCTGGGTGAGCATGGTTTCGATGTTCATGTGGATGTCCTCGTTTTCCAGGGAGAACTCCACCTGATCCGCCTCAATATCCGCCAGAATGGCCTTGAGGCCGTCGATAATCTTTTCGGCCTCGTGGGGCTCAATGATGCCCTGCCGTCCCAACATGGCGGCGTGGGCCATAGACCCGGCGATATCCTCCTTGTACATCCGTGCGTCGAACGAAATTGACGAGTTGAAATCATTTACCAGGGTATCGGTTTCCTTCTGAAACCGTCCCGCCCAAAGTTTCATTGCAATCGCTCCTGCCTATTTTGGTAAAAGTATCGGGCCCGCCGCACATTACGGCGGACCCGTTTTTTCTTGAACGAAAAACCTTTGTGGGAAAGAAACGCTTCTTTCCTCAGCCTGGCGGGAAAGTCCGTCAGGACTTTTTTGACAAGCTACTTTCCTGTTCTTATTTCAGCTTGCCCTGCTCCCGGAGCGCCTGCACGGTGTCGGGCAGGCCCCAGAGGTTGATGAAGCCGGTGGCGTCGTCCTGGTTGTAGTCGCTCTCCTCGAAGGTCACCAGAGACTCGGAGTACAGGCTTTCGGGAGAGGTCACCCCGGCGGTAATGATGTTGCCCTTGTAGAGCTTGAGCTTCACGGTTCCAGTGACATGCTTTTGCGTCTCGGTAGCGAAGGCGGTCAGGGCCTCCCGCAGGGGGGTGAACCACTTGCCGTTGTACACCAAATCGGCAAAGTCCACGGCCAGCTTGCTCTTCATGTGGGCGGTGTCCTTGTCGATGGTAATCATCTCCAGCACCTCATGGGCCCGGTAGAGGATGGTGCCGCCGGGCGTCTCGTACACGCCCCGGTCCTTCATACCCACCAGCCGGTTCTCCACAATGTCCAGCAGGCCGATGCCGTTTTCTCCGCCCAGCTGATTGAGCTTGCGGATAATATCGCTGGCCTTCATCTTCTCCCCGTCGATGGCCACGGGGACGCCCTTCTCAAAGTCCAGGGTCACATAGACGGCCTTATCCGGGGCCTTGGCCGGAGAGACGCCCATCTCCAAAAAGCCGGGCTTGTCGTACAGGGGCTCGCTGGCCGGGTCCTCCAGGTCCAACCCTTCATGGGACAGGTGCCACAGGTTCTTGTCCTTGGAGTAATTGG
>CAJUDT010000108.1:6608-6788 GCA_910585415.1 uncultured Flavonifractor sp.
TTTCCCGGGAAATTTTCAGGGGGATGTTGTGGGCCTCGGCATAGTCGATTTCCTCATCCCGGCCCTTGATATCCCACTCCCGCCAGGGGGCAATAATCTTCATGTCCGGGGCAAACCGCTTGATTGCCAGCTCAAAGCGGACCTGATCGTTGCCCTTGCCGGTGCAGCCGTGGCAGATGG
>CAJUDT010000109.1 GCA_910585415.1 uncultured Flavonifractor sp.
TGACCCCCATCAACGTCCAGGACTTCGACACGCTAGTGTTTGACACCGGCGGGAAACTGATTTCCCTCATGTCGCTGTGGGCCATTAAGAAGGATCCCAAGTACGGCCAGCGGGACGGCTCCCTGTCCCTCAAGGGCTATGGCTTCGTGGGCAAGGAGTTTGTCCGCCTGATGGACTTCTGCTTCTATGAGCTCCAGAAGAACATCGTCATCGTGTTCCACGCCACCGAGGAAAAGGACGGCGATAACACCCGCCTCCGCATCAAGGTTGAGGGCCAGACCAAGAATAACGTCTGGGAGCCCATGGACCTGGGCGGCTTCGTGGAGATGTACGGTAAAGACCGCACTATTGGCTTCTCCAATTGCGAGCGGTACTTTGCCAAGGGCACCCGGGGTATCACTGGCGTCCACAAAATCCCCGCTCTGACCCCAACCAGCCCCAACGACTTCCTGACGAAGCTGTTCGCCGAGTACAACGCCATTTCCACCAAGGAGGCGGAGCAGAACGCAGCGGACCAGGTGGCCTATGAGGCAGCTATGGATGAAGGCCGGACAATCGTAGAGGCAATTACTGATGCTGACAGTGCCAACTCTGCTATGCCGTACATCAAAGCTATCAAGCACGCACTTACTTCCGAAAAAGAGGTTAATGTGGCCTTTAATGCCAAAATCAAGGCCTGCGGTCTGTTCTATGACAAGGTACTCAAGAAGTACACGCCCAAGCCGGATGAGGCTTCTATGGGTGGGGAGTCCCAGCAGGAGCAGGGAGGCGGTGAATAATGGCTCGCTATCTGATGACCCACTCCCTGATGTCCTCCTGGCTCTACGCCATGAAAGAAAACCCCTTTGAGGATATGACCTTAGAGCGGGATCCTCTGGCGGAGTTCGTGGCTACACTGAACAAGGCACCAACACAGCCCAACGAGGCCATGGCGAACGGTATCGCGTTTGAGAATTTGGTAACGGCCATCACCCAGGGATGCGGAAACCCGAAAGATCGTTGGTATGATGCTGCCTCTAAGGTGGCTCAGATTGTTGGCGGCGGTGTTTTGCAGTGCCGAGCCAGCAAGAACATCGAGGTCGGCGGTCTGACATTGCTGCTCTATGGGCGGCTGGACTGCTTGAAGTCGGGCGAGATTTACGACATCAAGTTCTCCAAGGGCTACGACCGGGGCAAGTACACCGACAGCACCCAGCACCCGACATACTTGGAGCTGGTGCCGGAGGCCCGGGGCTTCACCTACATAGTGAGCAACGGCAGCGAGGTATGGACGGAGCGGTACCGCCGCGATGAAGCGCCGGCCATCATCCCCACCATCTCCGACTTTCTGAACTGGATGCAGGCCATGGGCTTCCTGGACACCTACAAGGAGAAGTGGCAGACCAAATGAGGGGGCGGCTGATTGACCTGTCAATTGGCCTGAACCGGAAGCAGCGCATCACCATCGAAGTCGACAGGGATTTCCGGGAGGACTTCGACCGGCTCAGAGAGGCCGAGCTGGATGTGGAAATCAAGAAGCATCGTAACCGGCGCTCCCTGTCGGCCAACGCCTACTTTCACGTTCTGGTCAGCAAGATTGCCGCCGAGCGTGGCGGCAGCGAGGAAAGTACCAAAGAATGGCTGGTCTGCGAATACGGCGCGTTGGCGAAAGACCAGGACGGGCTAACCGTGGGCTTCAAGCTCCCCGCTTCGGTGGATGTGTCCACCATCTATCCCTATGTCAAGTGCTTCGATACCCGCGAGGAAAACGGGAAGATGTTCAACTGCTACTTGGTTTATAAGCAGACGCACCTCATGGACACCAAGGAAATGGCCCGGCTGATTGATGGAGCCATTGAGCAGGCCCGTGAGCTGGGCATCGAAACCGATACCCCGGAGCAGTTGGCCCGATACAAAAAGGACTGGAATAAACAATAGGATTACTCGAAAGGAGAATGACAAATGGAAAAGTCTAATCAAGTTCAGAGTTTAGAGCCGGGTGTGCTCTGCGAGCTTCCCGATACTATCTGTATCCCCCGCACCCGCTATGATGAGCTGGTCCGCGCGGAGATGGAGCGGGAAATCCTGTTCCATGCGTACCAGTTGATGGACAAATACGATGTTGAGAATGTGCTGGATGCCGTTTTCAACCCCAAGTTCAAGTATAGGAAACAGGATGCCTCCAGCGCGGGGGCTATGTCCGAGGAGAGTGCCGCCGGTGCTGAATAGAATCATCATCATGGGCCGCCTGGGGAAAGACCCGGAACTGCGGCACACCCAGTCTGGTACACCTGTGACCAGTTTCTCCTTGGCAGTGGACCGCGATTTCAAGGACAAAGGAACTGGCGAGCGGGTGACTGACTGGATTGACGTGGTGGCGTGGCGCCAGACAGGCGAGTTCGTCAGCCGGTACTTCACCAAGGGCCGCATGGCTGTGGTGGAGGGGCGATTGCAAATGCGGGACTGGACCGACCGAGAGGGAAACAAGCGCCGTTCTGCTGAGGTCGTGGCCGATAATGTCTACTTCGGGGATTCCAAGAAAGACGGGGACGGCGGCTACCAGCAAGGCGGATACCCCCAGGGAGGCGGCTACCAGCAGGGCGGTTATCCCCCCCAGGGCGGTTACCAACAGTCCGGCTACGGCGGCGGGTGTTCTGGCGGTTACAGTGGCCCGCCGAACCAGAGGCCTCCGGGCTATCTGTCCTCTGAGTATGGCGGCTTTCAGGATACCGAAGAAGATGACGGCGATTTGCCGTTCTGATTGGAGGTGGTCCTGTGGCCAGAAATTATGCGGCTCTTCCCCATGAGTACCTGGAAGAGATGGACATATTGAGCGACGCAGAGTTTGGGCGGCTTTGCAGGGCATTGCTGGCATACAGCATGGATGGCAGAGAGGGTCAACTTGAGGGCGCTGAGAAGGTCCTGTGGAAACGGGTAAAAAAGCAGGAAGAGCGATTTAAGGAAAGCTACGAAGAACAGGTTCAATCAAAGCGTAGTGCTGGGAAAAAAGGGGCCGCTAAAAGGTGGCAGGCTATGGCAGACGATAGCAGCGCTATAGCAGATGGTAGCAAACCATGGCAGGCTATGGCAGACGATAGCAAAAATGGCTATACCGAAACCAAAACCGAAACCGAAACCAAAGCCTCTGGGGTGGATAAACCACCCCAGAGGGAAAAGGCTGACGCCTTTTCCGAGTTTGCTGGCGCTGATTCAAGCCTGATGGCGGCATTGATGGATTTTGAAAAAATGCGCAAGACCATCAAGAAGCCCATGACAGACCGGGCAAAGCTGATGCTGGTAAATAAACTCCGCAAAGAATTTTCTCCAGAGGTATGGGTTGCTGTTTTGGAGCAGAGTATCAGCCATTGCTGGGCCGATATATATACGTTAAAAGACCAAAACGACCAAAAGGTTTCCCGGCAATATGACTACATGAGCACCTCCGAGAGTGCTATGAGGGATTTGCAGGAGCTATACAGGACGTTTGATGGGGAGGGCGGCGAGTGACCGACAAAGAGATGACAGCGCTTTTCACGGTAATGCTGCTGGCGTGGCCTAATGCAGAGACATTCAAGGGCGGCATCCCCAAGCTCAAACCCACAATCAAACTGTGGGCGGCTTACGCTAATAACATAGATTTTTGGACCGGGCAACAGGCGGTCATCCGGCTCTGCAAACATAGCAAGTTCCCGCCTACCATCGCAAAGTTTTTGGAAGAGGTAGACAGAATTAACGAAGACATCAAGCGATTGTCTGGCCGGGCATTTCAAGAGATATGCAATGCGGACATCATGTATGGCTCTCTGGCTGCATTCTACTCAAAATTACCGCCGGGAAGTTTTACTCGGGCCGTTATTGACGCTATGGGCGGCATCAGCGCCTTATCCCGTACTTGGATAGATGACAGGGGTAAGGAGCGCTCCATATGGAATCTGCGGGAAATGGAGAATGCATGCCAAGCGGTAATACGGGGGCGGCCTGAAATGGTTGGCGGAATGTTGCCTGAACTCAATAACGAAAACGGGAGGTAGTATGAAAAGAAACCAATATAGAAATCTGGTGACCATGGGACTGGCCCTCTGCGTGGCCATCCTCGCGCTTCTGGCGGTATTCGTGGACTTTGACGAGGTATCTACCGCCCAGTGTATACCTGCCAAGGAAACACCAGTAATCGCGCAGTGGGCGGTGAGAAGTCTAATCAACCCTATGCCACTCAGAAAACTGTCTCCTGGGTTGTTGGTCGAAGCGACACCGCCCCCATCCCCAGGACCGGTGCCCCGATATGCCGCCATTGACATGAGTGAGGATGAACGGCGGGAGCTGGCGGAGGTTGTTTATCTGGAAGCAGGCAATCAATGTGCCGAGGGCCAGCAAGCTGTGGCCGAAGTGATTCTGAACCGGGTAATCTCTCCAGACTTCCCGGATACAGTATATGACGTTCTTCACCAGGGTGAGAACTCAGCAGGTCCACAGTTTTCTACTATCGGGAGTCTCGCACTAGCAGAGCCAGAAACGGCACAATATGAGGCTATCAATGCAGCGCTTTATGGCCCATCCATTTTGCCGGAGGATGTGGTTTTCTTTTCCCGCAGCGGGGAGAATGACCGGGTATGGGGTAAAATCCAAGACCACGTTTTCTGCTACCGATACATTTGGAAGTAGGCGCAATGTCCGAGAAAAAGGACCCACGCCGTCAGTTGATAGGCATGGCCAGCAAGGCCAAAGGTAAGCAGTTTGAGGAACGCCTGGACAGGGCATTTGCCTATTACAAGGCTCACGGCTTTGCTATCGTCGAGAAGACGCCGGAACCAATGCGCCCCACGCAAAACCTGGGCAATGGTAAGTTCGTGGCGTTCTTCGAGAAAAAGGCCCAGCCCGACTATAAGGGCACCATCAAGGGCGGGCGCACCGTTATGTTTGAAGCCAAGTTTACATCGACCGGCAAGATGGAACAAAGCCGGGTGCTCCAGGGGCAGGCGGACTATCTTGACCGCCACCAGGAGTTGGGTGCTCGCTGCTATGTTATAGCGGGCTTTAGTTCCGGCAACGTCTACCGCTTTCCCTGGGGTGTCTGGCGGGATATGAAAAAGCACTTCGGCAGAAAGTATGTAACCGAGGCCGATGTGGAAATCGCGGCCTATCTGGTGCCAGTGACGCGGGATGGTGTTCTGCTGCTGCTGGACTAACACGAAAGGAGTTTGCAAATGAGCGAAATTTCCCTTTACGAAGCGCAGGTCAAGAAGATGCAGGGCCTCTGTGACGAGCATGATCTGGTCTACCGCTTCAAGAAAGACAGCTATCCCATCACGTTCACCATCAAGCCCGCCCAGGACATGGAGTCGCAGATGTCCATGCTGGAGAACGTGGAGGATGTGGGCTACCGCAGCCCCGACGCCTCCATGATGTGGATTTTCGAGGATGGTACCCTGACAACCAAGGTGCAGGGCGGCACGTTCACTATTGGGAAGACGCTGCGCACAAAAATCGAAGCCATTCTGGTCAAGATGATTAACTACTGGCAGCAGTTCTTTTTCCGGGACATCATCGAGAAGCGCGTCCTGGCTGCCCAGGATATGCCGACCATCAGTGGCGATGACGGCGGTCTGCCGGAGGGCGCGGAGCCATTGGAGAGTTTCGAGGACGAGGATGACGGCCCCGGCAATGATGGGGAACTGCCCGGGGATGATGAGGGCGAGGCCGACGAGGGCGCGTCTGTGCCCCTGGAGGATCCCGACATCAGGGAGGCGGTTCGTATTGTGCGGGCGGAGAATGCGGCCTCTGCGTCCCTGTTGCAACGCCAAATGAGCATTGGTTACGCCAAGGCCGCGCGGCTCCTGGAACAGTTAGAGGAGCTGGACGTGGTGGGGCCGTTCAACGGCACCCAGCCCCGGGAGGTTCTGCCCTATGACGAGCCTGATGATTTGGATGGAGAGGAGTGACTGAATAATGGAAAAGCTGGAGCGCAAGGACTACAAGGCCATTAAGCACATGAACCGGGAAATCATGGAAAAGTATCTGAACGGCATCTACCAGCGCGGCTACTCGGACGGCGCCACGGCTATGGCCAGGGAGCAGAAAGCGGAGCGCGATAAGGCGCTGGCACAACAGAGCGAAGCGGCCGAGCCTGCTGGTGAGGTTCAGCCGTGAACGCGCGGGGCCTTGTCGCCTCGGAAGAGGCGCGGGGTGGGTTTTATCCCACCCCGCCCGCCTTGTCCGAAAGGCTCCTGTCGGGTATTGACTGGGAGAAAATCGAAAACGTCCTGGAACCCCAGGCCGGGAAAGGGAATATTGTCCGCACCATCATGGAGAAGTATACTGCGCTGCGCAGCTACGGTGACCGGCGGGTAAATGTTGACTGTGTGGAGATTGACCCCTATCTCCGCTCCATTCTTCAGTATGAGTTTTGCGGACAGCGAATGCGCGAGTTGTCCGAACGGCTCCACCAGCTCGACAAAAAGAAAGAGTACGACAGCCGGATACATGATTACCGCCAGCTTAATTCTGTTGAGGCTGCGGAATACAGGGAGCTGAAACGGGAACAAGAGCAGCTGCGCCGGTTGGATTTGCATATCGTTCATGACGATTTCCACACATTCCAGAGTAGGAAACACTATGACCTTATCGCCATGAACCCGCCCTTTGCCGATGGGGACGCACATCTCCTAAAAGCCATTGAGCTCCAACGGCGCGGCGGTGGCATGATTCGGTGCATTTTGAACGCTGAAACCATCCGCAACCCAT
>CAJUDT010000110.1 GCA_910585415.1 uncultured Flavonifractor sp.
ATCACTGGAAAGTAACCCGCCGGAGGCAGGACCAGAAAACAAAAACCACCAGAGTCCCGAGGAAGAAGCAGCGGAAAACAAAGCCCTCCTATTTCTCCAAGACCAGCAACCTCCCGCACATTGGCGGCAAAGGCACAGCCCCGCCGAAAACCTCCCCAGAGAGGACGTCCCGGCTGGGCCTTTCCAGCCGCAGAACCTGCATAGAATCCCCGCTGTTGACCGCAGCAGCAACAGTCTCCCCCCCCAGTGTCCGGGAAAAAGCCAAAACCCTCCCCTGTGCCTGAAGCCACCGCAGGTCCCCCCGGCGCAGGGGCGCCAATTCCCGCCGCGCCCTGCCGAGGGCGGTGTACCAGGCGGTAAGCTCCTTATCCTCGCGCCCCCAGGGGAAGGTCCGGCGGTTAAAGGGGTCCTCAAACCCCTCCAGCCCCGCCTCGTCGCCATAGTAAATCATCGGGGAACCGGGGAAGGCAAAGAGCACCACCGCCCCCAGCTTCAGCCGGGCCTTACCCAAAGCGTACTGTTCCTCATTCATCCGGAATCCGGCCCGCCAGTCCTTGGACTGGTCCTTACACTCAGAACCCACCCCCAGGATGGTCAGAATCCGTGGAGTATCATGGGTGCCAAGGAAATTCATGGCAGAATAAAAGGCAAAAAAAGGATAATTTTCCCGCAGAGTTTCCATAGTCTCCCGAAACACCTCTGCGTCCTCCCCCAGCAGGAAGGCAACCAGACCATTGCGGAAGGGGTAATTCATCAATCCATCACAGTGTCTCCCCAAAATATGCTTCCGTCGGACCCCATAGGCCTCCTTGGTGGAGCCGTCCTCCCAGACCTCGCCGATTATCACGGCATTGGCCTTCGTCTCCCGGACCGCCTGATGGAGCTGGTGGACAAAGCTGTCCGGCAGCTCGTCGGCCACGTCCAGACGCCAGCCGTCCGCCCCCGCCCGGAGCCACCGGCGGATAATGCTGTTCTCCCCCTGGATGATATAGTCCCGGTACGAGGGGTCGTCCTCGTTGATATTGGGCAGAGAGTAAATGCCCCACCAGGAGTCGTATTCCTCCGGCCAGCGGTGGAAATTGTACCAGGAAAAATAGGGGCTCTCCATGGACTGGCTGGCCCCCGGCTGGGGGTAAAAGCCGTCTCCGTTGAAATACCGGCTGACAAACCCCGTATGGTTGAACACGCCGTCCACGATAATGCGCATACCCAGAGCGTGGGCCGCCAGGCACAGGGCGGAAAAAGACGCGTTATCCCCCAACATGGGGTCAATCGTTTCATAATCCCCGGTGCCGTACCGGTGGTTCTCCGGGGCCTCGAAAATCGGGCAGAAGTAGAGGGTATCCACCCCCAGGCCATGGAGATAGGGGAGCTTTTCCCGCACACCCTGGAGGCTTCCGCCGAAAAAGTCCCGGTTGCGGATCTCCCCATACTCGTTGGGCCGGTACTCCGGCTCTTCCTCCCAGCTGGTGTGGACACTGCGTCCGCCCACCATGCCGGTGGGGTCAGGAATGGCGGTGCGGCGGAACCGGTCCGGGAAAATCTGATACGTGCATCCCGCCCCAAACCAATCGGGCACCCGCTCGGTGCCGTCGTAGACCGTGAGCTGGTAGGGGCCCAGCTCCACCACCTCCCCGTGGAGGCTCTCCAGCCGGAAGGAGTACCACACCAAACCCACATAGTCCTCGGTGGGCAGCGCGCCGGAAAAGAGGTCCCGGTCCCCGTCCAGGCCCGTCCAGGGGAGGAAAATGTGGACCACCTCATCTCTGGGGCGGCTCTCAAACCGGGCGGTGAGAATGGCCCGGGAAAAGGCCGACGTGCGGTAGGGGCGCAGGGTCAGCTGAACTGTTGTGCCGGAGGGTACCGCTCCGTAGGGGGTTTTGCACCGCAGGTCTCTGGAGTCAAACAAATCTGTATGTTGCAAGCGTATCCATCCCTTTTTATCCGACTTAGTGGAGCAGGGTGTTCTCCCCGTTGATGGCCTCGGGGGTACTCTCAGCGCTGAAATAGTAGTTGATAATCTCCGCTGCCGCCTCGGCCAGATAGCCGCCGGAGCCGCCGCCCTCTACCACCAGGGTAATGGCAATCTCCGGGTTTTCATAGGGGGCAAAGCACACGAATACCGCGTCGGCCTCCAAATCCGAGGCCACCTGGGCGGTGCCGGTCTTGGCCCCTACGGTCACAGGAAGGTCCTGGAAATAGCGGTACACGGTGCTCTTGGGGTCGTTGGCCACCTTCCACATGCCGTACTTGACCGCCTCCAGGTTGTCCGGGTCCAGGCCCAGGTCGTTGATGGGGGTGGGCTCGTAGGTAAAGAGGGTTTCGGAATAGTCGTTGGACTTGACCGCACGGAGCAGGTGGGGGGTATAGTGATTGCCGCCGTTGACCAGGGTGGCGATATAATTGGTAATCTGCAAGGGGGTACACAGGGTATCGCCCTGGCCGATGGAGGCGGTCAGGAGCAAACCTCCATACCAGGTGTTGCCCAGCCGCTGGCTGGTCTCCGGCCCGGCCATCATGGTGCGGGAGGATTCGGGCAGCTCGAAGCCCGTGTACTGCCCCAGGCCGAAGAGGGAGGCATACCGGTCCACCTGATCAATGCCCAGCCGGTGGCCCATGGTAAAGAAGTAAATGTTGCAGGAGTCCCGCAGGGCATCGACAAGATTTTCTTCCCCGTGGTTGCCCCGGTACTGCCGGTAAATCCAGCACTGGGGGTGATACTGGCCGTAAGGATAGCGCTCCTCCTCAGGGAGCGTGAAAAAGCCGGTGTCCAAAATCTGCTCGCTGGGGGTAACCACCCCTTCCTCCAGGGCGGCAATGGCGATCAGGGGCTTGATGGTGGAGCCGGGGGAGTAGATACCCATGGTTGCCCGGTTCAGGAAGGGCTTGAGGGGATTTTGATTGGCCTCGTCAAAAATGGCGGCATCGGAGTAGATGGTGGTCAAATCGTAGTCCGGGTAGGAGGCCATGGACAAAATGCCGCCGTCCCGCACGTCCTCCACCACGATTGCGCCGCCCTCTTTATCCTCGGACTCCAGGTTCTCGATGGTGCGGGCTAGGATTTCCTCCACCTTGGCCTGTAACTTGGAGTCCAGGGTGAGAATCACGTTGCCGCCGGGCTCGGGCTCTGTCTCCCAGGTTTCGCTGACCACCTTGCCGGTGGTGGTCAGCTCCAGAGCGCGTACGCCGGGCTTGCCCCGAAGCCAGCTCTCAAAGGCCTGCTCCACGCCGTCCTTGCCTACGGTGTCGTTCATATTGTACCCCAAATCCCGGTAGTACGCCCACTCGTTTTCCCAGATGCTGCCCACCCGGCCCAGCAGGTGGGGGGCGCAGTTGGTGCCGTACTCCCGGACGTTGACCGCCTGAACGCGCACGCCGTCCAGGCCCCGTTCCTTGACGATGGAAATGAAGTCGATATCCACATCCTGGGTAAAGACGTACTCGTTATAGTTGATATCCCGCCGGCGCACGTCCAGCTCGTAGAGGACCCCCACCAACAGCCGGGCCTCCCGGTCGGAAAGGGACTCGTCTACCTCATAGTAGCCCCGCAGCGCCGCCACGAGCCGTTCAGCCGTGGGCTCCGACTCCCCATTTTCCAGAAAACCCTGCCGCTGGAGAGGCAGGGCCAACAGCAGGCGGCTCAGGTAGGTGGAATGGGTCTGCTCGTTGCCCTCCGCATCCTTGGATACAGTGGTATAGGGCTCCCGTACGGTAAAGGTGAAGGGGGGCGCGGAGGAAACCGGGAAGGTATCGTTCCACGTTTTGCCCTGGTCCTGGCAGATGCGGATGAGCTCCATCAGGTTGGCGTTGCGCTGGACCTCATTGCCCATCATGGAGGAATCCAGGGTCACCTGATAGGTGGGGCTGTTGTACACCAGAAGGCGGCCATACATATCCCGGATTTCTCCCCGGGAGGCCTCCACCGTCTCCCGATTGAGAATTTTTCGCACGGAAGCACCCCGATAATAGTCGCCGTTGACCACCTGAAGGCCGTAGAGCACCCACAGGAATGCACACAGCAGCAGGGCCGTCAGGCAGGTTATGACAATCAGACGCCGTTGGAATCGTTTCCCCTCCAAGACGGAGCCTCCTTTCCCATTTGTACGCAGTGTTTTGGGTAAGACTTCCCAATTTCCTCGGTTTTTACGTGTGCCGGACTCACATGGAGTCCGAAATATACATGATATAGACGCAGTCCTGGGCGCGGGCGAAATACCAGACGGTTTCATCCCCGCCGTGCCGGTGCATACGAACAACGTCACAGGTTCCGGTGTGTTCCGACAGGTAGTCCAAAGCGGCTTCCAATCGGGGGTAGTGTTCCTCCATGGTCCTTTGATACCTGGAGCTGTTTCCGGGAAATTTCCGATACCGGCGCCAGGACTGTTCCAGCAGACCCCCGGCCTCCCTCAGCCACTGTTCCCCTGTCAGGGATTCATAGCCCCCGTATTCCGGGCCCGCGCAGTAGAACGTGCCGATTGCGTCAAACCTGCCGTATTCCCATGTTGCCATAGAGTTCCGCTCGGCGGGTTCCAGACCGCAGACCACCATCATCAGGGTCATACGGTGCAGGTACCGCGTCCAGTCCGGGGGCTGTTCCTCCGGCGGGCGCAGGCGGCACACATTCATATACAGATTCCACCCGTGGACACCGCTGACGAAGGCATGTTCTCCCCACAGCTGGAAGGCGTCCCTCCAGCCCTCGCAGGTTGTAAACAGACTGCGCCACCGGGCGGCGTCATTCCCGCAAACAGCGGGGCCCTCACGCAGCAGAAATGATGTGATTTGTTCCTCCGCGTTCTCTCTGAAAGCCCGCTCAACAAGCTCGCTCCATGTCATGCGCGACGCACCTCACTCCTGCCGCAGACCTGCGGCTGAACCGCATTTATGGAATGTCCGTCAAGTCCAGTTCATTCAAGCGGACGCACACCGCCGCTACAGTGTTTTCCAGGGCGGCGCGGGGCGCCACCTCCACCACCGCTCCGGCGTACTGCTCGTACAGAGGGGCCCGCTGGGCGTACACATCCCCCAGGGTCTGGCCAGGGGCCATGGCAATGCCCCGTGTGGTGATGTTGTTTACCCGCCGTTCCAGCTCCGGCAGGGGAACCCGCAGGTAGAGGACGGGGCCCAGGGCGCGCAGGTGCTCCATAGCCCCCCGGCGGCAGACCACACTGCCCCCAGGGGCGATAACGGTATTTTGGCAGGTCAGGGAGCGGACAGCGGCCTCCTCAGCATCCAGGAAGGCTTCTATCCCCCGGCACTCCAGGATGTCCTGGAGGTACATCCCCTCCCGCCGCTGAAGGAGTAGGTCGGTGTCCAGAAAATCGAAACCCAGCGCCTTGGCCAGCAGGACGCCTACCGTAGACTTACCCGAGCCGGGCATTCCAATGAGGGTAACACAGCTCATTCCGCGTCCACCTCCGCCGGGCCGGCAGACGGTGCGGGAAGCTCCACGTCTATATAGTGCAGGGTGGGTACCGCGTCCTGTGCCGCTCCGGCAGGGAGCACCAGAGTAGCCGTCCCTTGCACGTCCTGGGGCAGGAAAAAGACGATTTGGCCGTAGAGGGGGTCCTCCCACTGGGCGTCGGCGGGTACGATGTCGTAGACACCGGCGTTTTTCAGCTGCCGGGACAGCAGGGCGTCGCCGTCCACGGCGTCCACCTGGTTCCCGTCCGGAAGAAGTAGATAAGGGGTGGCAAAGACGGCCCCATTGAGCCGTGCTCCCCCTTCAATCCACACATCCACCGCAATGCAGCGCCCTTCCGGGATGGCGGAGGAAGCGGGTAGCTCCGGCTCCCAGGCGTCCTCTACGGTGACGCTCCAGCCGTTGTAGTCAAAGGGCTCCTGGGGAGCGTGGTCGGCAAAGCCTCCCTCGGTGAGCAGGGACGTGTCTGGTTCCGGCTCTCTCCCCGGCAGCTCCGAGCCCATCAGGGCATAAGCAAGGGCGATAATGGCCAGCAGCACGAATACCAGACCTGCCGCCACCAGGACCAGCCGCTTCCGGCTGGAAGAGCCGGACGCATCCTCCCAGACAGGCCGGGCAGGGGTACGGATACCGCCGTCCGGCTTGCGTCCGCCGGTTTGGGGAGGGCGGACTTTGGACGTAAAGCCACCCCCGGAGCTGGGCGGCGTGGTGCGGGGGACGGAGGAACGAGGCGGAGCGCTCCTGGCGGGTGGGGCGGCGCGGGGCGGCTGTGTCCTTCCAGCCTGAGGGCGGGATACGGCGCTCTGAGCCTTCCAACCCGGCGGGGGGTTATAGCTGCCGCACTTGGGGCAGAAGTCGTCGGCGTCATAGTCGTAATGCTTGCCGCAGCTGGTACAGGTTACATTGCGCATGGAGCGTCCCTCCTTTTACTGGTATTATAGCAAAAAAAACCGCAGGAAGCAATATAAGACTGCGCAGAGAAACTTGCCGTACAGCCGTTGACAGAGGCAGGGGTTTGCGGTAAAATAAACAGGCTCAGAAGGGGGCCCCTCCTGACCTGCTTTTGTGCAGCTGCTTCCAGGCAGCGCAAGGTTCGCCAATGCCTCACGATAGGCCCCGATAGCTCAGATGGATAGAGCGGTCGCCTCCTAAGCGACAGGCCGCTGGTTCGAATCCAGTTCGGGG
>CAJUDT010000111.1 GCA_910585415.1 uncultured Flavonifractor sp.
ACCCGCCGGAGGCAGGACCAGAAAACGAAACGTAGGGAGAACCGAGGAAGAGGCAACAGGAAAAAAGCGCAAAGAGAAAAGCGATGCCCCCCGAAATCTCGGAGGGCACCGCTTTTTTCAGACCAAAGAAACCCTTAGCACATCGGTTTCAGGTCAGGAGAAACAATCAAGGTAGCCTCAGTAGCCTCCTGCACCTGCTCAACGGTAAACTCGGGGTTAATCTCCACCAGCTCCAACCCCTTGTCGGTGACATCAATAACGCACATCTCTGTGATAATCTTAGTCACGCAGGTCTGGGTGGTCAGAGGCAGAGTACACTCCTTCAAAATTTTAGGAGCCCCCTTCTGGGTGTGTTCCATCGCGACAATAACGTTCTTAGCGCCAGCGCACAGATCCATCGCGCCGCCCATACCGGGCACCATCTTGCCGGGAATAATCCAGTTGGCCAGATTACCCTTTTCATCCACCTGAAGGGCCCCCAGCACGGTGGCATTGACATGCCCGCCGCGAATCAGCCCAAAGGAGGTAGCGGAATCAATAAACGCACCGCCCACCGCCACGGAGGAGGAAGCGCCGCCCGCGTCGCAGACGTTAAAATCATTGACCTCCGGCTTGGTGCCGGCGCCGGCCATACCCAGCTCGGCCTCCAGAATCACATGTACATCCTCGGGCAGATAGGCGGGAATCATAGTGGGCAGGCCAATTCCCAGGTTGACAAAATCGCCGTCCTTGAACTCCTTCGCGGCACGCTTGGCGATAAAGCTCTTAATCATTCCCTTTTCCATTAGTTCTTACCTCCCACAATATAGTCCACCAGCACGCCCTGGATCAGGACATCATCGGGGTCAATCATCTCGACGAGCTCGTCAGCCTGACAGATCACCGTGTCGGCGGCCGTCGCCATAACCGTGTTGAAATTCCGGGCGGTGCCGTGAATCTTCACGTTGCCGTACTTGTCCGCCACGGAGCCATAAATGAAGGCAATGTCGGCGCGAAGGGGACGCTCCAGCAGATATTCCTTGCCGTCGATGACAATGGACTCCTTGTTGGCGGTGCCGGAGGCATCCTCCGCACCCACGCCCACGGGGGTACCCAGACCAGTGGGGGTCAGCACGCCGCCCAGGCCGTAGCCGCCAGCCCGAATCTTCTCCGCCAGGGAGCCCTGGGGCACCAGAGTGACCTTCATGGTCCCGGCGTTCATCATCTGGCCGACTTCCTTGTTCATGCCGATGTGGGTGGCAATGAGGTGCTTCACCTGACCATTGTGGATAATCTCCTGTACACCCAGCAGACGCCCGCCGGGCAGGCCGCCGTCGTTGCAAATGACCGTCAAATCCTTCACGCCGGACTCGGCCAGGGCGTGCATCAGCTTGTCAGGTCCGCCGCAGCCCAGGAAGCCGCCTACCATAATCGTCATTCCGTCCTTGACCAGAGCGACGGCCTCTTGAATGGATGTAATCTTAGCCATTGTTGTTTACCTCCTCAAATTTTGTGCTGTGGCCGGGCCGGGCCGTCTGTCTCAGCACTTCTCAAAAATCGTGGAAACGCCCATGCCGCCGCCGATGCAGAGGGTGGCCAGACCCTTCTTGGCGCCGTCCCGCTTGGCCAGCTCGTGGAGCAGGGTGACGATAATCCGCGCACCGGAAGCGCCCACAGGGTGGCCGATGGAAATCGCGCCGCCGTTGACGTTGACCTTGCTCAAATCAAAGCCCAGCTCACGGGCCACGGCGATGGACTGGGCCGCAAAGGCCTCGTTGGCCTCCACCAGGTCGATGTCCCCGATGGTGACATTGGCCTTCTCCATGGCCTGACGGCAGGCGGGCACAGGGCCGACACCCATAATCTTGGGGTCCACGCCGCCCTGACCCCAGCCAATCAGCTTGGCCATGGGCTTCAGGCCGTATTTCTCCACCGCCTCGCCGGAGGCCAGCAGGATGGCGGCAGCGCCGTCGTTGATGCCGGAGGCGTTGGCGGCAGTGACCCGCTGCACATGCTGCTTGGCGTCGGCCTCGTGGACCTTGGAGGGCTCAAAGGTATGGACAATCTGATCCTCCACGCCCTCGGGACCCACAGGGAACGCGCCCCGCAGCTTGCCGATGCCCTCTACCGTCACACCGGCCTTGGGGAACTCGTCCACCTTGAACTCCACCATTTCCTTCTTCTTCTTGACCATCACGGGGACGATCTCCGCCTCAAAGCGGCCGGACTTCTGGGCGGCCTCGGCCTTCTGCTGGGAGGAAGCCGCAAACTCGTCCTGCTCGGCGCGGGTGATGCCCCACACGTCGTTGATGTTCTCGGCGGTGGTGCCCATGTGGTAGTTGTTATAGGCGTCCCACAGGCCGTCCTTAATCATGGTGTCCACCAGCTTCTTGTCGCCCATGCGAGCGCCCCAGCGGGCGTCCATGGAGGCAAAGGGAGCCGCGCTCATGTTCTCAGTGCCGCCGGCCACGATGATATCCGCGTCACCCACCAGGATGGCCCGTGCGCCCTCGATGACGCTCTTCATGCCGGAGCCGCAGACCATGCCCACGGTGTAGGCGGGAACGGAGTAGGGGATACCGGCCTTGATGCCCACCTGACGGGCCACGTTCTGACCCTGGGCTGCGGTGAGCACGCAGCCGAACATGACCTCGTCCACCTGCTCAGGCTTCACACCGCCGCGGGAGAGGACTTCCTTGACCACCACAGCGCCCAGGTCGGCGGCAGGGACGTCCTTCAGACTGCCGCCGAAAGTACCCACGGCAGTACGGCAGCAGTTGACAACATAGACTTCTTTCATGTGTAAAGACCTCCATTAGCTTTTTGATGTAACAGTTCTGATATTTCCTACCAGAAAGGAAATACCCGTTCTGCCTAATTATACTCTCCTGTATGCTAAAAAGCAACCGCTGTGGCCTGGGTATTTGTGAATTTTTTGTAAGGAGCGGGGCAAAAAACGCCCGCCGGAGTTTTTCTCCGGCGGGCGGGGGTTACAGGGGCATGGGAATAGCCGTAGGGACCGGTTCTCTGGTCCTAGCGGTGCTCGCCCCGGCTGTAGGCCACCACCGTGTGGCGGTTGGGCTCGGTGCCCACCGAGTAGGTGGTCACATCCGGGTAATCCTGCAGCGCGGTATGAATCACGTGGCGCTCGTAGGCGTTCATGGCCTCCAGGGTGACGTTCTTGCGGTACTTGACCACCTTGCCCGCCACCTTGCGGGCCAGACGGGTCAGGGATTCCTCCCGCTTGGCCCGGTAGCCCTCGGCATCCAGGTGGATGCGCACGCGCTTGGTCTGGCCCCGGTTGACGCTATAGCTGGTCAGCTGCTGGATGGCGTCCAGAGTCTCTCCCCGGCGGCCGATGAGGGCCCCCAGGTTCTCTCCCAGCAGCTCCACCTGATATACCCCCTGTCCGTCCACCTTAACCGAGGGCTTGGCGTCGGCGCCCATATGCTCCAGCAGTCCGGTGAGGAAAGCGGTAATCTGGGCGGTCTTGGCCTCGTCCCCCAGCTCCTGGGCGGGCGTCTCCGGGGCCTTCTCCCGGGCGGGCGGGGGAGGGGCGTCCACGACGGGCTTAGGCGCGGGCTCCCGCCGGACCGGGGGTACGGGCTTGGGTTCCGGTTTGGCTTCCGGCGGAGGAGGGGCGGGCTTGACCGGTTCGGGCTCGTCGGGGGCCTCATAGGTCACCTTGACCTTGGCCGGACTGCTGCCAATTCCCAGAAAGCCGGACTTGGCCCGCTCCAGAACCTCCACCGAGACATCGTCCCGGTCCATACCCAGCTTCATCAGCGCCGCTTCAATGGCGGCATCCTCGGTCTTGCCGGTGCTTTCAATCCATTTCAGCATAGAGTGTTATCTCTCCTCTTGCAAACGGCCCGCGGACCGTTACTTTGTTTCATCTGATTCGTCCGATTCCTCGGCTTCCTCGGCATAGGGGGCCTCGGCCTCCGCGCCGCCGTCCTCAAGGGCATCCTCCAGAACCGCGCCGTCGTCCTCCAACACATCCTCCGGGACCTCGGACTCCTCCAAGACCGGCTGCAAGGCGGTCTCCATGGGGACCTCCAGGCCCTCGGGCTCCTCGGGGACCTCAGCGCTGTCCTGCTGGACGAACAGGGGGGCCTCGCCGGGGTAGGCGGTGGGGCCGTCGGGGCTGTACCGGTAGGGGTCGTAGGCCCGTCCCCGGGCGTACTGGCGCATACCCACCCGGCTGGCCTCCTTCACGGCGGCGGAGATTTTGCCGTCCTCCTGGGCGGGCTTCTTCTCGCCCTTCTTCTTTTTGCCCTTGTGGAGCTTCTCTTCCTCCAGGCGGCGGGCCCGCTCCTCGGCGGCAAGGCGCTTGCGCTCCTTTTCTTCCTCCTTCTCCCGGAGCTCCCGCTCCGCCTGCATGGCGGCGGCTCTGGCGTAGTCCTTCTTCAAGAGCTGCTGGCTCACCAGCTCCTGTATCATGGACAGCAGGTTATTGGCAATCCAGTAGATACAAAGGGCGGCGGGCATGGAAAAGCCAATCCACAAGGACATGAGGGGGGACATAATGAGCATGGACTTCATAGAGGGATTGTTCGCGGCCTGGGCGCTCTTCTGATTGACGGCATTGGTTTTCATGCTCAGCAGGGAGAACAGGAAACCGGACACCGCAGAAATCAGGGGGAGCAGAAACAGGCCGATACCCCCGGCAATGGTCCAGAATTTCAGCTGCGGAATCTGGGACAAGTCCACCAGCCCCAGAAAGTCGAAGTTAATGGCGAACACGCGGCTGCCCGCCTCGCCCAAAGCGGCCTGTACAGAGGCCAGATTGTCCGGGGTAATGAGGGAGGACAGGTAGAGCTGGTTGTAAGCGGTGTTGGCAAACTGCGCGGCATCCGCCGCCTCCTTGACCCAGCCCATGTCCACGGCGGCGGAGCTCCAGTTGACAGCATTGGCCACCACGTCCAGGAGCTCCTGGGTGTTGATGCCCATCATGTACTTCAGGGGCTGACGGATGATGGCGTAAAGGGGGAGCAGAATCAGCAGGGGAAGGAAGGACCACAGACAGCCCCCCATGGGGTTGACATTCTCCTTCTCATAGAGCTTCTGAATCTCCAGATTATAGCGCTCCTTGTCCTTGCCGTACTGCTTTTGGAGCTTGTTCATCTTGTCCGAGAGCATGTTCATCTGAATCATACTGCGCTTGCCCTTCAAGGAGAAGGGAAAGAGAATCAGCTTGACCACGATGGCGAACAGAATGAGCGCGAGTCCGTAGCTGCCGCACCAGTCGTAGAACACTTGCAGCAGCCATACAAACGGGGTGAGGATGATTTCCATTGACGGGCCTCCAAGTTCATTTGTGGTTCCCGAATCAGGGGACGGGGTCATACTGAATGCTGGTCTGCCGGTGGAAGGGCTGGCATTTAAGCAGGCGGCGCAGGGAGAGCCAGCCGCCCTTTAGAGCGCCGTATTTCTCCACCGCCTCCAGGGCGTAGGCCGAGCAGGTGGGGATAAACCGGCAGCAGGGGGGACGGCCGGGGGAAATATAGGTCCGATAAGCCCGGATGAGGGCCAGCAGCAGGCCCTTCATGGCCCTTTCCCCTCCCGCCGGAGGAGGTGCAGCTTGTCCATCAGCTGGAGCAAGGAGCGCTCCAGCTCGCCAAACCGGGCGTGCCCGGCCCGGACCCGGGCCACCGCCACCAAATCATAGCCGGGAAGAAAGGCGTCCTCATGGATGCGGTAGGCCTCCCGAATGCGGCGGCGGGTGCGGTTGCGCCGGACGGCCTTTCCCACCTTGGTGCCCACCGTGACGCCCAGACGGCTGTAGCCCAGCCGGTTTTTCCGGCAGTAGAGGGCCAGAGTGGGGGACACGGCGCTTTTCCCCTTGCTGTAGAGGCGGCGGAACTGGTGGTTTTGTTTGAGGGATACGGTATGCTTCACGGCTGGGGTTCCCCTTCTCTAAATGCTGTACAGGGGCGGTGGGAAAAGCTCCCCCGCCCCTTGTGTACCCCGTTGGCGCGCGGCCCCCGGGGCTTTGAATCGCCCTTCTTATTCCATTCCCGGCGCCAAAACTCAGTGGGTGAGGCGGGCGCGGCCTTTGGCGCGGCGGCGCGCAAGGACCTTGCGGCCGTTGGCGGTACGCATACGCTTACGGAACCCGTGCTCTTTGGAGCGCTGGCGCTTCTTGGGCTGATAGGTACGAACCATGTCGGTACACCTCCTGTACGAAATTCAAGCGGAGTTTCCTCCGCCCACCACAACAGCCGGACAGACCGGCTGCGGTTGTCCGTGAAACCCTCCCACGGTGCGGACCCGCAGGGCGGGGTCAGTGCCTTTCATTATAGACCACAATAAAAACCCCTGTCAACCCCGATTTTGGCCTGAGAGGGCAAATTTTTCTTGGAAATCCGCCATTTTGGTGGAAAGACGGTGTATGTGGAAAAAGTTGTGGAAAGTTTTTTGAGAAAAAGACTTGCAAAAATAGAACAGACGTTGTACACTATAGGAAAATTAGAACGCAGGTTCTAAGGAACGGATGTTTTTCACATTTTGCCCGGAAGGGCAGTTCAGTCCGGTATATGGGACCTAAAGTGTGGTAGAATCTAAGAATCTGTATTCACAAGAGGAAAGGGCTGTGATAGAATAGAGATATGGAA
>CAJUDT010000112.1 GCA_910585415.1 uncultured Flavonifractor sp.
TACTTTCCATCGCTGGAAAGTAGGCCGCCGGAGGCGGGACCAGAAAACAAAAACCACCAGAGTACCGAGGAAGAGGCACTACCCCCCAACAAAGGCCGAACCAGCCAACCGAAAGCAGCAGCCAGCGAAGAACAGGCAGAGAACACCGCAGAAGAAGAAACAGACCAAAAGGAGCACCAGCTATGAATATAACCGAGCACAACGCCAGCGGCGTAATCTATTTAAGTGCCGACGGCATCGAAACCGCCGGCGGAGCCGCCCATGGATTTTCCACCCGCCTGGGCGGTGTCTCAGAAGGAATTTACGCCTCCCTGAACCTGGGGGCCAACCGGGGCGACGACCCCGCCCATGTACGGGAAAATTACCGCCGCTTCTGTGCCGCCATCGGCACGGACGTGGAGCGCATGGTATTTTCCTGTCAGGTCCACGGCTGTGGCGTCCGGGTGGTCACCGCCGCCGACATCGGCAAGGGCCTGGGCCGCCCTGTGGACTATGAGGCCGACGCCCTCATCACCGATGTGCCCGGCATCGCCCTGACGGTCTTTTCCGCCGACTGCCTGCCCATCCTGCTCTATGACCCCCAGCGCCGGGTGGCCGGGGCCGTCCATGCCGGGTGGCGCGGCACCTCCCTGGGTATCGTCACCCGGACCGTCGAGCGTATGGTGGAGTGCTTCGCCTGCCGCCGGGAGGACATTCTTGCCGCCATCGGCCCCGGTATCTCCAAATGCTGCTTTGAAACCCATGAGGACGTACCCAACGCCATGACCGAGGCCCTGGGGGCCTCCGCCCTCCAGTTCATCGAGATTCTTCCCACCGGAAAGTTCCATCTGGACCTGAAGGGCCTCAACGCCAAGCGCCTGGAGGGAGCGGGCGTGCTGGCCGAGCACATTGCCGTCTCCCCCGACTGCACCGCCTGTATGCCTGAAAAATACTGGTCCCATCGGGTGACGCAGGGCCAGCGGGGCAGTCAGGCGGCCATGATTGCCCTGGTGTGACACCATGAGGCGGAAATGCTGCTTGTGCGCCTTGCTGGCGGCCCTATTCCTGCTGACCCTGGGGGGCTGTGGTGAAGAAGCCCCCATCGCTCCTACGCCCACCCCCACCCCTGTGCCCACCGCAGCGCCGGAGCCGGAACCTGTAGAATTTGCTCTGCCCTGCTACCCTGAGCACAGCTTTCACCCAGTCACCAGCGACAACCGCACCAACCTGAATCTGGGCGGTCTGCTCTATGAGGGACTTTTTGCCCTGGACCAGCGCTTTGAGCCCCACCCGGTCCTGTGCCAGGACTACAGTACCTCCGAGGACGGGCGGACCTGGACCTTTACCCTCCGCCCTGAGGTGACCTTCTCCGATGGAAGTCCCGTGACCGCGGCCCTGGTGGCCAGCGCCCTGGAGGAAGCCCGGAACAGCCCCCTCTACAGCGCCCGGCTGGCGCAGGTGGCCTCCATCCGGGCGGGACAGGGGGCCGTGACCATCACCCTCAAAACCCCCAACGGAGCTCTGCCCGCTCTGCTGGATGTGCCCATTTCCAAGGGCGGCGGGGACCGTCCCCTGGGCACTGGGCCCTATGTGCTTTTGGAGCAGGAGGATGAGCTGGTGCTTCGGGTCCGCAGCGACTGGCGGCAGGGGACCGGGGCCCTGCCCCGGCAGGAGATTCCCCTCTGCGCCGTCCGGGGGGCGGAGGAGCTCATGCAGGCCTTTGACACCCACAGCGCCGCTCTGGTGGCCACCGATTTGACCGGCGGCGGCACCGTGGGCTTTTCCGGGAGCTTTGAGACGATGGATTATCCCACCAGTACCATGGTGTTCGTGGGCATCAATACCCGGCGGGGACCCTGCCGGGATACCGTTCTGTGTCAGGCCCTCCAGCGGCTGGCCGACCGGCAGACCATGGCCGAAGTCCTCCTGGCCCGGCATGGAGTCCCTGCCGCCCTGCCCGCCGCCCCAGGCTGTGGGCTCTACCCGGAAGGGTTGGCCGGAGAGCTGGAATTTTCTCTCCGCACGGCGGAAGAGCTGCTCACCGGCGGCGGGTGGCTCCCCGGCGAGGACGGGGTGCGCCAGAAGGGGAGAGAACGGCTGGAGCTCACTCTAGTGGTGTCGGAGGACAACCTTCAGCGGGTTTCCCTGGCGGAGCGTCTGGCGGAGGACCTGAAGCAGGCGGGGATTTCCGTGACGCTGCGGAAGCTCTCCTGGGAGCGCTACCTTGCCGCCCTGGCCCAGGGGAACTTTGACCTGTATCTGGGCGAGGTACGCATGACGGCCGACTTCGACCCCGCCGCCCTGATTGCCCCAGGGGGTTCCCTGAACTACGGCGGCTACAGCGACGGGGAGGCCCAGCGCCTCCTTACGGCCTTCCAGGGGGCCGCCGGTCCGGCCCGGAGGGAGGCGGCGGAGGCGCTGTATCTCCGCCTGACGGAAGTGCCGCCCTTTGTGGTGCTGTGCTTCAAGAATGGCTCGGTACTCACCCAGTGGCGGCAGATTTCCGGTCTGACCCCTACCCAGCAGAATATTTTTTATGAATTTACCCAGTGGAACATCGCGTGACCAGCGGAACAAGACATAAAGGGGAGTTTATACATGGGAAGTGTATTTCGCTGTTTTGTAGAAAAGCGCCCCGGCTTTGCCGTGGAAGCGGCGGGCCTGCTGGGGGAGCTGAAAGGCCCCTTGGGGCTGGAGCGCCTCACCGGCGTGCGGGTGCTCAATCGGTACGACGTGGAGGGCGTGGACCGGCCGGTCTATGACGCCGCCCGGACCACCATCCTGTCCGAGCCCCAGGTGGACGATATCTGGGACGAGACGATGCCCGCCCCCGGCGGGGCCGTTACCCTGCTGGCGGTGGAGGCCCTGCCCGGTCAGTACGACCAGCGGGCGGACTCCTGCGCCCAGTGCATCCAGATGATGACCGGCGGGGAGCGCCCGGCGGTCCGCTGCGCGTCGGTGTACGTGCTGGAGGGAGCGCTTACCCCCGAAGAGCTGGAGAAGGCCAAGGGGTATCTGATTAACCCGGTGGAGTGCCGGGAGGCCTCCCTGGACAAGCCCGAAACCCTCCGCCAGCAGTACGCCATACCAGAGCAGGTCCCCGTTCTGGAGGGCTTCATTTCCCTGGACCGGGCGGGGCTGGAGGGGCTGTTGAGCCAGTACGGCCTTGCCATGGATTTGGGCGACCTGGAATTTTTACAGGGGTATTTCCGGGACGAGGAGCACCGGGACCCCACCCTCACCGAGGTGCGGGTGGTGGACACCTACTGGTCCGACCACTGCCGGCACACCACTTTCTCCACCCACCTGGAGGACATCGACCTGGATACCTCCCTGCTGTCCCCTGCGGTCCGTGGGGGGTATGCGCGTTACCTCATGGCCCGTGAGGAGGTCTACGGCAAGGAGAAGGCCGCCCTGCGGCCTCAGACCCTCATGGACATCGCCACCATCGGCGCCAAGGTCCTGAAAAAGCGGGGCCTCCTGCCCGAGCTGGACGAGAGCGAGGAAATCAACGCCTGCTCCATCCATGTGCCCGCCCTGGTGGACGGGGAGGAGCAGGACTGGCTGCTCATGTTCAAGAACGAGACACACAATCACCCCACGGAAATCGAGCCCTTCGGCGGCGCGGCCACCTGTATCGGCGGATGTATCCGGGACCCCCTCTCCGGGCGGGCCTACGTCCATCAGGCAATGCGCGTAACCGGCTGCGGCGACCCCCGGACCCCATTGGACCAGACCCTGGAAGGCAAACTTCCTCAGCGGAAGATTGCCCAGACGGCGGCGGCAGGGTATTCCTCCTACGGCAATCAGATTGGTCTGGCCACCGGCCACGTGGCGGAGCTCTACCATGAGGGGTACATCGCCAAGCACCTGGAGTGCGGCGCGGTGGCGGCGGCGGCTCCGGCGGAGAACGTCCGGCGGGAGCGCCCCGCCCCTGGGGATGTGGTGATTCTCCTGGGCGGGCGGACAGGCCGGGACGGCATTGGCGGGGCCACCGGTTCCTCCAAGAGCCACAACCTGTCCAGCCTGGACACCATGGCCAGCGAGGTCCAGAAGGGCAACGCCCCCGAGGAGCGCAAGCTCCAGCGGCTCTTCCGGGACGGGGCGGTGACCCGGCTCATCAAGCGCTGCAACGACTTCGGCGCGGGCGGCGTGTCCGTGGCCATTGGCGAGCTGGCCGACGGGCTGGAGATTGACCTGGACGCGGTGCGCAAGAAATACGACGGTTTGGACGGCACGGAGCTGGCGATTTCTGAGTCACAGGAGCGTATGGCCGTGGTGGTGTCCCCCCAGGACGAGGAGGCCCTCATTGCCGCCGCGGAGCGGGAGAATCTGGAGGCCTACCGGGTGGCGGTGGTCACCGAGGCCCCCCGGATGGTCATGCACTGGAAGGGGCAGAAGATTGCCGATTTGAGCCGGGCCTTCCTGAACACCAACGGCGCGGTGAAGCACGCCACGGTCTTTGTGCCCGAGGCGGAGAAGCAGGCGGAGCCCTGGTGCAGTCTGGACCTGAGAAAGATGGCCTCCAGCTTGAAATGCGCCTCCCGCCGGGGGCTGGTGGAGCGGTTTGACGGCTCCATCGGCGCGGGCTCCATTTTGATGCCCTTTGGCGGCAAGTATCAGACTACCCCCACCCAGGCGATGGCGGCGCTGCTGCCCGTCCTGCCGGGACAGGAGACGGAGCAGGCCAGTGTGATGGCCTGGGGCTGCGACCCGGAGGCCATGAGCGCCGACCCCTACCGGGGGGCCTATGACGCGGTGACGGTATCCCTGGCCAAGCTGGTGGCGGCGGGCGCGGATTACCAAACGGCCTATCTGAGCTTGCAGGAGTTCTTTGAAAAGCTCCGGGACGAGCCGGAGCGGTGGGGCAAGCCCTTTGCCGCCCTGTTGGGGGCCATGGACGCCCAATTGGACTTCGGCGCGGCGGCCATCGGCGGCAAGGACTCCATGTCGGGCTCCTTCCTGGACAAGGACGTGCCCCCCACCTTGATTTCCTTCGCCATTGCCCCCATTCAGGCGGGCCAGGTCCTCTCCCCCGAGTTCAAGGAGGCGGGACACGCTGTATATCTTTTCTATGGCGGTGATACAGCGGAGGAACAAAAAACCGCTTGGGGAGAATTTGATGTATTCCATCAGGAGGGTAAAGTCAAATCCGCTTGGGCCGTAGAACACAGTCTGGAAGAGGCTGTTATGAATATGTCTTTTGGCAATCGAATCGGTTTTACTATGACAGGAGGCGGGACCTTCTGGAGCAAACGGTTACCTGGTGCGATTGTAGCAGAGTTGACGGTAGACCCCGGTTCTGAATGGCACTGGTTCAAAATTGGTGAAACCACCGCCGAGCCTGTGATTACCCTCAGCGACGACTCCGTTCCCATTGATGAATTGTTGGCCCTCAACGAGGATGTGCTGGAGGACGTGTACCCCACCCGCACTCCGGCGGCGGGGGCGGTGGAGCCCATTTCCTATCCGGAGCGCACGTTAACGGTGTGCAAGCACAGGATGGTCCATCCCAAGGCGGTCATTCCCGTATTCCCCGGCAATAACTGCGAGTATGACACCGCAAAAGCCTGCATCCGGGCGGGCATTGACCCGGAAATTGTGGTGGTGCGCAACCTCACTGCCGCCGCCCTGGAGGAATCCGCCCAGGCCCTGGAGGCGGCTATCCGGGGGGCGCAGATGGTGATTCTCCCCGGCGGCTTCTCCGGCGGCGACGAGCCCGACGGCTCCGCCAAGTTCATCTGCTCTCTGTTCCGCAGTCCCCGGCTCACCGACGCGGTCCACAGCCTGCTGAAGCACCGGGACGGCCTCATGCTGGGTATCTGCAACGGCTTCCAGGCCCTGGTCAAGCTGGGACTGCTGCCCTTTGGGGAGATTCGCCCCATGGACGCGGAATGCCCCACCCTCACCTACAACCAGATTGGCCGGCACCAGAGCCGCTATGTGACCACCCGCGTGGCGTCGGTGGCCTCCCCCTGGATGCTCAAGAGCCAGGTGGGCGACCTGCACACCATCCCCATCTCCCACGGCGAGGGCCGCTTTGTGGCCCCAGCGAGGGTTGTGGCGGACCTGATTGCCAAGGGTCAGGTGGGCACCCAGTACGTGAGCCCCGACGGGGTTCCCTCCATGGATATCGCGGTGAATCCCAACGGCTCCCTGGCGTGCATTGAGGGCATTTTCTCCCCGGACGGCCGGGTGTTTGGAAAAATGGGCCACTCGGAGCGGTATGGCACTCATGTGGGTGTCAACGTGGTCCCTGGTGGCCGGCATCAGCCCCTCTTTGAGAGCGGCGCGATATATTTCCGGTAAACAAGCGATCAGCCGCCTCCGGCAAATGCCGGGGGCGGCTGTCAGACGGTCGAGAAACCGCTTTGACCAAAGGATTCGGAGGGAAAGATAGTGTGAAAGAAAACCGTCA
>CAJUDT010000113.1 GCA_910585415.1 uncultured Flavonifractor sp.
TGATCTTTGGTTACTTTCCATCACTGGAAAGTAACCCGCCGGAGGCGGGACCAGCAAACGAAACGTAGGGAGTAACGTGGAAGAAGCAAAAAGAAAACAGAAAAGCAAAAACCCACAGCAACCGTCGGTTCCTCCAGGAACACCCCCTTGCTGTGGGTTTCAGCGATTATTTCCCGCCCTTCAGGGCCTTCATACGGTCGGAGTGGCTCAAAATCCTCTTACGCAGGCGCAGATTTTCCGGTGTAACCTCCAAGAGCTCATCATCAGCCAAGAACTCCAAACACTGCTCCAGGGAGAGCTGACGGGGCGGCGTCAGCCGCAAAGCCTCGTCAGACCCGGAGGCCCGCATATTGGTCAGCTGCTTTTTCTTGCAGATATTGACCGAAATATCCTCCTGCTTGGGGGTTTCCCCCACGACCATACCGGCATACACCGGCACACCCGCGCCAATGAACAGCACGCCCCGTTCCTGCGCGTTATACAGACCATAGGTCACACTTTCGCCCGTCTCAAAGGACACCAGCGACCCGGAATTGCGCCGCTGAATCTCCCCCTTTACCGGGGCATAGGAGTCAAACACCGAAGCCATAATACCCTCGCCCTTGGTATCGGTCAAAAACTCGTTCCGATAGCCGAACAGCCCCCGGGCAGGCACCAAAAATTCCAGCTTCATCCGCTCCCCCACCGGGGTCATTTCCACCAAATCGCCCTTGCGGGAGCCAATCTTCTCAATGACCGCGCCCACCGCGTCCGAGGGCACGTCGGCTACCAGCCGCTCAATGGGCTCGCACTTCTTCCCGTCAATCTCCTGGAAGAGCACGCGGGGGGGCGACACCTGGAACTCATACCCCTCCCGGCGCATGGTTTCAATCAAAATGGACAGACTCATCTCCCCGCGGCCCGCCACGTTGAAGGAGTCGGTGGAGTCCGTCTCCGTCACCCGCAGGGACACATCTTTCAACGTCTCCCGGAACAGACGGTCCCGCAGCTGCCGGGAAGTGACAAACTTGCCCTCCCGCCCGGCAAAGGGGGAGTCGTTCACCGAGAACGTCATTTCAATGGTGGGGGCGGAGATTTTTACGAACTCAATGGGCTCCACCGCCTCCGGGGCGCAGATGGTATCCCCGATGGTCACGTCCCCAATGCCGCTCATGGCAATGATATTTCCCGCCGAAGCCTCCGTAACCGGGGCCCGGCCCAGGCCGTCAAACTGATACAGCGCCACCGCCTTGGCCTTCTTGGGGGCTTCCTCCCGCTTATGGAAATTGCACACGGCAATTTCCTGGTTCTGCCTCACCGCGCCCCGCTCAATGCGCCCAATGGCAATGCGCCCCACGAACTCGTTGTAATCAATGGAGGACACCAGCATCTGGAAGGGCGCTTCCGTGTCCGCCTCCGGCGCGGGGATATAGTCCAAAATCGTCTCGAACAGGGGAACCAGGTCCTCCCCCACCACCTCGGGAGAATAGGAGGCCGTGCCCTGCCGCCCGGAGCAGAAGAGCATAGGAGAATCCAACTGCTCGTCGGTGGCGTCCAGGTCCAGCAGCAGCTCCAGCACCTCGTCCACGACCTCGTGAATCCGCTGGTCGGGGCGGTCCACCTTATTGACCACCACAATGACCCGATGGCCCAGCTCCAGGGCGCGGCTGAGTACAAAGCGGGTCTGAGGCATGGGGCCCTCGGCGGCATCCACCAGGAGGATAACGCCATTGACCATCTTCAGAATACGCTCCACCTCGCCGCCAAAGTCGGCGTGGCCGGGGGTATCCACAATGTTGATTTTTACGTCCTTATAGTGGACGGCGGTATTTTTGGCCAGGATGGTAATGCCCCGCTCCCGCTCCAGGTCGTTGGAGTCCATGACCCGGTCCACGGTGGCCTGATTCTCCCGGTAAATGCCGCCCTGCTTGAGCATCTCGTCCACCAGAGTGGTCTTTCCATGGTCTACGTGGGCGATGATGGCCACATTTCTCAGCTTGGTATCCTGCAAAACTGCGCACCTCGAATCCGATTATCAGTGGAATTTTTTTGTCAAACGGTCGGTCTTGTATTATAGCCCACTCTTGGGGAAAGTGCAACGGATTTCGTAAAGATTTCAGGTTTTCACCAACCAAACCGGCCCATAACCGCCGGCAAAAGGCAATTATCACAAGGAACACCGCCAGATGGCGCACAGCAGCCGTACCCGCCGCCCCTCAGCGGCCGACCTCCACCGTTCGGGCCCCCACCGCCTGCAAAAAGCTGGCGTCGTGCTCCACCAGCAGGAGGGTGCAGGGGTAGTCCCGCAAAAGGGCCTCCAGCTGCATCCGGGAAAACACGTCCACATAGTTCAGCGGCTCGTCCCAGACGTACAGATGGGCGCTCTGGCACAGGCTCCGGGCCAGCAGGACCTTTTTCTTCTGTCCGGCGCTGTAGCTGCCCATATCCTTCTCCAGCTGGGGGCGGGAGAAGTCCAGCTTGCGCAGGATGGTCTTAAAGAGGGTCTCGTCAATCCCGGAGGCCGCGGCGAATGCCGACAAATCCCCCTCCAGGCCGGAGGCGTCCTGGGGCACATAGGAGACGTTCAGGCCGGAGGCCAGCCGCAGTACGCCCCCATGGGGGATGTCCTCCCCGCACACCAGCTTTAACAGGGTGGACTTGCCCGCCCCGTTGCGTCCGACCAGGGCCAGCCGCTCCCCCTGCTCCAGGGTGAAGGACACCGGGGCGCACACCGCGCCCCCGCCGTAGTCGGGTGTCAGGTCCTCCGCCTCCACCAGACGGCGCTTGGGGTGCTCCAGGGGGTGGAGCTTCAAGGGCTGCTCCCGCTCCAGGTTTTTCAGCAGGGCGGAGGTCTGCTCCACCGCCGCCTCCCGGCGGCTCTGGGCGGATTTGGCCCGCTTCATGAGCTTGGCGGCCTTGTGGCCCACATACCCCCGGTCGGGCCGAAGGCCGGAATTTTTTACGTGCTTCCCCTGCTCCGTCTTGTCGGACCAGGCGGCCGTCCGCCGGGCCGCACCCTCCAGACGGGTAATCTCCCGCTTCAGCCGCTCCTGCTCCGCCGCCTCCCAGGCGTCCCGGGCCTCCCGGTCCCGCCACCAGGCGGAGAAATCCCCCTGGCGCACTTGAACGTCCTGCCGCTCCAGGGCTAGAATGTGGTCCACGCAGCCGTCCAGAAAGGTCCGGTCGTGGGAAACCAGCACAAAGCCCGCCTGCCGCTTCAAGTAGCGGCTCACCACCGCCCGGCCCTCCAAATCCAGATGGTCGGTGGGCTCGTCGATGAGGGGAAAACGGGACTCCCCCGAGAACAGCGCGGCCAGAAGGACCTTGACCCGCTCCCCGCCAGAGAGAGTCTCAAAGGGCCGGTAGAGGACCTCCTCGTCCACCTCCAGCATAGAGAGCTCCCGGCGGATTTTCCAAAGGGGAAGCTGAGGCTCCAGTTCCTCCAGAACGGCCAGTGTCTCCCACTGGGGATGGTCCACCGGCGGCGGGAAGCAGGTGCAGTCCGGAGCCCCGGAGATGGCCCCTCCGCTGTCCAGCCGCCCGGAGAGCAGGCCCAGAAGGGTAGATTTCCCTCTGCCATTCCGGCCCACCACCCCCAGCCGCCATCTGCTGTCCAGCCGGAGGTTCAGATGTTCAAAGACATTGCCGCTGCTGCCCTCATAGGCAAAGGTCAGATTGTGAAATTCAATTTGTGCCATGGTGCATCACCTCAAACAGAAAAATGGGCGCAGGAAGGCAATTCCCGCACCCATTATGCGCAAAAGGGCATAAAAATTGGGAAGCGGCGTCCCATAACCTTCCTGCCGGAGGCACAACACACCTGCGGCCCTACGGGCCGCCTGCGGCGTACATCCAGGACATGAAAGGTTACTTGCGCATCTTCCCAACTCCATTCCTGCTTCAGATTGGGGCCATTATAGCCGGTTTTCCGCCGGTTGTCAAGGGGCTTGCATGGTCTGCCGCCGTTTTCGGGGAACCTCTGCCCATGGCATACAGCCGTCACCGTGGGTCCGGAAAAAATTCCTCCACAAAATCCACCCGCTCTACGGCAAAGGTCCGGCCATTGAGGTACTCCAGAATGCCCGCCGGGCTGGTAAAGGCAAAGGTGAGCTTGTAGGACCACAGGGCCTGATAGCTGCGGCCATAGCGCTTGTTATCCCGCTCCCGGCCATACTTGCCGTCCCCCAGAAGGGGGTGACCCGCGTCGGCAAACTGGGCGCGAATCTGGTGGGTGCGCCCGGTGAGCAGGCGGCATTCTACCAGGGAGAGCCCGCCCCGGCTCTGGAGGGTCCGGTAGATGGTGGCGGCGCTCCGCCCGCCGGGTACGGGTCTGTGCCAGACCTTGACCTGGGCCTTGTCCTCGTCCTTGAGCAGGAAGCCCTCTAGGGTGCCCTCCGGCGGGGACATTCTGCCGTGGAGGATGGCCAAATAGTATTTGTCAATCTCCCGGTCCCGTATTTTTTGGTTGATGATGCGCAGAGTTTCGGCGTTTTTTGCGGCCAGGACGATGCCGCCGGTGTTCCGGTCAATGCGGTTGCACAGGGCGGGGACAAAGGCGTGCTCGTCCCTGGGGCTCCACTCTTTGGCCTGATAGAGGTAGGCTTGGATATGGGTGATGAGGGTGTTGACCTTCTCATGCTCGTCGGGGTGGCAGAGCAGGCCGGGGCGCTTGTTGAGCAACAGGAGGTTTTCATCTTCATAGACGATGTCCAGCTTGGGCTGAAAGACGGATAGAAAGGCGTTGTCCTCCCGTGGGGCCTCAAAGAACTCGTCGTTGATGTAGAGCTCCAGGGTGTCCCCCTCGGTGAGCCGGACATCCCGGCGGGAGCCCTTGCCGTTGACCTTGACCCGCTTGAGGCGGATGTATTTTTGGGCCAGGGGCGCGGGGAGGAGGGGGAGGGTTTTGGCCAGCCAGCGGTCCAGGCGCTGCCCGGCGTCATTTCGGCCGATGGTAAAGGCTTTCATAGGGGAAATCTCCTTGCAGTCGTTTTAAGAACAGTATACCACAGCGCGGGAAAAAAGGAAAAGGAGAAAAACCTGTGGGAAGGAGGAAAAAGTATTTGACATTCACAGGGATTTTGGGTATAATGTCAGCCGTACCATTGTGAGAGGTGTACCATGCGACTTGACCTTCGGCCTATACTCCATGTTCCCGGCGCGTCGGCGCCCTTTTCGTTCCAGCTGGACTTGTCTGAGCTGGATTTTTATGGTGTGCGGCCCTTTACCGGGCCCGTCCAAGTCACCGGTCAGGTGCGCAACCGGGCGGACGCTCTGGTGCTCACCGGGGCGGCGGCGGCGGTGCTGGATTTGCAGTGTGACCGCTGCCTGAAGCCCTTTCAGCGGGAGCTGCGGGTGCCGGTGGAATGTCTTTTGGCGGAGGAGCTGGAGGACGAGGAAAACGACGATATTGTGCTTCTGGACCACGGGGAGGTCGATTTGGACGAGGTGTTTACCACCGCCGTGGTGCTGGATATGGACACGACTCATTTGTGCCGTGAGGACTGTAAGGGATTGTGTCACCGGTGCGGCGCGGACCTGAATGAGGGGCCGTGCGGCTGTAAGCCTGAAGTGGATCCACGTTTTGCTGCCCTGGCGCAGCTGTTGGATAAAGAGAGCGAGTAACGAGCAATCAACCTAAGGAGGTGTCATAGATGGCAGTCCCTAAGAGTAAAGTCTCCAAGCAGCGTCGGAATAAGCGCCGCAGTTCCGTATGGAAGCTGGATACGCCCGGCGTCACTACCTGCCCCAAATGCGGCGAGTTCCGCCTGCCCCATCGGATGTGCAAAAACTGCATGACCTATAACGGGCGTGAGTTCGGCGCCGCCGAGGCGAAGTAAATAGCCTGGAACAGCAAAGAGGGGGGCTCCCCTCTTTTTGCTTTTTCAGGGCTTGCAGCGGCTTTCGATTTTTGCGGACTGGGGGCTTTGGATTTTGCGGTTTTTCGGGGCTTGGATGGGTTTGGGGGATGGTTCTCTTCTGCTTCTTCCTCGTTACTCTTACGAGTTTGTTTTCTGGTCCTGCCTCCGGCGGGTTACTTTCTGTGCGGACAGAAAGTAACCAAAGAGCCGGTCAGAGAGGGGGGATTTCGATTTCCCCCCTCTCTGACAACTCTCCCCCTTGAAACGACCAAAAGAGGGGGCCTGCGGGCCCCCTCCTTTGGATTCCTCCCCAGGCTGCTCAACTTCAGTGCTCCGGTGCTCCGTCCTTACTTCGTCACGGACGAAGCACTCGACAGCGCTCACCTTGTTCGTCCTGGCCCTGAACTCCCTGCCTTTTTTCAAACCATAGCTGCACCACCCCTACCCCATTTCCGCACCGACTCAACACAAATCTATCAAGTAGAAGATGGTAGTCCGAAAGGCGGCATGTGGACCAGCCCCGCCAACGA
>CAJUDT010000114.1 GCA_910585415.1 uncultured Flavonifractor sp.
TGCCGAGTGCCTGGTGGGCATGAACGTGCTGGACCAGACCGCCATTGACAAGGCCCTCATCGCCCTGGACGGCACCCCCAACAAGTCCCGCCTGGGCGCCAACGCCATTCTGGGCGCCTCCCTGGCCTGCGCCAAGGCCGCTGCCGAGAGCCTGGGCACCTCCCTGTACAACTATATCGGCGGCGTCAACGCCAAGACCCTGCCCGTGCCCATGATGAACATTCTCAACGGCGGCGCTCACGCCACCAACAACGTGGACATCCAGGAGTTTATGATTATGCCCGTGGGCGCCTGCTGCTGGCGTGAGGCCCTGCGCATGTGCGCCGAGGTGTTCCATACCCTCAAGAGCGTCCTGAAGGAGAACGGCACCCCCGCCGCCGGTGTGGGCGACGAGGGCGGCTACGCCCCCAACCTGAAGAAGGACGAGGACGCTTTCAAGTGCATCGTGCAGGCCATCGAGAAGGCCGGCTACAAGCCCGGCGAGGACTTCAAGATTGCCATCGACGCCGCCGTGTCCGACTGGTTCAATGCCGAGACCGGCTGCTATGACCTGCCCAAGGCCAAGAAGTCCATGACCCGTCAGCAGATGGTCAACATGTGGAAGAAATTCGCCGACTCCTACCCCATCGTCTCCATGGAGGACTGCATGGGCGAGGACGATATTGAGGGCTGGCAGATGCTCACCAAGGCCCTGGGCGACCGGGTGCAGCTGGTGGGCGACGACCTGTTCGTCACCAACACCGAGCGGCTGAAGATGGGCCTGGAGAACAAGATTGCCAACTCCATCCTCATCAAGGTCAACCAGATCGGCACCCTTACCGAGACTCTGGACGCCATTCAGATGGCCAACCGGGCCGGCTACACCGCCGTCGTCTCCCACCGCTCCGGCGAGACCGAGGACGCCACCATTGCCGACATTGTGGTGGCCACCAACGCCGGTCAGATCAAGACCGGCGCACCCAGCCGCACCGACCGCGTGGCCAAGTACAACCAGCTCCTCCGCATCGAGGAAGAGCTGGGCGACGTGGCCCTCTACCTGGGCAAGGAGGCTTTCTTCAACCTGAAGTAAGCGCGTTCCTGCTATCCCGCCGTGAAATTCAGAGCCGCCGGACACACGCGCTGTCCGGCGGCTTCTTTATTTTGGCGGCGCTGTTTTGGAAACGGATGCGCAAATACCTTGCGCCCAGACCGTCGAAAACCGCTTTGGCCAAAGGATTCGGAGGGAAAGATAGTGTGAAAGAAAACCGTCAGGGTTTTCTTTCGCGTCGGTATCACAAAATTTCGGAACTTGTGCAACAAGTTTTGAAATTTTCCCCAGCTTGGCGGGAAAGTCCACCAGGACTTTTTCGACAAGCTGGCGCAAATACCTTGCGCCCTTTCCTGCTTTGAGCTATAATGCCGTTATGTCGTTATTCTCCAACAATCGAGGTGTGTTCCATTGAAAAACCCACTCAGCGCCGCGGAGGTGCACAAGCAGTACAACGCCAGCATCACGGCCTTCCGGCGGCAGCTCACCGACGGCGCATTGCGCCAGAAGTTCAATCAGGAGGCGGACACCTTCTTCCGGGCCTGCGCCCTGGGGGTGTGGCACAGCGACGGGGCCCCCGTCACGCCCCGGCATGTGGAATACTACAACGCCATTTACACCAAGGGCAATCCGGTCCCCTCCGTGCTCTTCTGGGAGCTCTCCACCGCCGTCAGCGAATACCCCGGCTTCCGGGCTCCGGCCTTTTTTGCCCGGATGCGGGCCTGTGACAAGGTCTCCGGCAGTTCCCTGGCCCGGAAATTTGTGGATGTGCTCACTTTGCTGCTCCTGCTCTTTGCCGCCGTGGACAACGTGGTCAGCGAAGAAGAGGCCGGATTCGTCAACCAGTGCGCCGACGCCCTGTCCGCCCTCTGCGGCCGGGACGGCCTGGACGAGGGCAAGCCCCCCCTCAACGCCCGGGATTTCATCTCCCAGCGGCCCGACGCCCCCCAGAATGGGGAGGCCGCCCCCGCTGCCGCTGCCTCCGGCGCCGCTGAGGCCCAGTCCCAGCCCAAAGAGGAAGCCGCCCCCGCCCCCAGCCTGGAGGAACTGCTCGCCCAGCTGGACGGGCTCTGCGGCCTGGAGAAGGTCAAGGCCGACGTGAAGAGCCTCATCAATCTGGTCAAGGTCCGAAAGCTCCGCCAGGAGCACGGCCTTCCCGTCCCGCCCATGAGCCTCCATCTGGTCTTTCTGGGCAACCCCGGCACCGGCAAGACCACCGTGGCCCGGCTGCTGGCGCAGATTTACCACGCCATCGGGGTCCTCTCCAAGGGGCAGCTGGTGGAGGTGGACCGGTCCGGCCTGGTGGCGGGCTTCGTGGGACAGACCGCCATCAAGACCAACGAGGTCCTGCAAAAGGCCCTGGGCGGGGTCCTGTTCATCGACGAGGCCTACGCCCTGGCCAACCAGGACGCCCCCAACGACTTCGGCAAGGAGGCCATTGAGGCCCTTCTGAAGGGCATGGAGGATCACCGGGCGGATTTGATTGTCATTGTGGCCGGGTATACCGAGCTCATGGGCAATTTCATCCACGCCAACCCCGGCCTGGAGAGCCGCTTCAACAAGTATTTCTACTTTGAGGACTACAACGGCGGGCAGCTCATGGAGATTTTCCGCTCCATGTGCGAGAAAAACGGGTATACCCTCGGGGATGAAACGGCCCAGTATGCCGCGCAGTATTTTTCCGAGCTCTATGAGAACCGGGACGAGAACTTTGGCAACGCGCGGGATGTGCGCAATGTGTTTGAGCGGGCCGTAGCCCGCCAGTCCGACCGGGTGGCCGCCCTGGAAGCCCCCGGCAAGGAGGACCTGATGGCCCTCACCCAAGCCGACCTCCAGGAGGATGAGGAAGCCAACACTACGGCTCCATAGAAAGGAACTATTATGCCTACAAAAGACAGACTTCGCGCCCTCCGGCTGGAGGCAAACCGTACCCAGATTCAAATCGCAAAGCTGCTGCACATTGAAGGGCGCACCTACCAGCGCCTGGAGCTGGAGGATGTCCTGCCCTCCACCCGGCACCTGCTTACTCTGTCGGATTTCTATCAGGTTTCTGTGGACTATCTGCTCTGCCGCACCGACCGGAGAGAGGTCAACCGCTGAATTTCTGCAATTTACAGTTTATTCACAAGAAAGACACGATTTAGCCATCATTCTCCGTTATGATAGCTACAGATTCAGAGATGAATCAAAGACCATCCTCCCAAACCAATTCCTCTCTTATCCCTCTCCAACACCTTTTGCAAAACACACACAAACACACACCCGAAAGCCCCGGCCAATCTGGCTGGGGCTTTTCGGGTCGTTTTTTGGTTGCTTCTTTCCCAGATTCATGGTATGGTTATAGGGAATCACACCCTGCGCCCCCGGGGCGCGGAAAGGAGGTCCCCATGGACGCCCTGTTGGACGCAACTCAGCTGGAGCATCTGCTCCGCATTGTACTGGCCGCCCTCTGCGGCGGGGCCGTGGGCTTTGAGCGGGAGCGCCGCTTCAAAAGCGCGGGCATTCGGACCCATTTGATCGTGGCCCTCTCCGCCGCCCTGATGACGGTGCTGTCCAAGCACGGCTTTACCGACGTAGTGGGCAGCGGGGTCACGGTGGACGCCTCCCGCATCGCCGCCGGGGTGGTCAGCGCCATCGGCTTTCTGGGGGCGGGGGTCATTTTCTTCCGCAAGGACGCCGTCAGCGGCGTCACCACCGCCGCAGGGCTCTGGGCCACGGTGGGCATCGGCATCGCCCTGGGGGCGGGGCGGTATTTTGTGGGCTGCGCCGTCACGGGGCTGATTGTTCTGATTCAGGTGGTGCTCCACCACCGCACCCCCCTGGTGCGGCCCCAGAAGGTGGGGACGGTGGTCCTCCGCCTCACCAATCCCCAGCTGGAGGCCGCTGTGTGTACCCGTCTGGCGGGTATGGCCGAACGGATTGAGAGCATCCACTTCCGGCGGCTGGACGGAGATATGGTGGAAATCACCTGCGACGTGATTTTTGCCACCGATTACAACGCCGAGCACCTGGTCCGGGCCTTGCAGGATATCCCAGAGCTGTACTCGGTGGAAATGCGGTGGCCCTGACCCTCTTGTTGGACCGGCAAAGCGCCGGGCCGGAGCTCTGACCAGCTCCAGCCCGGCGCTTTTGTACTTCAGCGGCCCAGCCAGACCAGGTTGCTGTCGCTGACAAAATTGGGGACACTGTAGAGGACCACCGCCGCGTCAATGCCGTGCTCCTTGATATAATCGCCCACGGAGAGCTTGTAGTACCGCAGGTCAATCAGGTGAATTTCGGAAAAATGGGCCGTCAGGAAGGGGGTAAGGGAATCGCTGTAGGAATCCCGAATGAGCAGGAGCTTGGGGGCCTGGGTATTCGGTGTGCGGACCACGCCCAGGGACTGCTGTCCGCCCAGGAACATGGCATACTTGTCCTTCACCGCCAGGAAGGTTTCGTCGTAGAGCTGCCGGGGCTCCTCCACCGGGTTCCCCTTCTGGTCGTAGGTGTGGGATACGACGGTGATGCCTTCCTCCGGAACATAGGTGTCCATGCAGTCCGGCTTTACCCAGCGCACGCCGGAGCTGGAGTAAACCGTACCGTAAAAGTCCTCGCTGACGGTGGTCTTGGTGTACTGCTCCAGAGGCACCGGCTCCATCCCCAGGGCCCGTATGAGGGCGGTATAGCCGTAGTAGGCCCCCAGGCTGGTCCAGTGGTGGTCGGTGCGGTAGAAGATGTCCTCGGCCCGGTGGTCCCACAGCGGGGCGTAGGTGTCGAACCAGCGGGCCGCTGTAGCGGCCTTGGCCTGCTCCAGGACGGCCGTCTGACTGGCGTTGGGCGCCCCCTCAGGGAGGCGGTCCGCCCAGATACACGCCTGGGTGGGAATCAGCGAGAGATACACCGGGATATCCACATTTTCCACAAACTTATTCACATAATTCAGGTTGCCGGACACCTTCTCCCCATCCGGTTCGTCAAAACGGGTGATAAGGGTATCCTGGCCGCAGAAATAGACCCCGTTGTTTTCCTGCTTGCCCAGAACCCGTTCGATGATGGACTTGAAGGCTACCCACTGGTCCCGGAACACAAACTGATCGGTCATATAGGTCTCGAACTTGGACATAAATTCCCCGGTGCTCACGGTTTTCATGCTGAACGCCGGCATTTGAGCCAGCTCCCGGTTTTCCACCTGGGAAAAGGTCTTGTCCGGGGCAATGGCGCCGGCCGCCAGGAAGAAGAGCAGAAAGCCGCAGAAGAGGGCGGATATAAACATACAGTAGCGTTTGCTCATGAGGATACCTCCAGTAATCAGAATCGGAAGTAGAGGAAGGGATTATAGGTGGCGTCCACCAGATAGGCGGTGCTGAGGGTAAGCCCCGCCAGCAGCAGCACCGGCAGTATAACCTGCACCGGCCGCTCTGGCAGGCGCTTCCACAGCTTGACCCCCAGGGGGGTGGAGGCCACGGCGGCAATCATCAAAACGGGCAGGTAGCTGACCAGGTGATACCGGAAGGCCCCATCCGCCAGTCCCCCCTGGGCAAAGCCGAACATGGCCTTTAGATAGACCCCCAGGTGTCCCAGGTCCTCCACGGCGAAAATGGCCCAGCTGACCACCGCCAGGAATATGGCGTACAGGTGCTGGAGCGCCCGGGGGAGCTTTTCCAGAACCCGGAGCAGAACGGCCTTTTCCAGAATCAGCAGGGCGGCGAAGTACAGCCCCCAAAGGAGGAAATTCCAGCTGGCCCCGTGCCAAATACCTGTGGCCGCCCACACCACCAGCAAATTGAAGAACAGCCGGGGGCGGCTCACCCGGTTGCCCCCCAAGGGGATATACATGTACTCCCGGAACCAGGTGCCAAGGGAGATATGCCACCGCCGCCAGAACTCGGTCACAGAGCGGGAGATATAGGGGTAGTTGAAGTTGCGCATAAACTCAAAGCCCAGCATCCGCCCCAGGCCCACGGCCATGTCGGAATAGCCGGAGAAGTCAAAGTAGAGCTGGAGGGAGAAGGCAATTATCCCCAGCCACGCTCCGGCGGTGGTGAGCTGGGACGCCGGGAGGGCCTTGTAGGTGTCCCACAGCATCCCCAGGTTATTGGCCAGCAGGACCTTTTTGGCCAGACCTACCACAAATACCTGTACGCCGGAGGCGAACTGCTCCGGGGAGTGGCTCCGCTGGTCGATTTGCTCCCCCAGGTCCTTGTATTTGATGATGGGGCCCGCGATGAGCTGGGGAAAGAGGGTGACGAAGGTGCCGAAGTTGACGATGTTCTTCTGAACCTTAGCGTCCCCCCGGTACACGTCGATGGTGTAGCTCATGGTCTGGAAGGTGTAGAAGG
>CAJUDT010000115.1 GCA_910585415.1 uncultured Flavonifractor sp.
GTTTAGGAATCAGTCACGCAGTCTGGAAGGACCTTCTCGCGGATTCGCGCGTCAAGGAGCTATTAAAAGTCCACCAAGTTGTGCGAAAAGGAAGGGGGCGAAGCGCAGTATGGTATGTCCGCAAAGCGACATGTGCCTGAAACCCATTCAATGGCCGCCAGTTTACCAGCGGCCGCCAAATGAAACGCAACCCCTGCAAACCGGTCCGAAGCTGCTTCGAGATATATATTATAGTTAGGAAGCGTGGTAGCATAAGAAACACCTGGATGTTCAATACAATGACTGGAGGAATCAACATGAACACACAAGCACGATGCCGCTCTATTGAAGACCTGCCCCTGGTCCTTACCATAGAGGATCTGATGTCCGTTCTGGATATTGGGCGGAACTCTGCATACCGCCTGATTCGTGAGAATCAAATCCGCAGCATCAGAATTGGAACTAGTATCAGGATCCCCCGGACTGCTCTGGTGGAGTATTTCTCAGGACCCACAGAGTAACGGCAACAGGGCCCGGAGACGTAAGATCTTCTCCGGGCCCGTCTATTAAGAAAGAGGGGATTCAATATATGACGGGAAGCCTACAGACTAAGGGCAACAAGTACTATGTCGTTGCCCGAATACCCGATGTTACTGGCAGGAGCAAATCTAAATGGATTTCAACCGGGCTTGATGTAAAGGGGACCAGCCGACGGGAAGCAAACCGTGTTATGCAGCGCATCCTGGCTGATCTGGAAGCGCAGAATGCTGTTTATTCTACAGAGACTCCATTCCTTGTATGGGTTGATAAATGGATGGAGCAAAAACAGCAGGGAATAAGACTCAACACCTGGGAGAGTTACCAATTATATCTCGAAGTACACATCCGACCTTACTTTGCACCCAAGAAACTGACCCTGAACAAATTAACTGCCCAGCATCTTCAAGATTATTATAATCGGAAGCTGCGGGACGGCCTAGCTGTGAACACCTTGAAAAAGCACCATGCAGTCATCCGCGGCGCTTTGCGGGAGGCGGTAAAAAAGCGGATGCTGACCTTCAACCCAGCGGACCAGGTCACATTTCCGCGCCAAAACAAACAGCGCCGTTTTCATGGGACTGCTTATACCGCAGAGCAAGCCCTGCATCTACTCCAAGTGTTCAAGGGTGACGTACTTGAACCGACTGTAATCCTTGGCCTATGCTATGGACTGCGGAGAAGTGAGGTGTTGGGGCTTCGCTGGTCCGATATTGATTTTGATGCTGGAACGCTAAGTATACAAAACACAGTTACACGGATGAAAACTCTGCTTGAGCACGAGGAGACGAAAAGTGCCGCTAGTAAGCGACTCCTTTACCTGATGTCTGATACGATCCCATATTTGCGACGGCTGCACACGGAGCAGCAGAAACATCAAACGTTCCTGGGCGAGGCTTACCACATATCTGACCATGTATGCGTATGGCCGGATGGGAGGCCACTGTCTCCAGATTACGTATCGCAGCATTTCAAACGGATCCTAACCAAGTCCGATCTGCAACCCATTCGCTTCCACGATCTTCGCCACACGGCGGGGAGCCTTTTGATGAACAACGGTGTTACGATCAAACAGGTACAGGAATTTTTGGGACACGAGAAAGCATCTACGACATTGGATATCTATACGCACATTGACAAGGAGGCAAAGCTGGGGACTGCGCGGTCGATGGAGCTGGTATTACATGGTCATCAGGATGAAGAGCGATCCATGTTAGAAGAAACGTTAGAAATTCCAGATATGCCGTAGTCCTTGTAACATAGAGATTCCGGAAAAAGTAAAGAAAAAGGCTCAAATCCTTTCGGATTTGAGCCTTTTCACTGGTGCGCGAGGCGGGACTTGAACCCGCACGTGCGTAATGCACACTAGAACCTGAATCTAGCGAGTCTGCCAATTCCACCACTCGCGCATTTCGGTGGGGCTGTTCAGCACGATTTATATCTTACCACCATCGGCAGGAAATGTCAACTCTTTTTTTGACACAATTCCGAAAATTTTTTCTGGCCTGCGAAGAGGGGGGCGAAGCGGGGGAGTGGCGGGGATTGTAGACGCCCTCCAACCCTTGCTCCCCAAGGAAAAACATGGTACACTATAGCAAACGGCGCTGGCCAAGCGGGCGCTGGAGCGAGAGGGGGGTATCGGTTGGAGCTGACATTGGAGTGTGGTGTGGAGCAGCTGCCCGGTGTTGGCGCGGCCCGGGCGGCGCACCTGGAGCGGTTAGGCCTGCGGACGGTGGGGGACCTGCTCCGCTGTTTCCCCAGGGCCTATGAGGACCGGCGGCGGATGGCCAATCTGTCCAACGCCCCCCCAGACCTGCCTGTGTGCATCTGCGCCATGACGGCGGAGGCCCCCCGGCTGACTTTAATCCGCAAAGGGCTGGAGCTGGTGAAGCTCCGGGTGGTGGACGACAGCGGGGCGGCGTGGATTACCTTCTTCAACCAGAGCTATACCAAAAATGCCCTCCGAGTGGGGGAGCAGTATGTATTCTACGGCAAGGTAGAGGGCCCTCCCGGCCGGCGGACCATGACCAACCCCGTCTTTGAACCAGTGGGCCGGGCCCGCTTTACGGGGCGGATTATGCCGGTGTACGCCCTGACCAAGGGCGTGTCCAATCACCTGCTGGCGGGGCTGACGGCCCGGTGTGTGGAGGCCTGTGCCGGACAGCTCCCGGAGTGCCTGCCCGACGGACTGCGGCAGGCGTACCATCTGGCCTCCGCGGAGTACGCCTGCCGAAACATCCACTTCCCGGCGGACGAGGAAGCCCTGGCTCTGGCCCGGCGGCGGTTGAGCTTTGAGGAGCTCTTTTGTCTCTCTTGCGGTCTGACTCTGCTGCGCAGGCGGCGGGAGCACCAGCCGGGGCCCGTCTTTGCCCCCGCGCCCCCGGAGGAATTTGAGGCGCTGCTTCCCTTCCCCCTCACCGGGGCCCAGCGGAGGGTTATGGAGGACGTGGCGGCGGATACGGCCTCCGGGGGGCTCATGAACCGGCTGATACAGGGGGACGTGGGCTCCGGCAAGACCATGGCGGCGGCTCATGGGGCGTGGCTGGCCGCCCGGAGCGGCTTCCAGACCGCCCTGATGGCCCCCACCGAGCTGCTGGCCGAGCAGCATGTCCGCTCTCTGGCCCCTCTGCTGGCCCCGGCGGGGGTGCGGGTGGGACTGCTGACGGGCTCGGTAAAGGGGAAAGCCCGCAAAGCGCTCTACGCCGCCTTGGAGGCGGGGGAGCTGGACCTGGTGGTGGGCACCCATGCCCTGCTCAGTGAGGGGGTGGCCTTTCACCGGCTGGGGCTGGTCGTGGCCGACGAGCAGCACCGCTTTGGCGTGGCCCAGCGGGCCGCTCTGGCGGCTAAGGCTGGGACCTCCCCCCATGTGCTGGTTATGTCGGCCACGCCCATTCCCCGGACACTGGCCCTCATCATCTACGGAGATTTGGAGGTCAGTGTCATGGACCAGCTCCCGCCGGGGCGGGTGCCGGTGGAGACGTTCATCATCGGTGCGGACAAGCGGGCCCGGCTGTATGGGTTCATCCGCAAGGTGGTGGAGCAGGGGCGGCAGGTCTATCTGGTGTGCCCCGCCGTGGACGAGGCCCAGGAGGACGACGGTCTTCCCCCGCCGGGGGCGCTGCTGGACCCCTCCGGCTGGCAGGTCCCGCCCGCCGCCGGACGCAAGGCCGCAGCGCCCTACGCCGCCCAGCTTCAGCGGGAGATATTTCCCGACCTGCGGGTGGGTCTGGTCCACGGGCGCATGAAGGGGGCGGACAAGGACGCGGTAATGAGCGCCTTTGCCGCCGGGGAGCTGGACCTTTTGGTGTCCACCACCGTTATAGAGGTGGGGGTAGACGTACCCAACGCCGCCCTGATGGTGGTGGAGAACGCCGAGTGCTTCGGCCTGAGCCAGCTCCACCAGCTCCGGGGCCGGGTGGGGCGGGGGAGGCATCAATCCTACTGCGTTTTAGTCACCGGCTCCCGCAATCCGGAGAGCCGGGCCCGGCTCAAGACCCTGGCGGGCACTACGGACGGCTTTCAGATTGCCCAGGAGGACCTGAAGCTCCGGGGACCCGGAGATTTCTTCGGCTCCCGGCAGCACGGCCTGCCCCAGCTGGCTATGGCGGATTTGGCCGGGGATTCCCGGCTTCTGGCCCAGGCCCAGCAGGCCGCAAAGGAGCTCCTGGAGGCCGACCCGGACCTGTCCTGGCCGAAGCACCGCCTGTTGCTGGAGCGGGTGCGGGCGCTGTTTGCGGAAAACCCGGAAATCTTCAATTAAAAGGAGGACACCAGGAATGTACCAATACGACTATGTGCGTGTCATCGGTACGGGCGTAGTAGCCACCAAATTCGATGAGCATCGGGCCCTCATCGACCGCCGGGCTGGAGAGGGCTGGCGGTACGTGGGGTGGGTGCCCGCTCATATCGGCAGCACAGGCGAGATTGCACAGCTCGACCTCATATTTGAAAAGGAAGTGTCACAGTCATGACAAAACGAGAGCACGCAGCCCAGCTTCGGGCAGATACCAGCATCCACTATAACTGCTGTCAGGCGGTCCTGGTCCCCTTCGCCGCCGAGTGCGGCCTGGACGAGGAGAGCGCTCTCCGCCTGGGACAGCATTTCGGCTCCGGTATGCGCATGGGGGCCATCTGCGGCACGGTGACAGGGGGCCTGATGGTCCTGGGTCTGGCCGGAGCCGGGGAGGAAAAGGCCAAACAGTTCCGCAGGCTCTTCCAGGAGGGCCATGGGGACCTGAACTGCGCCTCGCTGCTCCAGCGGGCCAAGGAGCGGGGCATGGAGCGCAAGTGCCACTGCGACGGCATGGTGTTTGAGGCGGTGGAGTGCCTGGAGCGCCTTCTGTCCGAGTAAAAAGGGCCTTCCTGGGCCGCAAAGGGCCCAGCCTTTGGAATTGCAGTGCTTTTTTGCGTATTTCTATTGACTTTAAGGTAGGGGTGTGGTATAATTCGTGCTCGCGCAGATACCCAATGCTGCCAATGGATACCAGCCCAGCGGGAGGTGTGCCGGATGCTGGAAGAGCTCAAGCAGAAGTCCAAGGTCGTCGGGGTCAAGCAGACCCGCCGGGCTGTCTCGGACGGCAGCGCCCGGCGGATTTTCCTGGCCCGGGACGCCGACCCCAAGGTCACCGAGCCCCTGGCGGATTTGTGCGCCCAGCGGGGCGTCCCGGTGGAGTGGGTCCCCTCCATGAAGGAGCTGGGGACCGTCTGCGGCATTGCGGTGGGCTCCGCCGCCGCCGCTGCCACCGCTTGATTTTAGCGGGCGGGAGGAATAATTTCCTGCCGGACCGTTAAAATATAACTTTATGAGAAACAGAGAAAGGAGGAAAACCATGCCTACGTTTAACCAGCTCGTCCGCAAAGGACGTCAGGCCGCGACCTACAAGTCCAATTCTCCTGCCATGCAGAAGGGCCTGAACACCCTGAAGAACCGCGAGACAGACCTGCCTTCTCCTCAGAAGAGAGGCGTGTGTACCGCCGTGCGTACCTCGACCCCCAAGAAGCCCAACTCCGCCCTGCGGAAGATTGCCCGTGTGCGTCTGACCAACGGGTATGAGGTGACCGCTTATATTCCCGGTGTCGGCCACAATCTTCAGGAGCACTCGGTAGTGATGATTCGCGGCGGCCGTGTCAAGGACCTGCCCGGCGTGCGCTACCACATCATCCGCGGCACTCTGGATACCCAGGGCGTCAACGGCCGTATGCAGGCCCGTTCCAAGTACGGCGCCAAGCGTCCCAAGGCCGGCAAAAAATAACTTACTTTCTTTTGTAAAAGAAAGTAAGCAAAGAAAACTTCCATAAGCGCTCTTTCGAGGGCGTGTAGGCGCTCTTTTGGGGGCGTGCGCAGGCGGGGAGAATCGCTTGCGGGGAGGTTTTGGCACATGAACACTTGAAATTGTTTCCGCGCTGAGAGCGCAAGGCAGTTGCCCTTGCAGAATGCGCTACCTATAAAATAGGGGCGGTTCCCGCGAGGCACTGGACAAGCAGGCACTTGTCTTACACGGGCGGCCTCGGGCCGTTCGAGTACCTATGAAATCATACTATGAAGGAGGGAAGCAAAGTGCCCAGAAGAGGAAACGTACCCAAGCGGGAGGTTTTGCCCGACCCGCTGTATAACTCCGTCCTGGTGACCAAGCTGGTCAACAGCATCATGCTGGACGGTAAAAAGGGTGTGGCCCAGAAGGTGGTCTACGGCGCTTTCGATATCATCAAGAATAAGACCGAGAAGGACCCCCTGGACGTGTTTACCACCGCCCTGGAGAACATCATGCCGTCCCTGGAGGTCAAGGCCCGCCGCGTGGGCGGCGCCACCTACCAGGTGCCCATCG
>CAJUDT010000116.1 GCA_910585415.1 uncultured Flavonifractor sp.
CGAGGGGCCAATGGCCGAAGTATTGAGGGCGGAGGCTTAAACGGCGGGTAGCAACTAAAGGGCTTGCAAGCCCCGTACCTCCACCGCCGCCCCCCAACCCCGGGTCCGGGCCCGCAGGCCCGGCGAACTTTGCCTACTTTCCTTCGCTGGAAAGTAGGCCGCCGGAGGCGGGACCAGCGAACGAAACGCAGAGAGAAACGAGGAAGAGGCACCCCCCATCAGAAGCGGGACCAGGTAACGTCAATCACCCGACTTTCGTAAAAAGCCCTTATCAACAAGAAATGTCTCTTTTTTCCGACCACCCGACCAAATAATCCAGCGAAACGCCAAAAAACCGCGCCATTTGAAGCAAGCCATCAAAATCCGGCCGGCGTTCATCGCTTTCGTAAGAACGTATCGTCCGTCCTTTGATGCCCAACAACTCCCCCAATTGGGTTTGTGTCAGCTTTTTTTCCTTGCGCAGCATTTGAACTCTACTTGCAAATGTGGTTTTTTCTTTCATCTTATAACATCTCCGCTATTGACAACCACTTTAAGTGGTGGTATAATATGGTCACAATCAGTGACGAAATGGAGTGAACCAAACATGTTCGACTTAACCCTTCTGGATAAGCTAATTGACCACACACCCTCTCCAGAATACACAAACGCCAATACTCTTGTCGAGCCCTACATCAAAAAAATCGTCTCCGAACTGGGGATTGATTTTTACGACACCTTTTCCGACCTGTATCAAAAAAAGTTCGATGCCGAAACCGATCACTATTTTACCGCTGGCCTCCGGCTGGGGGCCCAAATCATGGCTGATCTTCTGCTTCAACCGCCGCCCAAAATTCCTTACCCTTAATAGTAGGAAGCCACCGGCGGCAGTCCTCCCCCTGCCCTTCCTCAAAATGACAGGCCACGGCATAGTCGCACCAGCGGCACGCATTCTGCTCCGGCCCCCGCCAGAAGGGGTCTGCCGCAATATTGCCCGCGGCCAGCTCCTCTCCCACCTGCCGGAGCAGGCGGTCCGTATGGCGGGCCAAGCGGCCCAAGCGCTCTGCACTCACCAGGGCCTCCCCGGAAATCGTTCCGGCCTTGTTGATGCGCACCGGCAGGAAGCGCGGGCCCGCAGGGCTCGGATGCTCCATGGCCTCCAGCACCGCCGGGTCGTCCAAAATTACCCCCTTGCGCTTCAAGGCCGCATCCACCTTCTTCCGGCGTTCCTCCTCCGTCATGGACCGGCTCCCTGCAATCACCGCCTCTCGGGCGGGCAGATAGAGCACCCCCGCCGGAGTCACATCGCGGCCATAAATCGACCGTCCCTCCCGCTCCAGGGTGAACAGATACAACAGCATTTGCAGACCCATACCATTCCAGATATCCGTTAAATCAAAGGATTTCCGCCCGGTCTTATAGTCAATGACCCGCAGATAGAACCGCCCGTCATGCTCCCAGCCGTCCACCCGGTCCACAAAGCCCGTAATACTCACCGTCAGGCCGTCCACCGTCAGCTCCACCGGCGGCCGCCCCTTCTGGCCAAAGCCCAGCTCAAAGGAAATGGGAGAAAAATCCGAGGAAGCCAGCTCCTCCGCCACATTCTCCACCACGGCATACACCGACTTCAACAGCCGCCGGAACAGATACTGAAACCGGGGTGTCTCATGCTCCAGGCCCCCCAGCTTTTCCGTCACATAGCGCTCCACCGCCGCCTTGGCCATCGCCCGCAGGTCCTGCTTTTCCATCCCTGCCACTCCACCGCGGGTCCCGGCCTCCTTCAATACGTGCTCCAGAACATAGTGGACAAAGCTGCCATACTCAGGGGCCTGAAAACCCGCCGGACGGCGGAGCTCCGCCTTAAGGCCGTACTGCATGAAATAGGAAAAATGGCAGGATTTCAGCTTATCCATCCGGGAGGCCGACATGGACGCCCGCCGTCCATACAAGATATCCACCGCCGGACGGCTCAAACTCCCCCGCCGGAACCGTGCGGAGGCCAGCACCCGCTTCGCCAGAGGCGCATATTCCGGCAGAGACAGCAGGGCCTCCGCCGCCGCCGGATACCGGCCCGCCAGCTCCAGCGCCGGGCGGGGGGCGGACAGGCGAAAGGTCCCGTCCAACGCGGCCTCCCGCACCTCATTGGCCTGTGGAAAGAGGTGCTCCAGCCTGCGGACCAGATATGAGGGCCGCTGTTCCTCCCCGCCCGCCCCGGTGGCAGACCAGCTCACATAGAGCCGCTCCTCCGGCAGGGCGCACGTCTCATAAACGATGGTCAGTTCCCGCACCAGCTTGTCGGACAGCTTGGGGGCCAGCTCCAGACCATAGGAGGCCAACAGACTCCGGTCATCGTCGTTGAGCAGGCCGGGAGAGGGCGCCGCCTGGGGAAGGGCTCCATCGTCGGCGCCCAGCAGGAAGAGGACCTTACAGCCCTTGTGGGCCAGCCGGGGCATTTCTCCGGCGTTCACCCGGTCCAGAGACACGGGGATGCTTCCCACGTCGTACTGCGAGAGGACCAGGGCAAAGAGCTTGGAAAACTCATCCAGCTCCATGGGGGCCTCGTCCAAAATGGCGGCGCACTGCTCCAACCCGCCGCACAGGATATCCCAGAGCTGCCCATATTCCTCCGCCAAAGCCTCCTGGCCCCGCTCCCGCAGGATTTGGGTGCGCTCGCTCAGGCGCTCCGGCACGCCAACGGCCTCCAAGAAGCGGTACAGGCTCACCGCCTGCCCCCGGCCGGTCTTGTTGGGATTTTTCCGCAGCATCTCCAGAGGCTCCGCCGCCTGACGGCGCAGGGCGTTCAGGCGGACCAGCACCTCCCGGTCGGCGTCGTGCCAGTCCTGGCCGTACCCCTTGGGGTGGGCGCTCCACTCCCTTTTGGCGGTCCAGGCGCTCCCCTCCAGGTTCCACTTGAGTACATAATTTTCCAGCAGGTCCACATCCCCCAGGGATAGGTCTGTCAGGCCGGTTTTCAGGTAGCGGAACATATCGTCATACCGGTATCCCCCTGCCGCCGCATCCAGGGCGGCGGTAATGAGGGCGAACACCGGCTTTTGCAGTACATCGCTCATGCGCCCCAGGAACACCGGCACCCCATACCGGGCAAACAGGTTCTCCAGAAGCTCCCCATAGCCCTCCATGCTCCGGGCGCACACGGCGATATCCCGGAACCGGAACCCCTCATCCCGGACCAGACGCAAGATTTCTGCCGCCGTCCACTCTACCTCGGAATAGGGCGTGTGGGCGGTGAAGAGGGTGATTTCCTCCGCCGGCTCCGCCCAGGGGGCGGGGGCAGGGGCGGAGAGGGATGTCTCCAGACAGGCCAGGGCGGGGGTGCGGGTCCGGGCGGATTGGGTATGGATCTCCAGCTCAGAGGGGATTCTCCCGTCATGGGCCAGGCGGAGCAGATGCCGCGCCGTGCGCCGGGCGGGCGAGAAAATCCCTCCGCCGTCCTCGTCCTCCTCCAGCTTGTCGCAGGTGAGGGCCACCGTGACGCCCTCCCCCTGGGTCATCAGGCGGCGGAGGACCTGCCGTTCCTGGGGGGTGAAATCGGTGAAGCCGTCCACATAGAAGTCCTTCCCGTGGGCCCAGGGACAGGTCTCCAGGAGCTTGTCCAATCGGGTGAGCTTGTCCCTGGGGTCGGCCCCCTGGCGGGCGGTGAGGGCCTCATAGGCCCCGTAGATCAGGGAGAGGTCCAGGAGCTTGCCGCCCTCCTCCCCGCCGGTTTCGGTTCCGGCGGTCCAGAGGTGTTCGGGGGTGATGGCGCAGGTTTTCAGCTCGTCCACCGTGGCCAGCAGGCCGGTGAGGAAGGCCGGACGGCGGGAGGGGCGGGCATAGACCTTCATCTGCCCGGCCACATTTTTCAAAGCCGAGTACATCAGCAGCACTCTCCCCCCCGCGTCCAGGGCTGGAGCGGCCAGTCCGCCGCCCACAGAGAACACCCGGTCGGCCAGCCGGGTAAAGGAGAGCACCTCCGCATACCGGGACACGGGACTGCCCCCGATGGCGCACAGCTGGCGCTCCATATTGTGGGAGTGCTGTTCGGGCACAATGAGGACCTGCGGGCGGTCCGGCCCCCGGCTGGCCATCGTCTCCAGCAGCTTTTGTGTTTTCCCCGTGCCCGACCGGCCCAGCAGCAGCTTCAGCATAGGTAATCCCCTCCTTGATTCCCCTCTATCATAGCATAGCCTGGGCAGGTTGGTCCAGGGATAATTTTCGCTCCCGGTCCCCTGCGCAGACCGACGCAGACAAAAACGAGCGCCCTGTTGGTTCACAGGGCGCTCGTTTGTTGGAATTTTTTCCTCACAGCCAAAATAATAAGTCCCTCAAAAAATACTCAAGTGGAGCTCCTCGCTCAACCGCTCCAGCAGCTGGATGCCCGCCACACTGTTCCCCTTGCGGTCCAGAGCGGGGCCGAAGATGCCGATACCCATGCGGGTGGGGACCACGGCCATGATGCCACCGCCCACGCCGCTCTTGGCCGGAACGCCCACCCGGCTCATGACGGACTCCGCCGAAACAAACGGGGCGCGTTTCCAACCATGGGCTTGAAACGCGCCCCGTCCCATCCGCACTACGCCGCGCCGTCCTGTTTGGGTGTCTCGAAAAATGGGATTGCGGAATCACCTCTGCGCATGAACAGCAGCCCAAAGGAACCCGGGCCGCAGTTGCTGGCGATGGCGGAGGACGCCTTTTGCAGATAAACCCGTTCAAAGGGGCAGTATTGCTGAACCAGGTCCTGAATATACCGGAGCTTCTTTTCATCCATCCCGGAGTAGGTAATAAACAGGATGCGCCGGTCGATATTCCTCGTGTCCTGGAGGGTTCTTCTGACGTACCGCTTCGCCACCTGGAAGAAGCCCCCCACCTCCATCCGTCCCACAACCATCCGGCTCTTTTTCAAATGAAGGACCGGGTGCAGCAGCAGCGCGTCGCAGAGAATCTGAATCTTTTTGGAAATCCGCCCGGCCTGACACATCCTATGGGTGCTGTTGATCACAAAGGCGGAGGAAATAAAGTGCTCCATCTGCTGGACTGATTCCACAATCTCCGCCTTGGCGGCATGATGCTCCGCCATATAGGCCGCACACAGAACCGTCAGCCCCATACTGCTGGAGAGATGCCCGGAATCAATCACCGTAACATTTTCAAAGGACTTGGCCGCCTCCAGGGCGTTCTGGTAGCCCTCGCTGACGTGCTTTGCCATTGTAATGTGAATGACATTCTGGGCCTCCAGCAGCTTTTCGGCAAAAAACCGCTCGTAGTCCTCCACATCCGGCGGCTGGGAGCAGCCCTTCCGCCCTCCGGCAATGTGCATCAGCAGCTCATCCGCCTTCATCTCCTGGCCGTCCAGGAAGCGGCCTTCCTCCGTACAGACGTAATAGGGGCACACGGAAATACCAAACTCCTTGCGGAGGGATTCCGGCAGGTCGCACACACTATCCGTCGTCACCAGGATGGAGCGCCGCTGGGCCTGTTCAAAAATCAGGATGTCCTTTTCAACGTCGGACTGCCTGGCTTCCTCATTCAGATGCACCAGCTCCTTGGGCAGGAGGCTCAGAACAGCGGCCTCCAGCAGCGCGCCGCTGACCGGCTTGGCCAGATAGCCGCTGAACCCCTCCTTCCGGTAGAGCAGCTGGTTATCGCTGCCCGCGTTGGCGGTCAGGGCCACGACGGGCACGTTCTGACACAGGCCCGCCGGTTGGACCCGCAGGGCATGGAGGCACTCAATGCCGCTCATCTCCGGCATCATATGGTCCATGAGAATACAGTCATAGTGGTGGTCCTGGGTCAGCCGAAGGCACTCCGCGCCGCTGTCGGCCGTGTCAATCTGCACCTTTGTTTTGGCCAGCAGCTTGGTCACCACAATCCGGTTCATATCGTTGTCATCCACCACGAGGATGTGGGCGTCCGGGGCCTCAAAGCTCTGCTGATAGGCCTCTCCCTCGTGTACCTTCGCACGGGAGGCCAGTGTAAAGGTCCCCAATTCATTTTCGTCCACAATATCCTGATCCAGCATGACAATGAAGATAGACCCCTTGGTGTAGACACTGTTGACACTGATTTCTCCGCCCATCAGCTCCACCAGCTGCTTTACAATGCTCAGGCCCAGCCCGGTGCCCTCGATATAGCGGTTTTTTTCCTCATCCACCCGCCGGAAGGCGTTGAAAATGTACGGAATGTTCTCCTTTTTGACCCCCTGCCCGGTGTCCTCCACCGAGTACCAGACCCGCACCCGGTTCACCGACTGGCGCTCACACCGCACCGAGAGGGTGACGGAGCCCTCGCTGGTATATTTCACCGCGTTGTTCAGCAGGTTAATGAGAATCTGCTTGATGCGCACCTCGTC
>CAJUDT010000117.1 GCA_910585415.1 uncultured Flavonifractor sp.
GCCCCGAGGCCCCCGCTACCCGCGCGGAGGTGTGGGAGATGCTGCGCCGGTTCGGAAAGGAGGGGGCGTGATGGACGTGGTCGACCGGTTCAAGGCCGCTGTGGCCGCGCTGCTGGGGGTGCTGACCGGCCTTTGGGGCTGGTTGGGGTGGCTGGTGGTGGGCTGGGCGGCCTGCATGGTGCTGGACTACATCACCGGTTCCGCCGCCGCGTGCAAGGACGGCGCGTGGTCCTCCGGGGCCGCTAAGGAGGGGATTTGGCACAAGGCCGGGATGATTGTGGTGGTGCTGGTGGCCGCTGGAGCGGATTTGCTCATAGCCGCCGTGCTGGAAAACCTGCCCCTGGTGGCCCTGCCCTTCCAGTACAGCGGGCTGATTTGCCCGGTGGTGCTGGTGTGGTACATTGTCACCGAGCTGGGGAGCATTACCGAAAACGCCGTACAGATGGGAGCCCCGGTGCCGGGTTGGCTGGTGAAGCTGCTGGCCGCTGGCAAGAGCGCCGTGGACGCCGCCGGGGAGGCCCTCGGTGGGGAGGAAAAGGAGAAATAAACAAGAGGGGGCGCGGTTAGGCGTCCCCTCTTGACTTGATAATCTTCAAATCTGACGGCTCTATTTTTCCACACTTTTCTTCAAAATCGTGGATATATTGTTTACAAGCCCATTCAATCTCTTTGATACGCGAACGGCCAAAGTATTTGCCGATATAGCTCATTTTGCGAGCCAATTCTTCCTCCATTACCATTGTAAATTTCAGGTCCAACACTATCACCTCACGGGTATTGTACCCGCAAGAAACCTTTCTGGAGTAAATTCAGTATTGATTTAATACTGAATTTACGATAAAATAAAGCCGGGCAGGGAGTGGGGTCCCCGCCCGGTAAGGTTCAGCTATTTGTGATGTAGATGGACACCAAGTCAATAAACTCAGTATTCGTGGGGCGCTTGTCCAGATGGTATCCAGCCATTTGGTCGAGCGCCTCTCGATTTCCAGCCTCCCAGAAACGATTTATCGCCTTTCGCATACAGCGCTCTACGCGGGAGGACTTAGTGCCGCAGCGGCGGGCAACCTCGGGATATATCTCCTTGGTGATGCGCTCCAGGCGCTCAGGGACCAGCACCACCAGCACGGTGGCAATGGTCAGATACCGGAACCCTTTCAGCGACCGGGGAATGCGCAGGAGCACCAGGGCGTTCCTGGCCTGATTGAGGATGCTTTCCGGGAGTTCTTCTAGCTTTGTTTTTTGTGCAATCACATGACTCACCCTTTCTTTTTCTTTGGGATATGTCATGTCTCGGAGGCCCGCGGCACTTAGGGGGTGGGCCTCTGACTAAGCATTTGGGAGGGGCCTTGGGTAGATAAGTTTCTACCCAAAACCTGACCCAAATATTTTGTTTTTTGTCGTACCTGTTTCCATGATTTTGCGTACTGTGTTGAAAAATGCTATGGCAGGAAACCAGTTTCGGCACAGTAAACTTATCCATAAAAAACCCCTGCATCGACTGGGATGCAAGGGTTTCCTAGGAGTTAAAAAACGCCCCGCCGGTTGGCAGGACGTTTGGTGGAGGAGGGTGGATTCGAACCACCGAAGCTATCGCAACAGATTTACAGTCTGCCCCCTTTGGCCACTCGGGAACTCCTCCGTATGAAGTTGTGAAGAAAGGTTGTGGAGCTGGTGGACGGACTCGAACCCCCGACCTGCTGATTACAAATCAGCTGCTCTACCAACTGAGCTACACCAGCATGACGGTGTTTGCTTGTCCACAACGGTGATTAGTTTAACAGAAAGAAGGCTGGTTGTCAAGTAGATTCTGCATGGTTTTCAAAAATTTTTTAAGGGGGGAGATTCCATCCGTTTACCAATCTGGACCAACCCGCTGCGGGACCCACAGCAGCAGCCTCCAGCCGGCCGCTGCCCCTGGTGTCAGGGGGAGCTCTATGGGGAAGAGCAGGGCCTGTGCAGCCAATGCCGGGAAATCATCAACCAACAGACAAACAGACAGGAGGACGACAAGTACTTATCATGACATTAGTGGAATTATCTGTAGAATACCGTACCAGCGCCGCCGCCTTGCAGGCACGCATCGGCCAGCTGGAGCAGCAGGGACAGCAGGAGGCCGATATGGGCGAACAGCTCCTTTTGGCCGACCGTATCCGTATACTCCGCGGCATCCTGCGGGAAACCCGTGAGCTGGCCGTCCTCTGCGAACGCTACTACGAGAGGGGGTACCGGCGCAATGCCAAATACACACTATAAGCACGGCGCTGGCTACGCCGCCGATATGGCCGTTTACGCGCGGGCAATGGCCTCGGACAACTCCGCGCAATTCGGCCGCCTCAAGCGCAATCTGGTCCGGGCCCTGCGGGAGGACGTCACCGCCCGTCAGCGGCAAATGCTGCTCCTTTACTACGCCGAACAGATGAATATGCAGGAGATCAGCGCCAGACTGGGGGTGAATAAGTCCACCGTCTCCCGGACCATCAAGCGGGGTGAGCGCAGGCTTCGGCGCTGCCTGCGCTATGGCGCCGAGGTCTTTCTCAATGATTTGAGGTAGTCAGAAAACGAGCCCCCGGCACATTCCGGGGGCTCGTTTTGATTCGCGGGGGCGATTAGGTCTCGGGATAGTGGATGACAAGCATGTCGATGGCGTCCAGGTCATCCAGATTCATGGAATAGCTGGCGTTGGCGTCCTTTTCAATCCGAACAGTCACGGTCTGGGGGTCCAGATAGCCGGAATTGCCCATCTGAGCCTTGACCAGAGAGAGAACCAGTTCCGTGTACTCCCGGCTATAGGCGGCATACTGGTCCATGGTGGCATTCTCGTACTTGGCCCACAGCGCATCGCTGGCGGCCTCATAGCCGACATTGGCCAGGTCCAGCACGTTGATGGGGTTCACAGTGACCGTCACGGCATAATTGTCCGTGCCCGGGATAGTGCTGGCCTCAGACACCGTGTAGCTGGACTTGGCGTAGATTTCGTCAATCAGGGTGATAATCTGGCTGCGCTGGGTGGCGTCCATGGTATCGAAGCTCTCGCCGCGCTCGGGGTCCACGATGCCCCAATACTCGCTGAAAAGCTGGGCCTCCATCATGACGTTTTACAGGTGGTCGGTCTCGGACTCTTCGGCAGTCTTGCCCACCAGCTCCAGGAAGTCGGGGTTGTGCTTGCCCAAGTAGAGCTTGTCGAGCATACCCTGCACGAAGATTTTGGCCTCATCCTGGGTGATAACAAAGGGCTCGGTGGACAGAGTGACCACATGGTACTCGCCGTCCCAGCCCACTTCCAGGCCCAGGGCGTTGGAGATGGCCCGGATGGGCAGGTAAGTAGTGCCCTCCACAGCAAAGGGCTCCACGTTGTTGCCGTTGGCGTCGGTGAGGGCCAGGGGCTTCCCGTCCAGGGTGACCTTGATGTCGGCATAGTCGGCGGTGATGCCGATGGTGATATTCCGGCCCTTGGCGGGATTCTCGGTGGTGGCGGTGGTCTGCTCGCCGCCAGAGGTCAGGACTACGGTATGCGTCTCGGCATTCCAATCGGCCTTCAGGCCCAGGGCACCGGCCACGGCGCGGACAGGCAGATAAGTGGTGCCGTTCAGGGAGAAGGGCTCCACGGTCTTGCCGTTGGCGTCGGTGAGGACTAGAAACTCACCGTCCAGCATCACCTTGATGTCGCTGTAGACGGCTTGAATTTGTTGGGGGCCGGTGATAGCGGCGGCAGGCACAGCCGTCAGGGACAGGGCCAGCGCCAGGCTGAGGATAGCGGCGCCCATGCGCCGCAAGGAATGGTTGAACATGGTTAGGACTCCTTTCGTTTTGAATATGTAGTTCTCCCCCCTGTAAGTGGGATGGAGTGGCTATTATTGTAACTCTGAAAATTCCATATGTAAAGATGCTTTTGAAAAAATCTGGGGCCCCAGGCAGGATATCTGCCTGAGGCCCTGTCGTTTTATGGGATATTGTCCGCGTCCACCAGGATATTGTCGGTGCCATGTTCTTCAAACTCGGCGATATAGGCGTCAATGCGGCGGTTGAGCTCGTCATAATTGCTCTCGTCGATGGGGGCGTCGTCCATGTCCCGGCGGGCCAGGTCCTCGGCCAGGATGTCAAAAAAGACGTTGTTCTCATATTCCATAATGGCCTCATGGATGCCGCCCTCGACGAAGGCCCGGGAGGGGACAACTTCACCCTGCCAGTCCTCCGCCAGAACGCCCATGCCCTCTGCCCGGGCCTGGGCAAAGAGAAGGCTCTCCACATCGTCGTAGTCCTTGAACCGGTCGTCTCCCCGCGTCGAGTTGAGCACCCAGTTGCCGATATAAGCCATGTCCAGCAGGCGGCGCAGCTGCTTGGCCGATAATTCCAGCTTCATACATGAAACCTCCTTACTGTCGTAACCTCGGGGCCGGGGGACCCCTGTACCCTATATTATAATCACCCAGGAGGAAATGTCAAACGGGACCATAGAGCAAGCGATGAAATAACACCCTGGAAATCTTGACAATATGGGCAAAATATGATATATTGAGCTATCATAAAAGCTTATTTTGATGGTAAATTCAAACAATTAAAGGAAATGCTAGGTACGGCAGGCAATTTGTGTGCCATTCCAGCGGCCGACTGGGCCGGATGTATTCCTCCCTTCAAGTTTGAAGAGGACGAATTAAAATCATAAGTGGAGGCGCATGAATGTCCAATGAAGGTTGGGGTGTTCATGCGCGGTTTGTTTTTAAGAGTATATTCTAAAATGCTGCTTGAACAGGGGAAAAATACATAGGAATACTGAGAATGCGAATGTTATAAAATGATACGTAGGGTTGGGCAATTTAAGGAGATGTTATGAAAAACGGAAGAATTTTGAGAATTGTTTGCACTGTTGCCATAGCGGTTTTGGTGGCCGCTGTAATGACAGTGCTCAGTGGTTTTCCTCCGTTTTCGATTGTTTACGAATGGTTAGAGAGTAACAATATGAAGGTTATTTGGTATGGATTGACGGCGGGAATTGTGGCGCTGTGCCTGCTGCTGTATCGGGCAAGGCGGTAGAATTGACAGAAACCGATAGCATTAGTTATAGGGGCGGGAGTTGTCAGATACGACTCCCGCCCCTATCAAAAATGATGGTTACCATTTGTGCCATATGGGAGCGGGCCCCTTGGCGGGCGTTCACATGGGATGGCGTAACCGAAGAAATGAGAGGGATTGGTTTGGATACGAGGCCAATAGGGGTATTTGACTCCGGTTTGGGGGGGCTGACCGCGGTGCGGGAGCTGTGCCGCCTGCTGCCGGGGGAAGAAATTGTATATTTTGGGGACACCGGGCGGGTGCCCTACGGAAGCCGTTCACGGGAGACGATTGTCAAGTATGCCCGGCAGGACGTGGCGTTTCTGCGGCAGTTTGACCTGAAAGCGGTGGTTATTGCCTGCGGCACGGTGTCCACCACGGCGCTGGAGGTGCTCACGGAGGAAAATGCTTTACCGATTCTGGGGGTGGTGGCCCCGGCGGCGCGGGCGGCGGCCCGGCGGACCCGCAGCGGGCGGATTGGCCTGATTGGAACGCAGGCGTCGATTCGCAGCGGGGCCTATGAGAAGTGGATTCACCAGGAGCGGCCGGAGGCGCAGGTGTTTGCCCAGGCGTGTCCGCTGTTTGTGCCGCTGGTGGAGAATGGGCGTACCCGGCCGGGGGATGTGGTCATTGAGACGGTGGCGGCGGAATATTTAGCGCCCTTGCAGGCGGCGGAGGTGGATACACTGGTATTGGGGTGTACCCATTATCCGCTTTTGGAAGCGGTGATTCGGAGCATTATGGGTCCGGGGGTGGATTTGATTAACGCGGGGACAGAGGGGGCCCGTGCCGTGGCGGAGCTCCTGCGGGAGCGCGGGGCTTTGGCTCCCCAGGACGCCCAGGGGGGGTGCCGCTATTTCGTCAGCGACCATGTGGAGGATTTCGCGCGGCTGGCGTCCCTATTCCTTGGGTGGGATGTCACTGGTGCCGTGGGGCAGGTGGATATTGATTTGTACTAGGGTGGGGGCTTGCAGCGGCTTTCGGTGGTTGCTTTGACTTTCCCTTTTGCCTCTTCCTCGTTACTCCCTACGTTTCGTTTCCTGGTCCCGCCTCCGGCGGCCTACTTTCCAGCGAAGGAAAGTAG
>CAJUDT010000118.1 GCA_910585415.1 uncultured Flavonifractor sp.
TGGAGGAGGGTGGATTCGAACCACCGAAGCTATCGCAACAGATTTACAGTCTGCCAAAGAAAGGCTGTACCTGCTGGGATGCAGTACCTCCACATGTATGTCCTAGGCTGTACCCATGCAATACCCAAAAATGTTTTGTGTTTGTTATTGCAAGTTTACTATATCACAGGTGACTTTACATGTCAAAGGGAGAAATCAAAAAGGCTCCAATTTTGGCCCGGATTTGGACAAAAGGGGCAGGGTGGACAGGCCGCGATACAGCCTGTCCACCCTGCCGTTTCAGTATGAGAGTTTCCGCACGTTATCCTTCCGGGCCTCGATATCCACATGGGTATAAATTTGGGTTGTACTCAGCCGGGCGTGTCCAAGTTGGTCCTGTACAGCGCGTATATTCGCGCCGGAATCCAGCAGAGCGCTGGCGTAAGTGTGCCGGGCCGTGTGTGGACTATAGCAAGGGACCTGCTGCTCTGGGGGCAGCGCTGCATTCAAGTCCCGAATCACGGCGGCATACCGATGGGCCAGGACCGGCGGACGCATGAAATTGCCGTCGGGGCCAGGGAACACATAGAAGCCGGTTTTCCTGACGCGCTTGAGAACCTCCACCCCTTGGGGACTCAACACCACGACGCGGTCACGTTTGTTTTTCGTAGTCTCCACAACGGCGTATTTCCGGCGCTTTTTCACCACCCCGTTTTTGTCCGGCTTCATCATTGCGTCTGCGTCGGTGTTTTCCACCTCGGCGATTACCCGCCGGATATTCAAAAGCCCTTGCTCCAGATTTATGTCGTTCCACATCAATCCGCACAGTTCCTCCGTGCGCAGGCCGGTGTAAAGCGCTAACTCCAGATAGCAGCCCCATTTGTGGCGGGGGGCGAACTCCAGAATCGTTCGGACCTCTTCCAAAGAGTACACCTTGGGCGGTTTGGCCGGGTCCCGCTGGAGGCTGATATCTTCTGCCGGGTTGGTTTTGCACAGGTGATTTCTGCGAGCAGATTTGAAAATGCCGTTCAGACACACCTTGATTTCATTTTGGGCGGAGTGGGACAGCCCAGCCGCGTCGGCAAAAATCTGCTCTATATGGAAGGGGCGGACGGAGTCCAGCTTCATGCTGCCGATACGGGGAAGGATGAACGTATGGACATAATGCTGGTAGTTCTCAAAGGTCTTGGGGGCCACCCGGCCCTTTTTGCTGACCTCAAGCCAAGTCTTGGACCAGGCCTGGACGGTTTTGACGCTCTCAACCGCCTCGCCCCCGCTTTCCTTCAGCCACTCCCGGTATTTTTTCTTTGCGCCCCGGCCGTCCTTGTCCTTGGAGTAGAAGGACAGAGGCGTGGTCCGGCCCGGAACCTTGACCCGAAATTCCCACCGGCCGTCCTTGCGCTGGCGCAGGGAGCCCTCACCATTTGGATTTTTTTGCGGATACATTTGACAATCCTCCCTTTTACATGGTAAACTGAAGGAGCAACAGGCCCTGCAAAGTTTGTTGCTCCTTTGATAGCCGCTCCCGGTGCTGGTAACACTGGGGGCGGTTTTCGTTTGGTTTTCCTTCAGCGGCGGTCTGCTTCCAATTTTTTCAGCAGCAAACCCGTAACAAAGCAGTCCGTCAAGGCCCTGTGCTGCCCGAAATATGGAATGGAATAGTACGCGCAGAGCGTTGGTAGCTTGTAATCATCCACATCGTAGTCAGAATTATAGTCTATATCATAATACTCAAACTCGCGGTCCCATTTCTGCCTTGGTTTTTTGAGCGTTTTTTGTGCAATCAACAGAGTATCATAATATTTCCTCTGACAGCGGGAGAGCTCAAATCCGCCCTTTACAATAAATTTCAAGTCAAACTGTAGATTATGACCCACGATATTGCTTTTTCCAATGAAGTCTTGCAGTGACTCAACGATACATGAGAACGGAGGGGCGCTCTTGACCATATCGTCTGTAATCCCATTCACCGCCGTTATCTCACCTGGAATACTCTTTCTTGGAAGCGTAAAAGTGACAAATTTTTCTTCCGGCTGATAATCAACAAATCGAATCGCCGCAATCTCTATGATCTCCGCACTGGCAGCGGACAGCCCGGTGGTCTCTACATCAATCGCAACAAAATTGCCTAGTTTGTCGCGCGGCGTCCTTTTTGTAATATTGGAAAATGAAATCTCGGAAACTTCTGTCACGTTTCGTTTGGGAGCTCTAGTGCCCGCGATGACGATGGAGAAACTTGGTATACTTTCAAGTATGTCGAAAAAGGAGCGCTCCGCAGTCACTTTTTGTTCCAGATGTTTCTGAATTGCTTCTTCTCTCGCCTTTTGCGCAAGGTCTTGCAGCTCTGCCGCGTGCCCGTCTGGCCCCTTGTACAATGGGTGTAAATCGCTTTGTGTCTCGACTGAATGGAACGTTTCCCCCTTTGCTTCAGAAGCGGGCATTGCGCTGCGGGAAGAATGGTTTGCTTTTGTCCCTTTTGGTTCTTGCTGTGAACATTTTTTTATGATGTATACGAATACGCCCAAGAGAGCGATGAGAGTCAACCCCAAAATTACAATCGGCTCCAAGTATGCTCAACCTCCCTGCCCCACCTGCAAATATTCTCCCATAGCCAAATTCCTGCCGGTAACAGGCGCTTCCGTTCCACCTGCGATATCGCGCTTCATCATGGCATAAATTCTACCTTTACGACTTTTCCAAGCACCTTGATGGTGGTTTTCTGCAAATCGTAAATCTGCGGCTGGTGAATCGGGTTGGTTGACTGCGGCATGAGTGTGATTGTGCTGTCCGTTGCGTAAAACCGTTTTACAGTTGCCTCATCATCGCCCACAAGAACCACGGCAATTTCTCCATTTTCCACTTCATCCTGCTGACGGACGATGATAAGGTCCCCTTCTTGAATACGGACGGCGTTCATAGAGTCCCCCTGAACCCGGAGGGCAAAATATTCTGCCCCTCCATTTAGGTCCGTCATGGTGTACCCCTCAATATTTTCCTCTGCGTATATGGGCAGGCCAGCAGAAATGCGGCCCAGGATGGGGATGCAATGGTAACTCGATGGGGTGATGGGGATTGCATCAACAGGGAGTGATATGGTCTTGTCGCGTTCCATGGGGACATCGTACCCCATAAGCCAAGCCTCGTTTACGTCAAGCGCTTGAGCAATCAAGGCTGTCCTCTCCTGCTTTGGAATAAAGGAACCGCGGCAGTATTGACTCATTGCGCTTTTGGGGATACCTGTTTTTTCACACAAGTCTTTTTGTGTGATCCTGCGTATAGAAAGCCCCTGGCGGATTCTTTGGGCACAGCTGACCTTTTCCTTCATGGATGTGCCTCCTTCCTGAGATGACTATACCATATGAGTTTAGAAAAATCAATATAAAAAGAGTGCAAAACAAAAAAAGTTTAGAAAAATCAAAATACACTATTGACTTCCCGGAGAGGCCGTGCTATCATCTGGTTTAGAAAAATTGAATCGAGGTGATAATCTTGTGGGACTATTCTCGGCTGAAGGGACGGACTAGAGAAGCGGGACTGCGTCAAGAGGATGTAGGCAGCGCAATTGGACTCACTCCGACCACCTACAGTCTGAAGCTGAACTGTAAAGCTGAGTTCAAACAGCGCGAAATCGAGCGCATCTGTAAGGTACTGAACATCCCGTTTGCAGAAATCCCTGATTATTTTTTTACCCCGATGGTTTAGAAAACTAAACCATCGGGGTGAGAACCGCATGAAAAAGCCCCACCAGAGGGGCAGGAGCTGGAGCTCGGGTTGACAGCGGAAACAGGCAAGGACTTGTCCAGCGCGGACAGTGCGTGAAAAAGCCCCGCCAGGGGCGGGGCATGGGAAAGGGGGGAGATGGATGAAATTCGACCTGACCCAAGAGCAGCTTACCGCTACCATCGAAGCGTTGCGAGATTACCTGCTCCGGCTGGAAATCGAGGCGGCAGCGCTGGCCTCGTTACATGCCGCTGACAAGCTGGTAGAGACGCGCCTGGAACAGGCAGAGGTGGTGAGAGAGCTGTTTGAGCACTACGTGAATCTATAGCGAAAATAAAAGGGCTGGACCCAATGGGCAGGTCCAGCAGAAGGAGAGACCATCATGGAAAAATTGGAACCAAGATACACCACTGAGCAGGTGGCCCAGCGCTATGGCGTCAAGGACTCCACTGTGCGGCGGTGGGTTCGGGAGGGGCGGCTGACCGCACTCAACCTGGGCGGGACACGGTTTGGGCCGTACGTTTACCGCCCGGCGGACCTGTTTGCTTTTGAACAGGATGTGGAACGGAAGGGGGCTGCTGTGTGAACCAGGACACCAAATCCCTCCTGCGGGAGGCAGCACTGACCGGGGCCACCCTAGCCTTCTGTGCAGCAATGCCCTTTGCGGGCCTCCACGCGGCGGCGGCGATTGTGACGGCCCCACCTGTGGCCAGCAATGAAGTGTCGGCTAGAGGGCCCGCTGTGGTGGTGGACAAGCTGGCGGTTCCGGTTCGGCTGGAGGACGCAGGGGAGGACCCGGCGGAGCCTGAGCGGATCACTCTTGCCCTGGAAGAACAGGGCTATTTCCGGGCGGACGTGCCCCTGAGCTATGACCTTCAGGACGCCTTACATACGGCCTGCGTGCGGTACGGCATTGACTACCCAATAGCCCTGGGGCTCATTGAGGTGGAGAGCAATTTTCAGCCAAATATCGTCAACGCCACCGGCGATTGCTATGGCCTGTGCCAGCTCAATGTGCGGTATTTCCCCAGCGGCCTGCCGCCCGAAGAGAACATCGACCACGGCCTTGCCTACCTGCGGGAGCAAATAGACCGGTATGGGAGCCTGGAAGCGGGCTTGCAGGCCTACCACGACGGGTATGACACCGGGGCCCGATGGTACGCCAGAGCCGTCCTCGCGGCGGCGGAGAAGTGGAGCTAGATGCCCTTTGCGGTGGAAAGGAAGGCAATTCATGATTTATGCGGAAAACCAAACGCATAGAAAGCTGGTCCGATGGCTGGACCGGCATATGGCGGAGCTGCGTCCCGCCCAGGTGGAGGCGCTGGCCTGGAATGTGCTGCGGATACGGGATGTGGGCGGGGCGGTGGCCATTTTGCGCTATGACCCCCAGAAGGACGCCGTCTATCTGGAACCTGTTGACGAAACTGCTTGAGGGAGGGGCAATCATGTCCAGACAAAAGAAAAGCCCGGTGTCTGTTGCAGCAGGCACCGGGGCAGGGTCCAAAACGGACTCATTAACCTGTCAAAATAATACCACAAACACCGCTCAAACGCAAGCCCTTTCTGAGCCGTTTGATTGGGAAAAATCGGAGCGGGAGCGCCAGCGGCAGCGGGCGGCGGCCTGGCAGGTGGCGGTGGCGAAGCTGTCCGTGGAGTTCGAGGCCGCCCAGGGAGGCGGGTACCCGGAGGAACTCAAGGGGTATCTGCCCCATGAGCGCCTCGGATTGCTCAAAGCCTTGGGATTCCGTGTGGTTCGGCGCTTTACCGTGGAAGGTGAGGCGTGGGTGGAAATCAGCGGAAAAATCTGTGTAAACCTCAAGGACGGCTTTGTGGGAAGGAGGGCGGACCCATGACCGAAAGCATCATCCGCATAGAGCAGCGGCGGGATTTTACGGTGCTGCAAAACGAGATGCTCCGGGACCGTCGGCTGTGCCTGAAAACCAAGGGGCTCTTTGCCGTCATGCTGTCCCGGCCGGGGAATTGGCAGTTTTCCGTTTCCGGCCTGTCCGCGTACACGGGGGCTGGACGGGATGCAATCCGCTCCGCGCTGAAGGAGCTCCGGGAGGCCGGATACCTGACCATGGAGAAGCAGTCCCACGGGGAGCGGGGCAAGTTCGCTGGAAGCGTGTACATCCTCCACGAGGAAAGCCTCCGGCGGGAGAAAGCGGCACCGTGGCCGGATTATCCGTCTACGGCTGACCCGACGACGGGTGAGCCAACGTCGGAGAATCCGCCACAAATAAATACTGACTTAAACAAAGACTGTCTAAATAAACCCCCTAAAGCCCCCCAAGGGGGGCAGGCCGCGTCCAGGCGTCGAAAGGACAAA
>CAJUDT010000119.1 GCA_910585415.1 uncultured Flavonifractor sp.
CGATCTTTGGTTACTTTCCATCGCTGGAAAGTAACCCGCCGGAGGCGGGACCAGCAAACGGAACGCAGAGAGTAACGTGGAAGAAGCAAAAGAGAACACAAAGCCAACCAAAACAAGAAAAACCGCAATCCCTGAGAAGCTCAAATTTTCTCCATTTTATACCCCAATCCCCAAACAACTTTAATGTATTGAGGATTCGCCGGGTCAATCTCAATTTTTTCTCTCAAGTGCCGAATATGCACCGCCACGGTATTTTCAGACCCCAAAGAGGGGTCATTCCAAACCAGCTCATAAATCTGACTGGTAGAAAACACCCGCCCCGGATTTTTCATCAAGAGCAAAAGAATATTGTACTCAATAGGAGTAAGATTGACGGGCTCCCCGTCCACCGTCACAGCCTTCGCGGCATCATTGAGGGAAATCCCGCCATTTTGCAGGGCCGCATCGTCCCCAGGCGTCTGACTTTTCCCGCCCAAGGTGGTGTACCGCCGCAGCTGACTCTTGACCCGCGCAATCACCTCAATGGGATTAAACGGTTTCGTCACATAATCGTCCGCCCCAATGTTCAGCCCCAACACCTTATCCGAATCCTCGCTCTTGGCGGTCAGCAGAATAATGGGAATATTCCGGTTTTCCCGGAGCTTGGCGGTGGTCCGAATACCGTCCAGACCGGGCATCATAATATCCATCAGCACCAAGTCAACGCTCTCCCGCTCCACCAGACGCAGACACTCCAAACCGTCATAGGCCTTCAAGGTCCGATACCCCTCGCTGGTGAGATAAATGTCCAATGCGGAGACAATATCCCGGTCATCGTCGCAGATCAAAATCGTATACAACCCAATCACCTCAAGTTTCTCATAGAATAACAGGGGCTTTTTAAGCCCCATGGTGGTTCTTCTTTAAGAATGCTTTAAGTTTCACGCCAACGAAACAGGAACACCATAGCTCCCCTGTAATTTTGATATATTAGGAGAAAACGGTAAACTTGTCAAGGGAAACGCCGCCCCGCCCTGTCTTGCATTTTTCCATTCCTATGGTATAATACCTTCATCTTTCACACAACAAAGGAGAACATCTGCGATGGAAACCATCCCCCGATCCCTTCCGATTCTGCTGGACGGCGCCACGGGCACCGAGCTCTACCGGCGGGGTATGCCCCAGGGAGTCTCCGCCGAGGCGTGGGTACTGGAGCACCCAGACGCCCTGCTGGAGCTTCAGCGGAGCTATCTGGACGCGGGAACCCAGGTGCTGCTGACCCCCACCTTCGGGGCCAACCGGGCGGCTATGGCCCGGCACGGCCTGGAGGGACAGGTGGAGGACTACAACCGCCGCCTGACGGCCCTCTCCCGGCAGGCGGCCCAGGGCCGCGCCCTGGTGGCGGGGGACATGGCCCCCACAGGACTCACCCTGGCCCCCTTCGGCAAGAGCACCTTTGAAGAGCTGGTAGAGATTTACACCCAGCAGGCCGCCGCCCTGGAGGACGCCGGAGTGGACCTCTTCCACATTGAAACCATGCTCTCCATGGCCGAGGCCCGCGCCGCTGTACTGGCCTGCAAGAGCGTCTCCCAAAAGCCGGTATGGGTGAGCTTTACCTGTGACGGAAACGGCCGCACCCCGGCGGGGTCCGACGTGCTGGCCGGACTCATCGTCATGCAGGGGATGGGCGTGTCCGCCTTTGGCCTCAACTGCTGCGAGGGCCCCGCCGGCCTGCTGGAGCAGCTGCGGCGCATGACTCCCTATGCCCAGGTCCCCCTGATTGCCAAGCCCAGCGCTGGCCTGCCGGGGCAGCACCCCTGCTCGCCCAAGGAGCTGGCCTCCTACGTGTCCGCCTACGCTTACGCGGGGGTGCGGCTGTTTGGCGGGTGCTGCGGGGCGGGGGCGGAGCACATCGCCGCCCTTAAGCGGGCCCTGGGACAGGTCAGCTTTTCCTCCTTCCGGGCCCCGGAGCAGGACCCGGACGTGATCCCCTGCGCCAGTGAGCGGGAGGCCCGGTTCATCACCCCCGACATCGACGTGGGGGAGACCATTGAGTGTACCCCCGATTTGATGGAGGACATTCTGGAGGCCGAGGAAAATTCCCCTCAGGGGGCCCTGAAAATCGCCGTCCTGGAGGAGGACGACCTGGATATGCTGGCCGAAAATCAGTATGTGGTAAAGGACGCCCTGTGCATCTTCTCCGACGTGCCCGAGCTGCTGGAGCGGGCCCTCCGGCTCTACCAGGGCCGGGCCTTCTGGGACGGCACCGGGGAGCTGGAAGAGGCGTTTTTGGAGGAAATGAAGCAGAAATATGGCTTGATACTGCTGTAACAGCCCACAAAAGGAGCGGTTTATGGAAACCATTTTACAGATACTGGCCCGGGAGCTGGGCAAGAGCGAGGAGCACATTCAAAACGTCATTACCCTCATCGACGAGGGAAACACCATCCCCTTTATCGCCCGCTACCGCAAGGAGCTTCACGGGGCCATGGACGATACCGCCCTGCGCACTCTGGCCGACCGCCTGCAATACCTGCGGAACCTGGACCAGCGGCGGCAGGAGGTGTGCAGCGCCATTGAGAATCAGGGAAAGCTCACCGAGGAGCTCTCTGCGGCCATCGCGTCGGCCTCCACCCTGGCGGAGGTGGAGGACCTCTACCGCCCCTACAAGCAAAAGCGCCGCACCCGCGCCACCATGGCCCGGGAAAAGGGGCTGGAGCCCCTGGCCCAGCTGCTCTTTGACCAGGGGAGGGACTGCCCGTCCCCGGAGGAAGCCGCTCAGGCGTACATCGACCCGGAGAAGGGGGTGGAGGACGCCGCTGCCGCCCTCCAGGGGGCCAGCGACATCATAGCCGAGTGGATTTCCGATGATGCCGCCCTGCGCAAGACCCTGCGGGAGCTGTGGCAGAGAAAGGCGGTACTGGTCTCCAAGGCCGCCAGCAAGGAGCCGGAGGACACGGTGTACCGCCTCTATTACGACTTCCAAATCCCGGTCAGCCGGGCCCTGGGGCACCAGGTTCTGGCGGTCAACCGGGGGGAGCGGGAGGAAATTTTGAAGGTTTCCATTGACATGGACCGGGAGGCGGCGCTGATTGCCGTGCGCCGGGGGGTGCTCGTTCCCGGCGCGCCCTCCATGGCCTTCGTCCGCGCCGCCGCCGAGGATGCCTATGACCGCCTCATTGCCCCCAGTGTGGAGCGGGAGACCCGAAACGCCCTCACCGACGAGGCCAATGAGGGGGCCATCCGCAACTTTGGCCTGAACCTCAAGCCCCTGCTCATGCAGCCCCCCGTTAAGGGCAAGGTGACCATGGGCCTGGACCCCGGCTACCGGAACGGGTGCAAGGTGGCGGTGGTGGACGGCACCGGAAAGGTGCTGAACACGGCGGTGGTCTACCCCACCTTCTCCAAGGCCAAGCAGCAGGAGGCCATTGCGGTTCTCTCCAGGCTCATTCAAAAGCATGGGGTGGCGCACATCGCCATTGGCAACGGCACCGCCAGCCGGGAGACGGAACAGATGACGGTGGAGCTCATTCGGGCCGTGGGCGGCGGGGTCAGCTATATGATCGTCAACGAGGCGGGGGCCAGTGTCTATTCCGCCTCCAAGCTGGCGGCGGAGGAATTTCCCGAATACGATGTAAACCTGCGCTCGGCGGTGTCCATTGCCCGGCGGCTCCAGGACCCCCTGGCCGAGCTGGTGAAGATTGACCCCAAGAGCATCGGTGTGGGCCAGTACCAGCACGACATGCCCCAGGCCCGGCTGGACGAGACGCTCTCCGGCGTGGTGGAGGACTGCGTGAACGCGGTGGGGGTGGACCTGAACACCGCCTCCGCCCCTTTGCTGGGCCGGGTGTCCGGCCTGACGGCTACGACGGCGAAGAACATCGTCAAATACCGGGAGGAAAACGGGGTCTTTACCAGCCGCAGGCAGGTCCTCAAGGTCCCCAAGGTGGGGCCCAAGGCATTTGAACAGTGCGCGGGCTTCCTGCGGGTGCCGGAGAGTAAGTCCATTCTGGACAACACCGGGGTTCACCCAGAGAGCTATGGGGCCGCCGAGGCCCTGTTGGAGAAATGCGGCTATACCCTGACCGACGTGAAGGCGGGGAACCTGGGGGAGCTGCGCACCCGAATGGAGGACCAGGGAGTGGAGGCCCTGGCGGAGGCCTGCGGTGTGGGAGCCCCCACCCTGCGGGACATCGCCGGAGAGCTGCTCAAGCCCGGCCGGGACCCCCGGGACGAGCTGCCCCGGCCCATGCTCCGCACCGACGTGATGGACCTGAAGGACCTCCGGCCGGGGATGGAGCTCACGGGTACTGTGCGCAACGTGATTGATTTTGGCGTGTTTGTCGATATTGGGGTCCACCAGGACGGACTGGTCCACATCAGCCAGCTGGGGGGCCGCCGGGTGCGCCACCCCTCGGAGGTCCTCCGCGTGGGGGACATCGTGACCGTCTGGGTTCTGGAGGTGGACGAGAAGAAAAAACGCATCGCCCTGACCAGGAAGCCCCCGGCCATAGGAGAGGAACTGGGCGGAATCCAACTAGAAAATCTTTGGGAATAACCCTTGACAATTCCCATGATTGCTATATAATGATAGGGCTTGTTTCATAACAGGCACATCCTTGCCCCTGAAAGAGCGGGGGCCATATGTCCATAAGGAGGTGCAAACAAAATGGCAAAACTCAGCGGAAATTATGAGGTGGTGTACATCCTCGACCCCAACCTGGGTGAGGAGAACACTGCGGCCATGGTAGCCAAGTTCAAGACCCTGGTGGAGAACAACGGCACCCTGGCGGAGATCGACGAGTGGGGCAAGCGCCGTCTGGCCTATCCCATCAACGATCTGAACGACGGCTACTATGTGCTGATGACCTTCAGCGCCAAGCCCGAGTTCCCCCGCGAGCTGGATCGTATCCTGCGCATTACCGACGGCGTCATGCGTTCCCTGATCGTCAGCAAGGACGAGTGAGGAGGAACGAGAGATGCTGAATCGGATCATACTCATGGGCCGTCTGACCCGTGACCCGGAGCTGCGCCATACCCAGACGGGGACCCCTGTGGCCTCCTTCTCCCTGGCAGTGGACCGGGACTTCCGAGACAAAACCACCGGCGACCGGGCCACAGATTTTATTGATGTTGTGGCCTGGCGCGCTACGGCGGAGTTCGTCTCCCGTTACTTCGCCAAGGGCCGCATGGCCGTGGTGGAGGGCCGCCTGCAAATCCGCGACTGGACCGACAAGGAGGGCAACAAGCGCCGCTCTGCGGAGGTCGTGGCGGATAACGTGTATTTTGGCGACTCCAAACGGGACGCCGAGGCGGCGGGGACCTATGCTCCGCCCTCCGGCGGCTTTGGCGGGCCTTCCGGCGGCTACGGCGGACCTGCCAGCTACCCCGCCGCGCCCCCTCCGGCGGCTCCTGCCGGCGGTTATGGCGGGGGCCCCGGCGGCTATGCCGCGCCCTCCGGCGACCAGTTCGCCGGTCTGGGGGACGACGACGACGAGCTGCCTTTCTGAGCATTTTCCATGGGGCGCGGCTCTGCCGCCGCGCCTGACACATTGAATCGGGCGTCAGGCCCGTGAAAAAGGAGGTTTCCCGTTATGGCTATGGATAGAGAGCGCCCCCGCGGCCGTAAGCGCCGCAAGGTCTGTACGTTCTGTGTGGACAAGGTGGAGCACATCGACTATAAGGATGCCGCGAAGCTGCGCCGGTTCCTGTCCGAGCGGAGCAAGATTCTGCCCCGCCGCACCACC
>CAJUDT010000120.1 GCA_910585415.1 uncultured Flavonifractor sp.
CGATCTTTGCCTACTTTCCATCGCTGGAAAGTAGGCCGCCGGAGGCGGGACCAGTAAACGAATCGCAGGGAGTACCGAGGAAGAGGCAAAACCTACCAAAAAACGCAGCCCCTACGGTAACAAACACCGCCCATTCTCATCTACATAATGCGCCTCCGCCCGCAGGGCGACCCTCCGCGGTCCGCCGCGGCTCACATCCAAATCCCCCGGCAGAAGGAATGAAATCCCCTCCAGCAGGAGGTCCTGCGCCCCCGGCCCGTGGTGGGGCGGCACGGTAAACATCCGCATCCCTCTGGGATACTCTTCCCCCTCCGGGGAGCACTCCGCCACGGACACGGCCACCGCCACACGCCGCTCCGGCAAAATTTCCGTCAGATGAAGCCGGCACTCCAAAACCTGCCCATCCTCTTCAATCCGCAGGCCGCCTAAGTCACAGACCAGCCGCCCGCCCTCCAATGTAATCTGGCGTTCCAAAACAGCACCTCCTATCCATACGGTGGGACCGTATGTACAGGACAGGAAGGGGCCGCTCTATCCTATGCTCACCGGACCTGTCCGGCGCCGTAAATCACATATTTGCAGGAGGTCAATTCCTCCAGGCCCATGGGCCCCCGCGCGTGCATCTTCTGGGTGGAAATGCCAATCTCCGCCCCCAAACCGAACTCAAAGCCGTCGGTGAACCGAGTGGAGGCATTCACATACACCGCCGCCGCGTCCACCTGGTCCAAAAACCTCTGAGCGGCAAAATAATCCCGCGTAACAATGGCCTCCGAGTGGCCGGTGCCGTGGGCGGCAATAAAATCTACCGCCTCTTCAAAGTCCGCCACTACTTTCACCGCCAGTGTAAAATCTCCAAACTCCGTGTCCCAATCCTCGGGGACGGCGGGCTTCGCCGCCGCGCCCAAAATGGCCAGGGCCTCCCCGTCCGCCCGCAGCTCCACCTGCTTCTCCTGGAGCCGCTTTTGGGCCAAGGGAAGGAACTGCGCCGCCACCGCCCGATCCACCAGGACGCATTCCGCGGCATTGCACACCGAGGGGCGGGAGCACTTGGCATTGAACAGAATGTCCGCCGCCATCTCCAAATCCGCCTCCTGATGCACATAGATATGGCATACCCCCACACCGGTCTGAATCACAGGCACACGGGCCTCCTCCACCACCGAGCGAATGAGGCCCGCCCCGCCACGGGGAATGAGTACATCCAGGTAACTGGTGAGGTTCATCAGCGCTCGGGCGCTCTCCCGGCTGGTATCCGCCACCAGGGCAACGCAGTCTTGGGGCAGGCCCGCCGCCGCCAAGGCGTCCCGCATCACGGCCACAAAGGCGGAATTGGAGTGGAAAGCCTCCTTTCCGCCCCGGAGAATGACGGCATTGCCCGACTTCAGGCACAGCGCGGCGGCATCCACCGTCACATTGGGCCGGGCCTCGTAGATAATGCCAATGACCCCCAGGGGCACCCGGCGCTTGCCGATTATCAGCCCGTTGGGCCGCGTATCCATCTTCGTCACGGCGCCGATGGGGTCGGGCAGGGCCTTCACCTGCCGCACACCCTCCACAATGCCCGCGATACGCCCCTCATCCAGACTCAGACGGTCCAGCAGGGCGGGACGCATACCGTTTTCCTTCGCGGCGGACAAGTCCCGCGCATTGGCGGCTAAAAGCTCCGCCTGCCGGGCCTCCAGGGCCTGGGCAATGGCCTCCAGGGCGGCGTCCTTCTGGGCGGAACTGGCCACGGCCAGAACACGGGCGGCTTCCTTGGCGGCGCGGCCCTGCTGCTCCAGGTTTGTCATGGTTCCTCACTCCTTTAGGGAAAAATCCGTTACTGGGGCCGCTCCGGCACCGGGACCGGCGCGGCCGCGCCAAAGGTATCCGGGCGGCAGATCATGCCGTCCTCCACATAGTAATAACGATAGGGCCGGGCGTCCTCCAGCAGGGCCGCAAGCTCCCGCTGAGAGAAGGGAATCCCGATGGGAATGCCTACAAAGCCCTCATGCACCGCCACCGGAAGAATCCAGTCATGCCAGGAAATGGACCCCAGACTGTCGTCCAGTTCCTCCTGCCAGGAGCCCAGGCGGCAAAAGGGCGCGATGGGCTGGAGCTCCCGCAGCAGAATGGAGAGCTCCCGCACCGTCTGTGTCCAGTCCTCTTCCTCCCCGGCCCAGTAGGCCATGGGGAGTATGTACCACCCCACCAGAGTGCTCCCCGTATATACGTCGGGGAAATCGCTGGCAAAGGGCTCCGGGAGCTGGAGGCCGCTGTTCTCCCCCCACTCCAAGTCCTGCTCCGTAATTGTCAGGGGGAGCTCCGCCAGACCGTGGGAGGCCAGGACGGGGACTACCCTCCCGTTCCAGGCGTGGGCCTGATAGTTGTCCTCGCCTACCATCGGGGTAAAGGGCGCCGGCTCTTCCTCCTCCGAAACGGCGGGGCCGGTGGCTACGGTGAAGCGCAGCGCAGGGTCGTCCTCCGGGGAGACCCACCAGGTCCGCAGGCCCTCCGTCTCACAGTAAAGCTCACCCACCTGAAAGGGCTCGCCATAGCGCTCCTCCAGCGCCTGTGCTATCTGCTCCTCATTGGGAAAGCTCCGCTCCTCCAGAAAATCCTGAAGAATCTCTTCCTGCCAGAGCCAGACGCCCGCCGCCGCAAAAGCCGCCAGCACCAGGGGAAGCAGCAGCTTCCAGGGCGGCGCGGGGGCTGGGAGCTCAGGGCCCTGACGGGGAAACTCGTCCACCCGTGCGGCGGGGGAGTCCCAGGGGGCGGGCTCCTCCCGGCCCATCCGCATCTGATAGGGCTCACGGGGGACGGTATGGAAGGGGGGCGGCGCGGGCTGCCAGTCCTGCCAATCCCCCCGGCGAATCTCCTGAATGACCTCTATAATCCAGGGAATCAGGGAGAATGCCTCGCAGGCCACCGCGAAATAGAGGGCGTAGGCGGCTACCGCATGGTCAAAGCACACGTTGACCAGGGCGGACAGAAGCACGCTTCCGGCGGAGAAAAAGAGCTGGAGCCGCCGCTTGCGCTGCCGCTCCCCCCGCCAGAAGGGGTAAGTAAACCAGGCGAACAGGGCCATACCCAGCAGGTTAAAGACCAGCAAACCCCGTTCCAGGTCCCACCAGACGACCGCCCCCACCACAATGCCCACCAGGGGCAGCAGGAGCAGCGCCAGCAGGGCATTACGGACCCTGGCGACGAGCTTGTGCTCGGCAAAGGTGCGGCTCCGGTGGAGCTTCACGGCTGGGGCCTCCCCACAAAGCGGGTGCCTGCGTCTTTTCCAGCGACGATATCGTAGAGGGCATCCACCCGCGCCCCGTTGGCGATGACCATGTCAATGCCCGCGTCCATTGCCGTCTCTGCGGCGTTGAGCTTGGTGACCATGCCTCCGGTGCCCCGCCAAGTGCCGGTGCCCCCAGCCATCGCACGCAGCTCGGGGGTAATGGCCTCGACCCGGTGGATGAGTCTGGCCTCCGGGTGGGTGCGGGGGTCGGCGTCGTAGAGGCCGTCGATATCCGACAAAAGGACCAGCAAATCCGCGGCGCACAGCCGGGCCACCATGGCGGACAGGGTGTCGTTATCCCCCAAAACCTTACAGTGGCCCGTCTCAATCTCCGCCGATGAGACGGAGTCGTTCTCATTAACCACCGGGATAACCCCCAGCTCCAGCAGGGCGGCAAAGGTGTTGCGCAGGTGCTCCGAGCGAAGGGGGGATTCCACGTCCTCCCCGGTCAGCAGAATTTGAGCCACCGTGCGGTTGTACTCGGAGAAAAATTTGTCATAGACGTGCATCATGGTACACTGGCCCACGGCGGCAGCGGCCTGCTTCATGGGCAGCAGGCTGGGCCGCTCCCCCAGCCGGAGCTTACGGGCGCCGATGGCGATGGCCCCCGAGGACACCAATACCACCTCATGCCCCATGCCCCGCAAATCCGAGAGCACGCGGGCCAAGTGGTCCATACTGCGCAGATTCAGGCTTCCCGTCTCCTGGGTGAGGGTGGAGGTACCCACCTTCACCACCAGCCGGAGGCAGTTTTCCGGTCTGTTCATCACAATCACACTCCTGTCAAAGAACACAGGTTTACAGCCATATCAGCCAACAGCCGATGGCAATCCCCAACACGCCTGCCGCCCGGTTGAGGCCCAGGGCCAAGGACGAGGGCTCCGCGTTTTGATACCGCCAGCCGCATTCCAGCTGCCACGCGGTCCTGGGCGAGAGCAGGCCTACGAGGCCCAACAGAATCAGGAGTCCGCCGCCCAGACGGTCGATGGCGGGTCTGGGGACACTGTCCGCGATAAGTTCGCACATGGCGTAGGGGTCCGCAAAGCCCTCTGTGCCGAAAGACCCTGTACCGGTACTGAACCCGTCGCGGGCCTCCTGCCGGTAGACGGCGCCGTTGGGATAGGTAATTTCAATGGTGCGGTTCCCGGTATCGCCGTAGACCGCGTAGCGGTACACATTGGTTCCGTCCGAGACGGTCTGCGCCTTGGCGTCCAACGTAAGAGCCGTCCCGTCCGCAAGAATCTTCACCGCCGGGCCGGGGGCGCAGGCGCTCAATGCCGCCAGCAGGCACACCGCCGCCAAAAGACACGCCGCCTGCCGCCCAATTCCACGTTGTTTCACACAGACACCTTCCAATATTGTCAGGGCTCTTCCCAGTCCGCAGGTTTGTCCCGCTTCCCCTCGGGGCCGAACTCGCCGCTGCCCAGGGGAATGGGCTCGGTGATGCCATCGGGCATGTGGGCCACGGTGGGGGTGTGCTTTTCCGTCCGGGGGTCCGGGTCGGGGTACTGGTCGGCCAGGGCCGGGTCCCGGCCCTCCAGAATGGCCACCATCTCCGCGCCGGAAATGGTCTCCTTCTCCAGCAGGTAGGCTACCACCCGGTCCATGTCCTCCCGGCTGTTCCTGAGGACCTCCACCGCCTGCTTGTAGCACTGCTCCAGAATCTCCCGCACCGCCTGGTCCATGGCGGCGGCGGTGTCCTGGGCGCAGTCCATGCCGTAGCCCCCGTCCAAATACTGGTTACGCTTGGAGGCCAGGGCCATCATGCCGAACTGGTCGCTCATGCCGTACATAGCCACCATATTCCGGGCCACACTGGTGGCGTCCTGGATGTCCTGGGCCGCGCCGTTGGTCATGGTGTTCAGAACCACCTCCTCAGCGGCCCGGCCACCCATGGAGACGGTAATCTTTGCCAATAGCTCATCCCGCGTGCGCAGCTCGGTCTTGTCCTCTTCGGGCATCAGGAGGGTATAGCCCAGGCTCCCCTGGGTGTGGGGGACGATGGTGATTTTCTGCACCGGCTCGGTGTTCTTCTGGCGGTAGGCCACCATAGCGTGGCCCACCTCATGATATGCCACCAGCTTTTTTTCGAACTCGGTGAGGACACTGCCCTTTTTCTCGGTGCCCGCGATGACCAGCTCGAAGGACACCAGCAAATCCTCCTGATTGACCGCCTTGCGGCCCAGGCGGACCGCCCGCAGCGCGGCCTCGTTGACCAGATTGGCCAAATCGGCCCCCACGGTGCCCGCCGTGGCGATGGCGATTTTTTTCAGGTCCACGTCCTCGGCCAGACGGATGTTGCGGGTATGGACCTGGAGGGTGGCCAGCCGCCCGGACAGATTGGGCCGGTCCACGATGATTCTCCGGTCGAACCGGCCGGGCCGGAGCAGGGCCTGATCCAGGACCTCCGGCCGGTTGGTGGCGGCCAGAAGAATCACT
>CAJUDT010000121.1 GCA_910585415.1 uncultured Flavonifractor sp.
TCCCCACCGCCGCCCCCCGACCCCGGGTCCGGGCCCGCAGGCCCGGCGATCTTTGCCTACTTTCCATCGCTGGAAAGTAGGCCGCCGGAGGCAGGACCAGAAAACGAAACGTAGGGAGTACCGAGGAAGAAGCAAAAACAAGCATCACTCCCCCCTCTGATATACCCCAACCTCAATTCCAGAATAGTACCACTTAAGGATATCCTGATAAGCCAGCCCCTGCCGGGCCAAGGCATTAGCCCCATACTGGCTCAATCCCACGCCATGCCCGTAGCCGGTCACAGAAAACGTCACCCCCTCCGCCCCGGCGGAAACGGTAAAATTCGATGACCGCAAATGAAACATCCCCCGCAGCTCACTTCCCCGCAGGGGCACGCCTCCCACCTCCACGGTGGACACGCCGCCCCCGGAGTTCAAGACCGTATTGGCAAACCATCCCCCCGGCTCCCCGGACAAATCCGCCTGGGGGAACTGCTCCGCCATCTGGTTCCGAAATTCCTCCAGAGAAACCGTCACGGTGGTGTGGTAATTGGGTACATCCTCTTCCCCCTCGGGGCTCTCCACACTGCTCAGGTAGGGCACCTCATTTCCCCAGACCTCCACGGCATCCACCGTCCGCCCCGCCGCCGAGGAAAAAAACACCGCCTGAATGGGCGCCCCCTCATACAGCGCGGTCATGCCGTCGGTCCCCGCCACGGCGGCGGCTATCTTTGCCGAATAGGCCTCCGCCTGGCTCCCCCAGCGGTCCGCCGCCGTCTCCGGGTCAATATACGCCTGACAGCATGTAATATCGCTGCACACGTCCGCCTCCGGGTGGTTGGCCGAGTGCCCCTCCATTTTCACCAGAGTATATGTCCTGGCCGCCACCGTCTGGGCCTTCAGCGCCTCCGGCTCAAAGGAGGCGGGCATTTCAGCGGCCACCACCCGCCACAAATACTTGTCCATGGGCAGGCTCAGAATCTCCCCCTCCCCCAGGGAGACGCGCACGGTGGTCGTCCCGTCCACCGCTCCCCCTGGCGTCACCACCACCCGGTCCAGCGGGAGGCTTCCCGTAGGCTCCGGCGTCTCCGGGGAGGGTTCCTCCCCGCCGTAGAGCAGCAGGGGCATCAAAAACAGCAGCGCAAACAGACAGGTCCCCGCCGCCACGATCTGCTTGGTATAGCTCTTCTCCTGTTTTGCAAGTTTTCTTCTCTCCCGATTCACTTTTTCCACTTCCTCCCGTTTCTCTCACCAATGCTCCAATAGCCGCAACTCCTGAATTTATGCTGTTTTTTCCTTGACTGGCGGTGAAAAATGGCATACAATAAAACCCATCCATATGGGCAAAGGAGTTATCGACGATGCAAATCGAAGCCAAAGACGCCTCCATGGGCCTTATCGACAGTCTATGCGGCGAGTACCAGAAGCAGAACCACATTGACCCGGCCTGCTATGAAAAATACGACGTGAAACGGGGCCTGCGCAACGCCGACGGCACGGGCGTCATGGCCGGTGTCACCCAAATCGGCAACGTACAGGGCTACTACATCCAGGACGGCGAGCGCCAGCCCGCCCCTGGCCGTCTCATCTACCGGGGCATCGACGTGGCCGACCTGATTGGCGGCTTCACCGGCGAGGGGCGCTTTGGCTTCGAGGAAACGGCCTATCTGCTCCTGATGGGGGCCCTGCCCAGCCGGGAGCAGCTGGACGCCTTCTGCCAGCTCCTGTCCGGCTGCCACACCCTCCCCCACATGTTCACCGAGGACATGATTCTCAAGGCCCCCAGCCCCGACGTGATGAATAAGCTGGCCCGCTCGGTGCTGGCCCTCTACTCCTACGACAGCACCCCCGACGATATGGCCCTGTCCAACCAGCTGCGTCAGGCGGTGGAGCTCATTGCGCGGGTGCCGGTGATTGTGGCCCACGCCTTCGCGGTCAAGCGGCACTATTACGACGAGGAATCCCTCTACCTCCACCGGCCCCAGCCCGGCCTGAGTGTGGCGGAGAACTTCCTCTACTCCGTCCGGCACGACAACCAATATACCCCGGAGGAAGCCCATTTGCTGGACCTGTGTCTGGTCCTCCACGCGGAGCACGGCGGCGGCAACAACTCTGCCTTCACCTGCCGGGTGCTCTCTTCCTCGGGCACGGATATCTATTCCTCCATTGCGGCGGCGGTGGGCTCCCTGAAGGGCCCCCGCCACGGCGGCGCCAACAAGAAGGTCATGGAGATGTTCGCCTGCATTGAGTCCGAAGTCTCCGACTGGAAGAACGAGGACCAGCTCCGGGCCTGTCTGGCCCGCCTGCTGCGGCGGGAGACCGGGGACCGCTCCGGCCTTATCTACGGCATCGGCCACGCCATCTACACCCTTTCCGACCCCCGCGCGGTCATTCTCAAGCGCTTTGCCAAAAAGCTAGCCGCAGGTAAGGGGATGCTGGAGGAATTTGAGCTCTTTGAGGCCGTGGAGCGTCTGGCCCCGGAGGTCCTCCACGACGTAAAGGGGGAGGATAAGGTGGTCTGCGCCAATGTGGATTTTTATTCCGGCCTTGTGTACAAAATGATGGGCATACCCCAGGAGCTCTATACCCCGCTGTTCGCCGTGGCCCGCATGGTGGGCTGGTGCGCCCACCGCATCGAGGAGGTCTATCAGCCCGGCAACCGCATCATCCGCCCGGCCTACAAGGCGGTCGCCCCCATGAAAGCCTTCGTCCCCCTGGACCAGCGCTGACCGGCATAGGCAATGGCCCCGGTGTACCCCTCCGTTCTCTGGCCGGACCGGAGCCTCAACTCTTTATAGAACGGGAGACTGACGATGAACCATGCGCAGCTAAAAGCCGCCTGGAAGCGGGAGGAAGCGCAAGCCCACATCCACGGCTGGGATTTTTCTCACATCCGGGGCCGGTACGAGGAAGAACACGACCTGCCCTGGGACTATGAAGCTCTGGCCCGCTCCTGCCTGCGGGCGGACGCCATGCTTCTGGACTACGACACCGGCGGCGGGGAGTTCCTGCTCTCTCTGGGCCACCCCTGCGCGCAGACCGCCGCCACAGAGGGCTATCCCCCCAACATCGCCCTGTGTCAGGAAACCCTCCTGCCCCTGGGCATCGACTTCAAGCCCTGTAGCGACCCCTCCGCCATTCCCTTTCCCAGCGGGTCCTTTGACCTCATCCTCAACCGTCACGGCTCCTTTGACGCCGCCGAGGCCCACCGCCTGTTAAAGCCGGGAGGCGTCTTTCTCACGGAGCAGGTGGGGGCGGACAACGACCGGGATTTGGTGAAGCGGGTCCTGCCCGGCCTGGAGCAGCCCTTTCCCCACCTGTACCTGTCCCAACAGCGCCAGGTCTTTGAGGCGGCGGGGTTCCGCATTCTCCAGGCGGAGGAAGCCTACCGGCCAATTTTCTTTTATGACGTGGGGGCCTTTGTGTGGTTTGCCCGTATCATTGAGTGGGAGTTCCCCGGCTTTTCCGTGGACGCGTGTTTTGACCGCCTGTGCGCCATGCACGCGGATTTGGAGCGGGACGGCTTCCTTCGCGGGACCATTCACCGCTTCCTGCTGGCCGCCCAAAAATAATGTTGCCTTTCCCTCCGCCGGAGCGCCCGCGCCCCGGCGGTCTTATTTTACATAAGCCAGAACAGCTCCGGCCCGCTCACTTGCAGTCCTGCCCGCTTTTGGAGGCTCAGGGAGGCGTCATTGCCGTAAAAGACCTGCCCAAAGGGGAGCATCCCCCGCTCCAAGGCCAGCCGCACCGCCCCATGGAGCAGGGCCTTCCCCACCCCCCGGCGGCGGAATTGGGGCAGGACCTCCAGCATACCAATACTCCCCTCGTCGTGGAAGCCCACGAACCCGGCAAGCGCACCGTCCACATAGGCCCCCAGCATTCCCCGCCGCAAAACGCCCTCCATGTACTCCACCCCGCCGAAGGGGTGGCTGTAGTGCTCATAGACCCACGGGGCCCGCTCCACGGGCAGCAGACGCAACACCATCTCCGGCTCCGGCGGAGGCTCCCGCTCCAGCCATGCGGCCTGATAGCACACCTGGGCCTCCGGGAAGCCCAGCCGGGCGGCGGCTTCCTCCTTATACCAGAGCTCGTGCCCCGACACCAGCGCTCCGCTGGGAATCCGTCTCAAGCACGCCTCCACCCCGGCGGGATTCCGGGCGGTCATCAGGTAAAGTGCTCCGACTTGCTCATAAAGGAGTACGCCATCCTCCTGGACGTACAGCAGTTCCGCCGACCCCCGGCGCAGGGGCTCCAGCATATCGGCAAACAGGAGCCTGTCCCGCTCCAGATAGGCTAAGGCCTTTTGTTCCAGATTCATTCAGGGTTCCTCCTCATACAGCGGCAGAGTAATGACAAAGCTGGTCAGGCGTCCGTTGCTCTCGGCGCGGATGCCGCCGCCGTGGCGCTCGACGATCTCCTTGGCGATGGCCAGTCCCAGCCCGGCCCCGCCGGTGCGGGAGGACCGTGCGGCGTCCAGGCGGTAGAATTTCCGAAAAATGTTCGCCAGCTCCCCTTCGGGGATTTCCAAACCCTCGTTGCGGATGGTCACCTGGGCCTGTCCGTCCGCCTTTTGGGCCTGAATGTACACCTGCCCGCCGGGAATGCTGTAGCTGACGGCGTTACGGAGCACGTTATCAAAGACCCGGGCAAGTTTGTCCGGGTCGCCCAGCACCATCAGATGGTGCTCGATTTCCACGGCGCATTGGAGTTCCTTCTCGGCAAAGAGGGGATAGAACTCGTCGGCCAGCTGCTCCAGGAGCATGGATAATTGGATGGGGCTGTGTTCTTCGGGTCCGCTGTCCAGGTCCATGCGGGAGATATCGAAAAATTCCCCAAGCAGTTCCTCCAGGCGGCGGGCCTTGTCCAGGGCAATGCCGGTGAATTTGGCTCTCTGCTCGTGGGTGAGGCCGGGGTCGTCCTTCAGGAGGGTCAAGTAGCCCACCACGGAGGTCAGCGGTGTTTTTAAGTCGTGGGCCAGGAAGGCAATGAGGTCTTGGCGGCGCTGTTCATTTTCTTTGACGGCCTCGGCCTGACCTTCCACCTGCCGGCGGAGGGCGTCCAAATCATCCCGTAGGGGGAGCAGCTCCTTGGGGAGGTCCAGGGGGCGTTCCGGGTGGCTGGCCACCTGGCGGATGGAGCGGCGCAGCTGCTCCATCCAGCGGGCAATGCGGCCAAAGAGGACATACAGGGAAATGAGCAGGAGCAGGAGCATACCGGCGGTCAGGATTTCCTGCTTGTAGTTGCGGATATAGTGCTGATATGTCTCCAGGGCTTCCGGCTCTGTCTGGCCGAAAAAGGTCTGGGCGCCCCAGACGAAGCATTTGGCAAAGGGGTCTTGGAAGATCCCGTCTACCACCAGCTCCATCAAAACAATGCTGGCCACGGCGGCGGCCAGGGCGCTTACGACCACAAACAACAACATTTTTAATTTCAGGCGGGTATAGCGGTGCTTCATCGGGGGCTCCTTTCGGTTCTTCTTTTGCTTCTTCTATGTTACTCTCTGCTGTTCGGTGGCTGGTGCTGGCTTTTTCGGGGGTGGGTGCCTCTTCCTCGGTTCTCCCTACGTTTCGTTTTCTGGTCCTGCCTCCGGCGGGT
>CAJUDT010000122.1 GCA_910585415.1 uncultured Flavonifractor sp.
CCGAGGGGCCAATGGCCGAAGTATTGAGGGCGGAGGCTTAAACGGCGGGTAGCAATTAAAGGATTTGCAGGCCCCGTACCTCCACCGCCGCCCCCCGACCCCGGGTCCGGGCCCGCAGGCCCGGTGATCTTTGGTTACTTTCCATCACTGGAAAGTAACCCGCCGGAGGCTGGACCAGGTAACGAAGCGTAGGGAGTAACGAGGAAGAGGCAAAAAGGAAACACCCCCCACCCCCCTACGCCCGTCAAAACCAGCGCACAAAACGCAGCACAGAAAACCGAAAGCCTATGCAATATCCACCACGGTTAAGACACCCTCACAGACCCGAAAGCGAACCTCCACCCCAGCAAACGCCATCCCATACACCCGCGAGGGGTCATTTTGATAAGGGGGTCTGGGGTCCCGCCCCAGCACCCCCAGGAGGGCCTCCTGTTTCCCCTGGGGCACCCGCCCCAAAAGCTCCGCAGGACAGGCCACCCGCAGGGTCCCCCCGCCGCCGGAGGCGGCAAAGCCCCCCACAGCCTCGGGACGGCAGTCCGCATAGGGCACGTAGGGCTTGATGTCCAAAACCGGCGTCCCATCCATCAGGTCCGCCCCCGCTACCACCAATTCCAATTCCGGCTTTCGCACAATCTCCACCAGCCTGACGCAGGACAGCCCCACCGGGTTGGGCCGGAACGGCGACCGGGTTGCAAACACCCCCATACGCTCATTGCCCCCCAGCCGGGGCGGACGCACCGTGGGGGACCACCCCTCCCGCACCGCCTGAGAAAACTGCCAGATCAGCCAGATATGAGAAAAACCCTCCAGCCCCCGCAGGGCCTCCGGGTTCCGGTACTCCGGCGCAAATACCACGCGGCTGCGCAGTTCCTCCACCAGCCCGCTTTGACGGGGTATCCCAAATTTGGTGGGGAAGTCACTGCGCATCCGGGCAATCACTTTCATGGGAATTATATCCTCCACAATACCGCCTCCTTTCCGCCGACTATATCACGCCCCGTTCAAAAAAACAAGAAATTTTCCACATCCCGTGCAGCCTTTCCGCCCCCTGGCGGGTATTATAGGCAGAAGGGAGGGAACGCCAATGGACCCTATGGACCCAGAGACGGTCATCCGGCACTATGCCCCCACCGTCTACCGTCTGGCGGCGGCCCAGCTCCACAGCCGCCACGATGCCGACGACGTGCTGCAAGAGGTCTTTTTGCGCTACCTGCGCAAACAGCCCACCTTTGACAGCGAAGAGCACCGAAAAGCATGGCTCCTGCGGGTGACAGTCAATTGCTGCCGCAAGGTGCAGCTTTCCCCTTGGCGGCTGCGCACCGAGCCCCTCAGCGACCTGCTCCCCGCTCCCGAGGCGGAGGACCCGGGGTTGCTGGAGCTCTTGGAGGCCCTGCCCGCCAAATACCGCTCTGTACTCCACCTGTTTTACTACGAGGGCTATCAGGTGGAGGAAATCGGTATCATCCTGGGGCGCAAGCCCTCCACCGTGCGGTGTCAGCTCACACGTGGACGGGCGCTGCTCCGCGGCCAACTGGAAGGAGAGAATCACTATGAATGAACAGGATTACCGGAACCTCTTTCACCAAGTCAACCCGGACCCCGGACTGGTGGACGCCCTCTGCGCCCGCTCTGCCCCCCGCCGGAAAAAGGGACTGCGCCCCGTTTTGGCGGCGGCTCTGTGCGCGGCTTTGGTCCTCAGTGTGACCAACTACAGCGCCATTGCCGCCGGGGTTCAGCAGGTGCTTGGCTATGTGGCCGGAATCGGGGCCGTGGCGGAGCCTGACGGCCTTTTGGTCCAGGCTGAACCCATTCGATGGGATATCGAGGAAGAACAGGAGACATGGCTTATCGAAAACGCCCTCCTGCGGGACGGCGTGCTCTATGTGCAGGCCGCTGCCCTCTCTAAGCGTCCGGCGGAGCACGTTCACCAGTCCGGCAACCGGCAGGCCCAGCTTAAACTGGAGGTTTATGTGGATGGGACGCCCCTGCAAAGCGTATTTTTCGCGGAGGATGGCAAAACCTATCCCTCCAACTATACCCAGCACAGCACCTTTACGGATTTCGGCGCCTCCGATACCGCTAACGTGGATTATTATTGGGAACAGCGGTTTGCTGCCGAGGGGTATCAGAGCTTTGCGGACTTCATGCAATGGTCCTTCCAGGTCCCGGAGGGATGGGAAGAGGGACCCTTTGAGATTAGACTGTCGGAATATCAGGTCCCGGAGAGCTTTACCTACACGGATACCCTCGAAATGGCCCGACCGGAGCTTTTGAACAGGATTCAGAGTACCCGGGAAATCGGCGAGGGTACGGCCACAGTGCTGGTGTCGGCGGATGGCCGCAGTGCCGCCCTTTATGGGGAATTGAACCCGGAAAAGGTCGAAGAAAACGAGTACCTTGTGCAGATTATGGCGGACCATGGTATTGACTTTGTGGATGAGGCCGGAAACCGCTATCCGGGCACTGTGCGTCCCCTCAATTACGGAAACAGCTTTATGCCGGAATACTGTTTGCTCCAGGAGCCGGAAGCGCCCATTGTGCGCGTCGAAATTTCCGATATCCGGTACAACATTGGCAGCGGCAGCTTGGGCGATCAGCGGTTCCCCAGTTACACGAATTTGAATTGGGTGATTGAACTGCCCGGCTAAATGATAACGCAAAAGGGAGCGGTTTTGGCCACGATGGTATTAAATTAAGATGGTAAGGGGGCAAATGCGGGGCATTTGCCTCCTTTCACATACATACAGAAACCCCTAGAATTTGTTGGGCTGAGGGTGAATTGTGAACAAAGTGTAAACAATTTGCGAAGATATTGATGGTATGTGTGATATATGCTATCCTGCGTATAACTGTCGTGGCGGATGGCTGTGTGGGAATTTTTGAACAGACTACATCACCACGCTTGAAAGACCTTGGGGGGGCAATCCCCTACCCGCCCGGCGGGGCTTGGTTGGAAAAGAAAACGGAGAGGAAAGTTTGTATGAAACGGAAAATCAAATCTTTAATTTTGGGGCTGTCAATATGCCTGAGTTTATGCCTTATGGTACCGGCTATGGTGTCCAGCGCGGCGGCAATTGGGTATCCCTATAGTATTGCATTGTCTCCTTGGCATAACAGCAATAGTAACGCTACGCATGACCCAGTTGAGGTTAAGGAAATCACCGGATTAAATATTTTTTCAGATGGAGGTTCAGACAGTCCATATAGCCTGAATCCTGCCCGTTATGGGCTGAAAGATGATGCTGGGAACATCGTAATTCCCACGGAATATGCTGGTTTTTCGGCCGGTGGTGAAGGAAAATTTATTGGTGCACGGCAACGTTCACTTGGTGATGAGCAGTATTTTGTTCACGTTTTTGCTGTCGGCAGTGGGGCGCGTCTTTACAACGGAGAAGGCCTACGTAGTATTTATTACTTTGAAGAGCAGCAGGTTTATATTCTATATAAGCAAAACCAGTTCGATGAAATAAGCCATACGGGTGAAGAGCCCAGGTGGTCATATGGGATACTGGACGAAAATTTGAATGAACTGCTGCCCCTCCAGTATAATGGCCTTGATTATATTGATGATGGATATTTCTATCTGCGAAAAAGTGTCAGGGGTGATGATGGATACTATCACTATCAATACGGTGTTTACAAGAACGGCGGAACTGTTAACATCCCTTGTGGCGATTTTGATATAAGATATATTGGAAATGATATGTTCCGTGTGCGGCGGTCCGATTTTTACAGCTGCGCGATTGATGGGGCGGGTAAACAGGTACTCCCTTATTTATATGCTGATGTGATGGCATATAAGGAACACCGTTTTACAGTCGCCCTGTTTAGAAGTGAAGCAGATTATTTGAAAGCAAAAAGCTGTAATCTGTTGTGGGAACCTCAAGGGGATCCTACCGCTTATGGTGAGAATCTAAATGGAAGTGCCAGCCTTTTTGAGGGGTACGGTTATGATTTATCTAAAACGCCTTCCTATGCTGTTCGGGGTGTTATTGATGAAAACCAGAATATTCTAACGTCATTTATCCATGAGAGAGTCGGATTTGACGAAAAAGACAACGTCCGCCTTGGCTCATGGAACGGAAAATCCGGCATACAGCGTCCCTTTGCAGGCTACCCCGGTTTTGAGAATATTGCGTGTACCGCGAAAGAGTATGACTGGGAGGTAGTGCCGCTATCTTCTTTGACGCCTACAGGGCAGACAGTCACTGATTTTTTGATGGAAAGGTCGGTTCATTTTCCGGGATACCTTGAGGTGGGAAACACCCCTGCGCCTCCCGTCCCCACCGTGGGCGGTTTTACCGATGTAAAAGAAACGGATTACTTCGCGGACGCGGTTTTGTGGGCCGTGGAGAAGAAGATAACCAGCGGCACCGGCGAAACTACATTCTCCCCCAGTGTAACTTGCAGTAAAGGGCAGGTTTTAACCTTCCTATGGCGTGCGAACGGCTCCCCGGAGCCGACAGCGGGGAATCCGTTCAACGACATTGAGACTGGCGACTATTTTTACAAGGCGGCGCTGTGGGCCGCTGAAAAGGGCTTGGTATCCGGTTCCGTCTTTGGTGCGGATACAGACTGCACCCGCGCTATGACGATGGAATTTATGTGGAAAGCGGCTGGAAGTCCTGCGCCCGCTGGCAAGGCTGAGTTTGCCGATGTTCCCGTTCATGCCGGCTATGCGCAGGCTGTGGCTTGGGCGGTAGAACAGAACATTACCAGCGGTACCGGGAACGGGAATTTTTCTCCCGCTGCTACCTGTACCCGTGGGGAGATTGTTACCTTCCTGCATCGCGCTTTGGGGAAGTAAAGTTGGACGGCTTTTGATAAGTGACAGTATCAGACTGTCGAAAAACCGCTTCGACCAAAGGATACGGAGGGAAAGATAGTGTGAAAGAAAACCGTCAGGGTTTTCTTTCGCGTCGGTATCACAAAATTTCGGAACTTGTGTAACAAGTTTTGAAATTTTCCTCAGCTTGGCGGGAAAGTCCGCAGGGACGTACTCTGTTGCAGAAGCTCGGTCTAACGGACCATCCAGTTTATCTTCTGATGGACCGGGCCTATGAAGGGGATGAAACCAGGGCTTTAGCCGTGGAACTTGGTTATGCACCTGTTGTCCCACCCAAAAGCAATCGCAAAAATCCTTGGGACTATGATTAAGAGCCGTACAAGCAGCGCACAGCGCAATCAAGTCGAGAGACTTTTCCGCCGTATCAAACGTTTTCGCCGCATTTTTACCCGTTATGATAAGCTTAATTTTGTCTTTTTGGCTTTTGTCCATTTTGCACTTATTATTGATGCACTTATGTGAACACAGCCTAGTGTGGTAACTCAACTTTAACCGATTCGGCCTCGTCCTTCTACTCTTTTCTTCCTCTACTGTCCAACTTGTATTGTACTCCTACAAAACGAGCGTAAAAAATCCCTCGCATCCTCTTGACAAATGGGTCTCTTGTCTACTATAATAAATAAGGTCTGTTTTGGCATCCGGGTGTGGCGAAGCTTGGTATCGCGCTTGGTTCGGGTCCAAGAGGCCGTG
>CAJUDT010000123.1 GCA_910585415.1 uncultured Flavonifractor sp.
GAAAGAAAACCCTGACGGTTTTCTTTCACACTATCTTTCCCTCCGAATCCTTTGGCCAAAGCGATTTTTCGGCAGTCTGACGCCCGTCCTCTTTTACTCAGAGGACGGGCGTTTTTCACTATGTCACATAAAAATTTCATCCAGGGTGCTAATCAGGTTCTCAATGTCGATGGGCTTTGCAATGTGGCCGTTCATGCCGCATTTCAGCGCCGCCTGTTTATCCTCTTCAAAGGCGTTGGCGGTCATAGCCAGGATGGGAATGGAGGCCAGCCGCTTGTCCGGCAGGGCCCGAATGGCCTTGGTGGCCTCGTAGCCGTCCATGACCGGCATCTGTACATCCATTAAAATCAGATGGTAGTAATCCGGCGGCGCCGCCTGGAGCATGTCAATGGCCATCTGTCCATCTCCGGCCACCTCAATGGTGAAGCCGGCTTCCTCCAGAATCGCTACAGCAATTTCCTGATTGAGGGCGTTGTCCTCCACCAGGAGAATGCGCCCGGTGTGGCGCTGGGCGGCCATCTCCCCCACGTCCGGCTCCGCCGTCTGGGTGCAGTTGACCACCTTGTTCAGACAGCGCCTCAGCTCCGACTGGAAGAGGGGCTTGCTGCAAAAGGCCCGGACACCGGCCTCTCTGGCCTCTTCCTCAATGTCCGACCAGTCGTAGGCGGTGAGGACGATGATGGGGACGCTCTCCCCCACCTCCTTGCGGACGCGGCGGGCCACCTCCACCCCGTTCATGTCGGGCAGCAGCCAGTCTATAATATACACCGAGTAGCTGTCCCCCCGGCTGACCGCCTGACGGGTGCGGAGGACCGCCTCTTTCCCTGAGAGGGTCCACTCCGCCCGCATCCCAATCTGCTGGAGCATATAGGACACACTGTCACAGGTGTTAAAGTCGTCGTCCACCACCAGAGCCCGGCAGTTTTCCAGCTCCGGCAGGGGCTGAGGCTCTGCCGCCTGGTCACTGAGCTGGAAGGTCAGCAGAACGGTGAACTCCGTACCCTCCCCCTGACGGCTCTCCACCATAATGGAGCCGTGCATCAGGTCCACAATGTTCTTGGTGATGGCCATACCCAGACCGGTGCCCTGAATACCGCTGATGGTGGAATTGCGCTCCCGCTCAAAGGGCTCAAAAATCCGGGAGACAAATTCCTCGCTCATGCCGATACCGGTATCCCGGATGGAGAACTCATAGCAGGCAAAGCCCGCCGGGGCCCCGGCCCGCTCGGTCAGGCGCATGGTGACCTTGCCGCCGGAGGGGGTGTACTTGATGGCGTTGCTCATTAAATTGAGCAGCATCTGATTGAGCCGGAGCTTGTCACAGCAGACCTCCTCGTGAATGACATCCACCGCGTCGATGTGGAGCTCCAGCTGTTTGGCGTGTATGTCCGCCTGAACAATGCTGCGCATTCCGTGCAGAACCTCTGGCAGACTGCACGGCGCGGTATCCAGGTGAATCTTACCGCTCTCAATGCGGCTCATGTCCAAAATATCGTTGATGAGACTCAGCAGGTGGTTGCCGGAGGTCATGATTTTTTTCAGATATTCCTCCACCTGCTCCTTCTGGTCGATGTGTCCAATGGCAAGGGAGGTAAAGCCCACAATGGCGTTCATGGGTGTACGGATATCGTGGGACATGTTGGAGAGGAAGACGCTCTTTGCCTTGCTGGCCCGGTTGGCCTGCAACAGGGCGTCCTCCAGAAGGCCCTTCTTCTCCATCTCCTGGCGGGTTTCCTCGTCCACACTGCGCAGGCCAAGCACCACCGTCCGCCGTTCCCCCCATTCGCCGGTACGGACCGCCTTCAGCTGGAAGAACTCCGTGTGGTCCCCGTCAAAGGTGCGGAAATTGGTGTAGCTGGAGAACCGCTCGGCCAAATCCCGTGTCAGCCCCTCCCGGGAACAGGCCCCCCGCAGCAGCTCCTGGTCATCCACATAGACGCAGCGGCTTATGTATGCTTCCATGCACTCATCCAGCGAGAGTGAACCGGTAAAAATCTCTTCCAGAGGATACCGCCCGTCAGCCTCCAGCCGCAGGGTGGAGCCGGTCCCCGAATCCAAATCGAAGAAGCACACCAGATTATAGTCGATGGCCAGGGCCTGCACCAGCTCCATCTGGCGGCGCTCCTGCTCGGTGCGCTCCGCCGCCTCCCGGAGCTTCTGGGCGGTGCAGTCCAGCAGGAAGCGCTGATAGTACAGCTCCCCGTCCTCTTCAATCAGCTTGACGTTGCCCATGACGTGAATCAGGCGGCCGTCCCGGTGGCAGACCTGATACTCAATGCTCACGTTGTCGCCCACTTTATCCAGGTCCTGAATGCACTCCCGCAGGCGCTGCTGGTCCTCCTCCACCACAGAGCTGGCCACCATGTTGAAGCCGTCGGCTATCAGTTCCTCCTGGTCCTGGTAGCCCAGAATCTCCAACGCGGCCCGGTTGATGCTGATAATGCGGGAGCCGTCCAGGGTGTGGCACATGACGCCGCAGTCCATGGTGGTAAACACCCGCTCCAGCGAACGGTTTTTCTCCACAATCTCCCGCTCATAGGCCCGCTCCTGGGTGACGTCGATGGCCACGCCCACGGTGCCCATAACACTGCCGTCGCAGTCGTACAGGGGGGACTTGTAGGTGGTCAGCAGCCGGACATCTTCCCCGGTCTGAACAATTTCCTCCGAGACACAGGTTTCCCGCTGGGTCATCACCTCCCGCTCCGACTCGATGCAGGCCGGGTCGTCGTGCTCCACATTCCAGATGTAGGCGTGTCCCCGGCCCTGTACCTGCTCCTTGGTCTTTCCAACGGTCTGGCAAAAGCTGTCGTTGACCTTTTCATGGATGCCGTCCCGGGTCTTGTACCAGACCAGGTTGGGCACACTGTTGATGGTGGCCTCCAGAAATTGACTGGTCTGCCAGGCGTCCTGCTCCCGCTTGCGGCGCTCCTGCCAGCGGCGGAAGCGAAACGTAAGCATCTCCTGAGACATGGGCAGGGACCAGACATCGTCCGCCTGGGCCAGCTCCGCAGGCTCTCCCTCCGCCAGTACAATCAGAGCCGCCCCCCGCTGTCCGGCCCACGCGGCCAGACTGGCGGCGTCCTGGGGACCCATACACCGAAAATCTGCCAATATCACATCCGCCTGGACAGCCAGCGCCTCCTGGGGCTCATCACTGGCCAAAAAGCTGTGGGAAAAGCCTTCCAACGGCGGCAAGGCCCGAATCGTGTCCCAGAGGGCTTGATCCCGGCCTGCCAAATAAAAATTCAGCTTACAATGATACATGTCCAACGACTCCCCGTATTTTGCATGGAATCTGTTCGGAACGGCTCTCTCCGGCCCCCTGCGGGCGGGACCGCTCTATGCCGCCATTTATTTCTTATATTGTACTGAATATATCGCCCCCTGTCAACCGGTTCCGCTGGGTTATCCCCACAGTTTTTCGTCTTTTTCCCATACCCGGCATCCAAGACGCGGCTGTGTCCGGTTGTGGCCAGTTGTGAAACTCCGCCCTTGCATTTTTCCTTTGTTGGCGTTACAATACTGAATTGTATTGATATGATAAGGAGTGAGGGTATATGCCAGAAGATCTGACCCCGGTTATGACACAAAATTTCATCCATGACTTTATCGACGAGGACATCGCTCAGGGGGGCCAGTTCCAAGGTATGGCGGTCCACACCCGCTTTCCGCCGGAGCCCAACGGCTACCTGCACATTGGCCACGCCAAGGCCATTTTTGTGGACTTCGGCACCGCCGAGAAGTACGGCGGCCTGTGCAACCTGCGCATGGACGACACCAACCCCACCAAGGAGGACGTGGAGTACGTGGAGGCCATTCAGGAGGACATCCACTGGCTGGGCTACGACTGGGGGGACCGGTTTTACTTTGCCTCCGACTATTTTGAGCAGATGTACGAGTATGCCGTGGCTCTGATTCAGAAGGGGCTGGCCTATGTGTGCGCGCTGAGTCCCGAGGAATTTCGCGCCTACCGCGGGGACGTGAGCACCCCCGCCCGCTCCCCCTGGCGGGACCGGCCTGTGGAAGAATCCCTGGACCTCTTCGCCCGGATGCGGGCCGGGGAGTTCCCCAACGGCGCGTATACTTTGCGGGCCAAAATCGACCTGGCCAGCGGGAATTTTAATATGCGGGACCCGGTGATTTACCGCATCAACCACATGCACCACCACCGCCAGGGGGATAAGTGGTGCATCTATCCCATGTACGACTTCGCCCACCCCCTGGAGGACGCGTTGGAGGGCATCACCCATTCTCTGTGCTCTCTGGAGTTTGAGGACCACCGGCCTCTGTATGACTGGGTGATTGCCAACTGTCCGGTGCCCGCCAAGCCCCGGCAGATTGAGTTTGCCCGGCTGGGAATTGACCACACGGTCATGAGCAAGCGCAAGCTCCGCCAGCTGGTGGAGGAAGGCCGGGTATCCGGCTGGGACGACCCCCGTATGCCCACCCTCTGCGGCCTGCGCCGCCGGGGGTATACGCCCCGCTCTATCCGCAATTTCTCCGAGCGCAACGGTGTGAGCAAGGCCGCTTCCACGGTGGAGTACGCCTTTTTAGAGCACTGCCTGCGGGAGGATTTGAATGAGAGTGCCCGCCGGGTGATGGCGGTGCTCCGCCCGGTGAAACTGACGGTTGTGAATTATCCGGAGGGGCAGAGCGAGACGGTCACGGTGGAAAACAATCCCATGGACCCGGAGGCCGGAACTCGGGAGGTTCGCTTTTCCCGCCATCTCTGGGTGGAGGCCGATGATTTCCTGGCCGAGCCGGTGCCCAAGTATAAGCGGCTCTACCCCGGCGGGCCGGAGTGCCGCCTGAAGGGGGCTTATCTGGTGAAATGCGTGGGCTTTGAGGCCGACGAGGCGGGCAATGTCACGGAAATTTTGTGCGAATATGACCCGGAAAGCCGCGGGGGGGATCCTGCGGATGGCCGCAAGGTCAAGGGGGCTACCATCCATTGGGTGGACGCGGACACCGCCGTGGACGCAGAGGTGCGGCTCTATGACAATCTCTTCTCCGACGCCGACCCCGACGGGGGGGACAAGGACTTTTTGGCGTGCCTGAATCCCGCGTCGCTGGAGGTCCTCACCGGTGCGAAAGTTGAGGCTTCCTTGGGCGGGGCTACCGCCCCGGCGGCCTTCCAGTTCCTTCGGCAGGGGTATTTTTGCGTGGACAATAAAGACTCCCAGCCGGGGAGGTTGGTCTTTAATCGGTCCGTTAGTTTGAAGGATAGCTTTAAGCCTGGAAAATAATTGAGCTTGCAGGGGCTTTGGTGTTTCTGCTTGCTTCTTCTTCGGTACTCTCTGCTTTTTGTTTTCTGGTCCCGCCTCCGGCGGGTTACTTTCCAGCGATGGAAAGTAAC
>CAJUDT010000124.1 GCA_910585415.1 uncultured Flavonifractor sp.
CCAGTGTTTTCAAGGCTTTCCGGTCTTGTTGCGCTTACGCCATCGCCCCATCTGCTGCCATATCCTCAGTCAAATCACAAATCACATCGCCCTTGACGCCAATCGAGGCGGCGCTCCAGGGGAAGCCGGAGGCGGCGGTGGGGTAGACGCCTGTGGTATGGTCCACAAAATATTGGTCAAAGCCCGCAGTACGAATCTGCTCGGCAGTGAGGTTCCGGGTGAGCTGGTGGACAATGGCGCCAATCATCTCCAGGTGCCCCAGTTCCTCCGTGCCAATATCGGTCAGCAGTCCTTTCAGCTCGGGGTAGGGCATCGCATACCGCTGGCTCAGGTAGCGCAGGGAAGCGCCCAGCTCCCCGTCCGGTCCTCCATATTGCGAAATAATTACAGCTGCCAGCTTCGGGTTGGGGCGGGCGATTTTTACCGGATATTGCAGCTTCTTTTCATACATGAACATGGTTTATTTCATGCCTCCTTCCTGGTAATTCCAAGGCCAGGGGTCTTTCAGCCAGGCATTCCAATTCTTGCTGCCAGCCGTGGCAAACTGCGTAATCGGACCATGCATTGCCTCATAGGTGGTCCGCGCCTGCTGTTCCATGGCGGCATACTGCCGGTAGAGCTCCATGGCCTCGGCGTCCTCCTGGTGGGTGTCCAGGTAGAGGCCCAGCTCGACCAGCACAAACTCCAACGCCTGGAGCTCGCCCAGGTGGCCCTGAGCGGGATTGCCCGTCTCAACCTTCAAATGGAAGGGGAGATTCAAGCCAGGGAAGAGGGTACCGTTGGCCAGGGCGTCCTGCTGCGAATAGCGTTTGGAGCCGGTCTGTTGAAAGGGGACATATGGCACAGCCAGCGGCGCGCATTCGGGCATGAGGCCGCATGCGTCTCCACAGGCCGGGGGAGTCGGAACAATATTTTCCAAAATAACTTCCTCCTTGTATGATGTAAAAGGGGAGATGAGGCGGGCAGCAGCCCTGCCTCTCTCGCACCATCCTATGCTCTGAAGGAAAAAATGAAACCGCACGCATTGGCCCGAGAGCGGGCGATGCGTGCGGTTTCCCTTCCATTTTGCGCCACCAAGACAAAATCTCTTCTAAAATCCGGCCTATAATTTTACTTTGACCACCAGCCGCTTCACAGGCTGTACCGAACCGCAGGCCATGCGGGGAGCGTGGAGGTCCTGAGGCCAGACGATATAAAAGGTGCCCGGCCGGATGGTGACGGCATCCCAGTCCGTGGTAAAAAACTGTATGTCGGGCTCGTACTCACTTAGCTGCTTTAGAGGTGCGTCCGGCAGGGAATAGCCCACAGCCTCCAGGCCATCCACCAGGAATTGAATATCGGCGTAGTTTTTGTGGCACTCCAGCTTACACTCCTCAGGCGGCAAGGTATCCGTCTCAAAATACGTGGCAAAGAGGTTGTCACCATCAATGTCCACCCGCTGCCCCACGGGGAGGGTGGAGGGGTCCACAGAGGCCAGCCACTCCAATGCCTGTTGGAACCGCGGGCCAAGTCCGTAATAGAGGGATGCGTGCTCAATTTTATCAAGGACCATAAATACACCTCCAAATTTTATCTTAGGGTTATCCTAACATAAAAACGGGAAAAGGGCAATAGGGAGGCCGGATGTTTTTAACCGCTGCCTGTTCTGACTGCAAATAATCCTCAGTCCTTGATTTTAATTCGTCAGTGAAATTACCGGGTAAATCCGACCACACAAAGAATCATGAAATAATTGAAAAAAAAAACCGCCTATGGTACAATCAATCATCATGATTTCCCCCTTCTGCCCATAGACTGCGAGGAGGGGGTATGTACATGAAACGCAGACTTTTAAGCTGGCTCCTGGTGGCCGCGCTGGCTGCTGTCGCCTGCACCCAGGCGGTCAGCCATAGGGCAGGGGAGGCACAACCCGTTTTTTCACCCATCCGGTATCCGGACCAGACCCTGATTTTAGACGCAGGCCATGGGGGAGAGGACGGAGGAGCGGTATCCCTGTCCGGCGCGGCGGAGAGCGGCATCAATTTGGCCATTGTCCTGCGGATGAACCAGCTCCTTGGACTGTATGGGATTACCCCTATTCTGCTGCGGTCGGAGGACATTTCCCTACATGACAGCTCTGCCCAGACCCTGCGGGAGAAAAAGGTTTCTGACCTGCACAACCGGGTTGCCGCCATCGAGGCCCAGGAGAACGCCACCCTGATTAGTGTCCACCAAAATACATTTTCCAGCACAAAATACCACGGAGCACAGGTCTTTTACACCAACGAGGCCCTGAGTCTGCCCTTCGCCCAGCTGACGCAGGACGTTCTGCGGGAGAGCCTGGACCCGGAAAACACGCGGAAGCCCAAACCGATTCCAGACAGTGTCTATTTAATGAAGCACATCACCTGCCGGGCGATTCTGGTAGAGTGCGGGTTTCTCTCCAACCCGGAAGAGGACCAGCGGCTTCAGAGCGCGGACTACCAGCTGCAGCTGGCGTCAGCCCTGACTGCCGCCTGGCTGCAATTTCAGACAGCGGGGGACATCCCGCCTACAAATGAGGAGGCATCGCGCTAGATGAAGGCGAAAACGATATTTTTTTGCACTGAATGCGGCAATGAGACACCAAAATGGGCGGGACAGTGTCCCTCCTGCCGGGCGTGGAACACCCTGGTGGAGCAGCCCGCCGAGACAAAGAAAAAGACCGCTGCCACATCCAAGAGCGGGGGAGCCCTGCGGAGCATCAGCCGCCCCCGGCTCATGAGCGAGGTGGAAACCACCCATGAGCTGCGCTTTGAGACTGGCATGAACGAGCTGGACCGGGTGCTGGGCGGGGGAGCGGTAAAGGGCTCCCTGGTCCTGGTGGGCGGTGCTCCTGGCATTGGAAAATCTACCTTGATGCTCCAGATTTGCGACAATTTGTGCCGTTTTGCCAGTGTTCTCTATGTGTCCGGTGAGGAGTCCGAGCGTCAAATTAAACTGCGGGCGGAGCGCCTGCATGTCCGCAGTGAGGGCTTGTATGTATTGGCCGAAACCAATTTAGAGGATATTTTGGAGTCCGTGCGTCAATTAAAGCCTGACGTGCTGATTGTGGACTCCATCCAGACCCTGTTTAACGGCGATCTGACCTCCGCTCCCGGCAGTGTGGGACAGGTAAAGGACTGTACCATGACCCTGATGCAGCTGGCGAAGGGGCAGGGGGTGACCGTATTTGTCATCGGGCATGTAAATAAGGAGGGCTCCATCGCCGGACCCAAGGTGTTGGAGCATATGGTGGACTGCGTGCTCTACTTTGAGGGAGAGCAGCAGAATTCCTACCGCATTCTCCGCGCCGCAAAAAACCGTTTTGGAGCCACCAACGAGATTGGCGTATTTGAAATGGCGGACACCGGCCTGACCGAGGTGCCAAATCCCTCGGAAATGCTCCTGTCCGGCCGTCCTCAGGACACGCCTGGCACCTGTGTCACCTGCGTGATGGAGGGAGTCCGCCCGGTGCTGGCAGAGGTACAGGCCCTGTTGGCGCCCACCAGCTCCAATGTGCCCCGGCGAACCTCCAACGGCTTCAATTTCAACCGCACCATGCTGTTGCTGGCCGTGCTGGAAAAGCGGGGAGGGCTGATGGTGAGTACCTGTGACGCCTATATCAATGTTATCGGCGGCCTGTTTTTGGACGAGCCCGCGGCCGATTTGGCTATGGTAGTAGCATTGGCCTCCAGTTTTCGGGACAAGCCCGTTCCGAACGATTTAGCCGCCATCGGAGAGGTGGGCCTGACCGGCGAGCTCCGTTCTGTCAACGCTTTGGGGCAGCGGCTCAGTGAGGTCCGCCGCCTGGGCTTTACAAAATGCCTGGTGCCATACCGCACCGGCGGAAAAGTGGAAGCGCCTGAGGGACTTCAGCTTATCAAAGTCCGCAATATCCGAGAGGCCCTGGCGGTACTGCTGTAAGCGCCGCACTTAGGACCGTCTTATATGAACGCGTACTCAGTTCACCGGCGTCTGCCCAGAATCGGATTGACCATCCGCGCCGGAGCACCTGCGGGGCACAAAGTTCACGCAGGCGTGCTCCGGTCCGGGCAGTCCGCAGGACGCAGCACGTTCCAGGGTACAGTAACCATCCTGCTGATAAACACAGGCGTCGGTACAGGCAATCAGACTCATGTCAAATCATCTCCAGTCAACAGAAGGGAGGCAGTCAGGGCCGAGGTTTTTGCCTAGATACTCTACTCAACAAAATAAAAAGGCTTCCGTGTCAGTATGCACAGAGGGGGCCCAGGGTATACCTGGGCCCCCTTTTTTCTTATTTTTCCAGAAATTAGTGCCCTGGTTGGAGGGCACTAAAAAATGGAAATTCCCCACGAATTATATCTCCAGGCGATAAAATGCGGGAGCGAAGCGGCTCGCATCATGACGGGCCGTCCGGCCCAGAAGGACCGCCTCGGGAGCTGGTTCAAGAAAACTGAACTGACCGGCGGGCGGAGCGCAGGGGTGTGCCTGTTGCACTATACACCCCCTCTCCACAACCCTCCGCGCGTTAGCGCGGCCACTCCAGGTCGCGGGGGAGGCCAAGGAGGTAATCGGCGCTTACGCCCAGGGTTAGGCATAGGGCCTTGAGCTTTGTGATTCCCATCTCCTGCTCTCCCTGCTCATACCGGATATACTGCCGTCTGGCGCAACCTGCCGCCGTCGCGGCTTGCGCCTGGGTTAGGTCTGCGTCCTCTCGGGCCGCTTTCAATCTGTCGTGAATTTCCATGAAAATTGCCACCTCCTTTTGTGCGATATGTAGATTATAGCATGTGCCGAATAAGTCACACTTGAAAAGTGACTTATTCGGCACTACTATAGGCCTTGGAACATCAACCGCCGGTAGACGTAAGGGGGGAGCATGGATGGCATTTCATTGGCCGAAAAAGGCGCTGGAATTGCATGTAACGGTCAAAACAGACGATGAAATCATCCAATTACGGGCCAAAGTGGCGGAATTGGAGGCCCAGCTGGAGGCGGAGCGCCAGCTGAGGCACCGGGCGGAATTTCGCTATGGGTGCGAGTGCCGGATAAATGCGGAGCTGGTTGACCTTTGCCGTGCAAATAAGGTCGATTTCCGGGCCTCCTTGAATGAACGTCCATGGTAACCGAGTAAGGCCGTCAGCGCGGCGCGGGGGGCCGGACCGGACCCCGGCGGGGGAGGGCCGGAAGCCCGCGCGAGCCCCCAGGCGGGGGCATCCCCGGCCCCCCGCG
>CAJUDT010000125.1 GCA_910585415.1 uncultured Flavonifractor sp.
TCGTGGATATCACCAACTATGTCATGCTGGAGTACGGCCAGCCTATGCACGCCTTTGACTACCGGTACGTGAAGGGCGGTAAAATCATCGTCCGCCGGGCCTCTGAGGGTGAGAAGCTCACCACACTGGACGGCAAAGAGCACACCCTCAACGCCAATCATCTGGTCATTGCCGACCAGGACCGGGCGGTGGGTCTGGCGGGCATCATGGGCGGCGAAAATTCCGAAATCGTGGACGATACCGCCGATGTGGTCTTTGAATCCGCCTGCTTCGACGGCACCTGCATCCGCAAGGGGGCTTTGGCCCTGGGTATGCGCACCGAGGCAAGTGCCAAGTTTGAAAAGGGCTTGGACCCCATGAACACCCTCCCCGCCGTCAACCGGGCCTGTGAGCTGGTGGAGCTGCTGGGGGCCGGCGAGGTAGTAGATGGGGTAATCGACATTCTCAACCATGTGCCCCAGCCCACCGTCCTCAAGCTGGAGCCGGAGAAGATTAACGCTCTCTTGGGCACAGATGTGCCGCGGGGAGAGATGGCCCATATTCTGGAAACTCTGGAGTTCACTGTGGAGCGGGATCAGGTGACGGTTCCCTCCTGGCGGGGAGACGTAAAGGAGATGGCCGATTTGGCCGAAGAGGTGGCCCGGTTCTACGGCTACGATAAGATTCCCGCCACCCTTGTGCGGGGTCAGACCACCCTGGGCGGGTACTCCCCGGAGCAGAAGCTGGAACAGCGGCTGGGGAGCGTGTGCCGGGCCTGCGGGTATGATGAAATCATCACCTATTCGTTTATCTCTCCCACTTGGTATGACAAAATCCGCTGGGCGGAGGATGAGCCCTTGCGCAGCTCTTTCAAGATTCTGAATCCCTTGGGAGAGGATACCTCGATTATGCGCACAACCACGTTGCCCTCCATGCTGGACATTCTCACCCGGAACTACAATTATCGCAACAAGTGCGTCCGTCTGTACGAGGTGGGCCGCGTCTACCTGACCGGCAGAGAGGATGGACTGGCCGAGGAGGACAAGACCCTCACACTGGGGGCTTATGGCGATGTAGACTTCTTTACTTTTAAGGGTACGGTGGAGGCCATTCTTCGGGACCTGCGGGTGTCGGATGTGACCTTCCGGGCCTGCCAGGACGACCCCTCCTATCACCCTGGGCGCTGTGCTATGGTGTACACCTCCGGGCATTTTGTGGGTATGATGGGCCAGATTCATCCTCTGGTGGCCCAAAACTTTGGGGTGGACGCGGAACTCTACTGCGCCGAGCTGCCGCTCACCGCTCTGATGGCGGCCAAGGGCGCCGACCCGGAATATGTTCCCCTGCCTCGGTTCCCCAGTGTGCAGCGGGACATTGCCGTGGTGTGCGGCGAAGCTGTCACCGTGGGGCAGCTGGAGGAAACCATCCGCAAGGGGGCCCGTGGCCTGTTGAAGGAGGTTGAGCTGTTCGACATCTACACCGGAGCGCCCATTCCGGCGGGCAAAAAGAGCGTGGCCTTTAATCTGACCCTCCGCTCTGACGAGAAGAGCCTCACCGCCGAGGAAGCCGACGAGGATGTGAAAAGCATCCTGGCCCAGCTGGAAAAGGAGCTGGGAGCCGTCCTCCGGTAATGCGCATAATCTGTACAAAAAACCGAGGCCCGCAGTTTTGGACTGCGGGCCTCGGTTTATGCTTTTTGATGCAGGGCGGGAAAGGAGAAGCTGGAGATTGGGGGGAAGAAAGGGTCAAATCTTTTGCACAGCTTCAATGGGTTTGTAATACTTTTCGCGGTACTGGGCAAAAAGTTGGTCAAACTCGTGGTCAGCGCCGTGATGGAGGTCCTGTACATAGGTGTGGGAGTCAATACGGATCATATCATCCTTGGAAGCGGTCTGCCGGATAATGCGCAGAGCCACATTGGAGCAGTGGTCGGAGATACGCTCCAAGTTAATGAGCAGCTCCAGGAATTGAGTACCCAATTCAATGGTACATTCTCCCTGCTTGAGGCGCTCCACATGGCGGCTTTTCAGGGTGTCGGCAATCAGGTCCACCACTTCCTCCAGGGGCTCCACCTGAACGGCGTCTACACGATGGCGGGTTTTATAGCAGGCGAGGGTTTTTTCCAAAGTTTCGTCAACTGCGGCGCAGAGGCAGTCCATTTCGCCCTGGGCCTGAGGGGAAAAGGCTAGATTTCTGTCATGGAGCACGCAGGCGCACTCGGAGACGTTGACGGCGTAATCGCCAATTCGCTCAAAATCGGACAGGGTGTGCAGCATTTCCGACACCCACATGCTTTCCTCAGAGGAAAGGGGGTGGTCGGTGAGCTTCACCAGGTAATTGTCCAGCATTCCCTCCAGCTTATCCAGGGCAGTCTCAGTTTCGTTGAGGCGTTCCAGCTTTTTGGGGTCAAAGTGGGCAATCAGCTCGCCGGCCAAGAGTACGTTGCTCTTGGCGAACGCGCCCATCTGCATGACGGTGTCATGGGCCTTTTCCAGAGCCAGGGAGGGGGAGGACAGAAAGCGCTCGTCCAGAATGGACAGGGCCTGTTCTTCTGCGCCGCCGGGGATGATGCGCTCTACCAGCCGGACCAGCAGCTTATGGAAGGGCAGCAGGGCCACACAGCAGGCCACGTTGAAACACAGATGCAGGTTGGCAATCGAGCCGCGGGTCATGGTGCTCTCCCAGAACGCAAAGTGGAATATGGCATTGCCGCCGTAGAGCAGGAATAAAAAGACGACCGTACCCAGGATATTAAAGGTTAAATGCAGGGCGGCGGTGCGTTTGGCGTTCTTACTGGCTCCCACCGAGGAAACCAGAGAAGTTAAGCAGGTGCCGATATTCTGCCCCATAATGAGAGGGAACGCGATGTTAAAGGTGACAGCGCCTGTGGCACTGAGGGCCTGAAGGATACCCACCGAGGCGGCCGAGCTGTGGAGCAGAGCGGTTACCAGTGCGCCCACCGCAACGCCCAGAACGGGGTTGGAGAAGGAGGCGAACATGGTCAGGAAAGCGGGGGAGTCCTGGAGGGGACGCATAGCGGTTTCCATGGTACTCATGCCGATGAAAAGCAGCCCCATACCCAGCAGAATCTGTCCCATAAAGCGCTTATGACCGCCGTTGAAGAACATGTAGAATAAAATACCGGCTACGGCCAGGGCGGAGCCCAGGACGGAGGGTTTGAGGAGCATAAAAATCAGGCTATCCGAGGAAATGTCTCCCAGGCTCAGAAGCTGGGCGGTGATTGTGGTGCCGATGTTGGCGCCCATGATGATGCCAACGGTCTGTTCCAGCTTCATGATTCCGGCGTTGACGAAGCCCACACACATCACGGTGGTGGCAGTGGAGCTCTGCATGAGGCCGGTGACGACAGCGCCCAGCAGGACGCCCTTGAATACGTTGCTGGTCAGACGCTCCAGGAGCTTTTCCAAGCGGCCGCTGGAGAATTTCTCCAGGCCATCCGTCATGGTGGACATGCCGAACATCAGAACGGCGATTGCGCCAAGCATGGCGACTGCATCTATAATTGTCACGATTTTCCTCCAAATCTGACATCGTTGTCAAATCCTTTTTATCTACCTGTTCAACCACGTTACATTATAACGCGTTGGAAAGTATTCGTAAATGCCTCCGGCAGACATTTTGCATATTTGACAGATTAGACAAAATATAGTCAGGACTTTCTGTGTATTTTGTCGATGGAACGTGGGAGCGGGGCAAAGGTGCCCGCATAGAGACAGGCAATGGAGGAATAGGCTGGAAGAAGGAGGTGGAACGAATATGCTGACGGCTTGGATGCTGTTGACACTGAACAGTCTGTTTTTTACACTGCGCCTGTCCAGCGGCGGCAGCGGCTCTTTCCCCCGGCCCTTGAAGGCGGAGGAAGAGCGTTTTTACTTGGAGCGCTTCGCCCAGGGGGACCTGGAGGCCCGCAATGTCCTGATTGAGCACAACCTGCGGCTGGTGGCGCATATTATGAAGAAATATTATACCCCCAACGGGGACCAGGATGACCTGATTTCGATTGGCACAATCGGGTTGATTAAAGGTATTACGACGTTTAAGGCCGATAAAAACGTAAGGCTGGCTACTTATGTGTCGCGGTGCATTGAAAATGAAATCCTAATGTATTTTCGCTCCCAAAAAAAATTACAAGGGGAGGTATCCTTGTCCGACTCTATAGATGGAGATGGGGAGGGAAATGCGTTGTCATTGATGGATACAATTAGCGTAGATGATGACATGCTGGAAGAACTGGATACCCGTGATTCCTGTGCAAAAGTCCGCCGGTGTGTCAGGCAGTGTCTGGACAAGCGGGAAGCGATGATTATAACGTTGCGCTATGGACTCAGCGGCGAGCACCCGCTGACACAACGGGAGATTGCAGAAAAATGTGGAATTTCCAGGTCCTATGTATCCCGCCGCGCTTAATGTAAACGATGCCCGGAAAGCCTTGCAGCACAAGGACTTGTCCGGGCATTGGGCGTTTTTGGTAGCGTTGCGCTTATTGTAAGTGGTGGGGAACTATTAGTAGGGATAGGCGGCCATTTATCAATTTATGATCAGTTAAAACCGGGAACCTGTTCTGAACCGCACCCCAAGCGGGGCAGCGACGCTAGAGTTCGGAGAAAGAGCAATAGGAACCAGTTATCGAGGATTTCTCGGTAATTGGCTCTTTTCTTTTATCAAAATCTTGACCGGCCCGAAGTCGTAAAACTACGGGCAGCAGGTGGAGGCGACCCACGTACAAAAAAGCGTAGCTGGGAAAGGGACGGTATGAAGCGCGATTTTCTGGAAGCACTGGGCCTGGAGAAAGAGACGGTAGATAAGATTATGGCGGAGAACGGCGCTGACCTGGAGCGGGAAAAGGCCAAGACCACCGCTGCCAGAGCGGACCTTGCGGACGCGCAGGGGAAGCTGTCCGCCGCACAGACGGAGCTGGAGGGGCTGAAGAAGGCGGGCGGCGATATTGCCGCCATCGACGGCAATACCGGCACCGGCAATGAGGCAAACGGTGGGAGTCATGTGCCAATAACAATTTAGCGGAGTTTCTGGATTGATTTCAGAAACTCCGCTCAGCTTGTCGAAAAGCGGCCTGCCAGGGAAAAGTCCAGGCAGGCCGCAAAGCATAAAAGA
>CAJUDT010000126.1 GCA_910585415.1 uncultured Flavonifractor sp.
CAGGCCCGGCGATCTTTGGTTACTTTCCATCGCTGGAAAGTAACCCGCCGGAGGCTGGACCAGAAAACAAACACCACCAGAGTAACGAGGAAGAGGCAGAAGGGAACCCCCAAACTACCCTTTTTTCCACCTCAGCAGCATAGGAAAGAAACGATACATCTGCGCTTTTGCCTGTTCTTCGGTCATACCGGCGTTAGCCTGCGCCATCATCGGCGCACAGAAATCAATCATTTCCTCCATGGTCATCTCCCCGGTAAACGCCCCATTCTGATAGCAGTATTTGCAGTAGTGAGGGCTAGTCCCCCCGTCCCGCTCGGTACCATAGTTCTCGCCGTCCAGGGGCATCCCGCAGGATTGACAAAATTGTTGTTCCATGTTTCGTTCCTCCTGTTTCAAAGATGTCCCCATGATACCACCCAATTGCTGACACCCTATGTCAAGTTCTGCGCACTGCCGGGAAATTTCTTCTGCCAGCCGTCCCAGCCGCCTGCGCAGCCCCTCCGGCTCCAGCACCTGCACCCCCGCGCCAAAGGACAACAGAAACCCATAGACCCACCCATCCTCCGGAAACGCCACCCGCACCGTCAGCGCGCCGTCCGGCTCCCGGACAACACAGCTTTCATCAAATTCGTCATACACCCGGAACGCCATCGCCGGCGAAAACCGCAGACACAGCGAAACCACCGGAATATCCGGCGTTCCCTCAAACTCAACCGGGGGCGGAGCCCCCACCGCCGGGGCCTGCTCCTCCAGAACCTCCAGCTCCAGCACACGGGTGAGCTTAAACGTCCGGTACGCCCCCCGCTCCAGGCAATACGCCTGCAAATACCACGCCCGCCCCTTGAACACCAGCCGCAGCGGAACCGCCCGGCGGGGCGCCGCCGCCCCATAGGACCCCACATAGACAAAGGAAACCACCCTCTGCTCCAAAATGGCGCCCTTCAAGGCGTCAAATTTGGCATGGTCCGCACCCGCGCTCCCCCAGCGGGACAGGTCCACCTGAAGCCACTCCGGCTCCCTGCGCCGAAATAGCCCGGCGAGCTTCTCCAACGTTTCCTCCGCCCCCAGCCGGGCCTCCCCGGACAGAGACTGCAAGGCCGTGAGCAGCTGCCACTGCTCTTCCTCCGTAAATACCGCCCGATTCAACATATAGTGGTCCATCAGGGCCACCCCGCCCCCCTTGCCGGGGACCGTATAAATGGGCACGCCCGCCGCCGAGAGGGCATCCACATCCCGATAGATGGTCCGCACCGACACCTCGAAGCGCTCCGCCAGCTCCTTGGCCGTCATTCGGGGGTGCTCCAAGAGCAGGTACAGCATTTGAAACAGACGCCCGCTGGACATGTCAGCCCCCCAAACCCGGGCGCAGGCGGGCCATCACCTGTAAATCCGCGTACCGCCCCTGGCGCACCGCCGCCATCCGCCGGACGCCCTCCGTCTCAAAGCCGAAGCGCTCATACAGCCGGATGGCCCGCTGATTGTCCGTAAACACCTCCAGCTCCACCCGGACCAGCATCAGATAATTGTCCGCCACGTCCATCATAGCCTCCATCAAGGCCGAGCCCACCCCCTGGCCCCAGAACTCCGGGTGGACCATCATGCCCAGACTCCCCACATGCTTGAGCCGGGGACGGGAACAGCCGGACAGACCCGCCTCCCCCACCACACGGCCCTCCGGCGTGACGGCGGCAAACTCGTGGCTGTCGGGCCCCAGACCATCCAGCCAGCTCCGGGCCTGGTCCAGCCGCCAGGAGGGAATGCCCAGCAAATTTTCCATGACGCCCGGCGTCAGGCGCAGGGCGTGGAGAGCCCCGGCGTCCTCCGCTGTCACGGGACGGATGCAATATTCCATAAACCATTTCTCCTTTCTCTTGCGTATCCAGCATAGCACAAAGCCCGGCAAAAGGCAAATCTCCCCTCTGCGGCTTTTTCTTCCGGGTTTTTCCCTTCTGCCTATTCTAATTGCCGCCGGATTCTGCTATAATACAGTGACAGTGTATACAGCCACACCAGACACGGAGGATCACATGGACATGTTTTCTGCCTTGCTTGAGGATTTCCATACCCGCGCCCCAGAGCTGGAGCTGCGGGAATATGAGCCCATGGAGCGTCACACCTCCTTTCGGGTGGGCGGGCCCGCCCGGCTGATGGTCCTGCCCCGAACGGAGGGACAGGCCCGGTGGGCCCTCTCTCTGGCCTCAGCCCGGGGCATTTCCCCCTTTTTCCTGGGAAATGGCACCAATCTGCTGGTCAGCGACCGGGGCTACCCGGGCCTTGTGGTCAAGCTGGCCGGGCAGCTCAATCAGGAGCGCGTCACCGCCATACGGGAGGAAAACCGGCGTCTCATTGCCGGGGCGGGGGTGCTGCTCTCCCAATTGGCCAACGCCGCCTGGGGGCGGAATCTCACCGGGCTGGAGTTTGCCCAGGGGATTCCCGGCACCGTAGGGGGCGGCGTGGTCATGAACGCCGGGGCCTACGGCGGGGAGCTGTGTCAGGTGCTGGCCTCGGTGACGGCCCTGGAGCCCGACGGGACAAGGCGGGTCTTTCCGGCGGCGGAATGCCATTTCGGCTATCGAAAGAGCCGCTTCTCCGACGGGCGCAGGCTCATTTTAGAGGCCGCTTTCGCCCTGGAGCCGGGGGACGAACACACCATCAAGGCCCGCATGGAGGACCTTGCCGCCCGGCGGCGGGAGAAGCAGCCCCTGGAGTACCCCAGCGCCGGGAGCACCTTCAAGCGGCCTCAGGGCTATTTCGCCGCCGCTCTTATTGAGGACTGCGGCCTGAAAGGGGCCTCGGTGGGGGGCGCGCAGGTGTCGGAAAAGCACGCGGGTTTTGTCATCAACCGGGGCGGGGCCACGGCAGAGGACATTGTCCGGCTCATGGACCATGTGCGGGAGACGGTACAGCGGCAGACCGGTGTGACCTTGGAGCCAGAAGTCAAGCTGTTGGGTTTTTAGAAAAAGGAAGCGGTTTATATGGAATTGATTGTCATATCCGGCCTCTCAGGGGCCGGAAAGAGCAAGGTGGCCTCCTTTTTGGAGGATATGGGGTTTTACGTGGTGGACAACATGCCCTCCCCGCTGCTGCCCAAATTTGCGGAGCTCTCCATGGCTGCGCCGGGGCGGTATGAGCGGGTGGCCCTGGTCACCGATATCCGCGGGGGCCAGACCTTCGACGGACTCTTTGAGGCCCTGGACGCCCTCCACGCCATGGGCTGCGAGCACAAAATTCTCTTTGTGGAGGCCGGTACGGAAACCATTATCAAGCGCTATAAGGAGACCCGGCGCATCCACCCCTTGGCGGAGCGTATGCTGTCCCTGGACGCCGCCGTGGAGCAGGAGCGCACGGTTCTGGCCCCGGTGCGCCAGCGGGCGGACTATGTGATCGACACCACGGTGCTCTCCACCGCCAAGCTGCGAGGGGTGCTGCTGCGGCTCTTTGGCCGGGACAGCGACCGGCCGGCTATGAGCGTCAGTGTTGTCTCCTTTGGCTTTAAGTACGGCATTCCGATGGAGGCCGATTTGGTGTTGGATGTGCGTTTTCTGCCCAACCCCTATTACATCGCGGAGCTCCGCCACCAGACGGGCCTGGACGACGGGGTGTATAGCTTCGTCTTTGGCTACCAGCAGACCCGGGATTTTATGGGGCATTTGGAGCAGCTCATGGGCTTCCTGCTGCCCCAGTACGCAGAGGAAGGCAAGACGGTGTTGGTGATAGGCGTGGGCTGTACCGGCGGCAAACACCGGAGTGTGGCCGTCACCCGCGCCCTAGCGGAGTTTGTCCGGCAGAAGGGGTATTCGGCCACTGAAAATCACCGAGACATGACCCGCGGCTAAGGAGGGACCCGTGATGAACACTATGGAAGGCCGGCGCCGCTGGGAGCGTGGGCCTCAGGTTGCCGCCATCGGCGGCGGCACGGGGCTGTCCACCATGCTCCGGGGGCTGAAGAACCACACACGGAATCTGACCGCCATTGTCACGGTCGCCGACGACGGCGGCGGGTCGGGGAAGCTCCGGGAGGATTTGGGGATGCCTCCGCCGGGGGATATCCGGCACTGTATGGAGGCTTTGGCCAATACAGAGCCGGTCATGGAGCAGCTGTTGACCTACCGGTTTCCGGCGGGCTCGGGGAACCTGACGGGGCAATCCTTTGGAAATTTGATACTGGCGGCCCTTAATGGGATTTCGGATTCCTTTGACCAGGCGGTTGCCCGTATGAGTGAGGTTCTGGCCATTACCGGGCGTGTTTTGCCGGTAACCAACGCGGACGTGGCGCTGGAGGCCACTTTTGAGAACGGGGCGCGGGTGCTGGGGGAGTCCAAAATCTGTGCCTTCAAGAAGGAGCAGGACTGCCGGATTGCCAGTGTGCGGCTCTTGCCGGAGCGCCCCCCGGCGCTGCCCTCGGCGGTGGAGGCCATTGAGGCGGCGGATTTGATTTTGCTTGGGCCGGGGAGTCTGTATACCAGTGTGATTCCCAATCTGCTGGTGGATGGGATTTCGGAGGCGGTGCGGGCCTCCGAGGCGCTGAAGATTTATGTCTGCAATATCATGACCCAGGATGGGGAAACCGAGGGTATGACGGCCTCGGAGCATTTGAAGGCTCTGTTGGACCACTCAGGGCCGGGGCTGGTGGATGTCTGTCTGTGCAACTCGGCCCCGGTGCGGCCAGGGCTGGTGGAGCGCTATCGCGAGGAGGATTCCGTTCCTATTCAGGTGGACCAGGAAAAAATTGAGGCGCTGGGGATTGAGGTGGTGACGAGGCCCCTGGCCTCCGAAACCTCTGATTTTGCCCGGCACTCAGTTTCGCGCTTGGCGCGGGCGGTGATGGAGCTCTACAACGAGAGGGCTGATACCAAAGTCTTTTGAGGGGGCTTTTCGTTTTTGCCTCTTCCTCGGTACTCCCTACGTTTCGTTTCCTGGTCCCGCCTCCGGCGGGTTACTTTCCAGTGATGGAAAGTAACCAAAGATCACCGGGCCTGCGGGCCCGGACCCGGGGTCGGGGGGCGGCGGTGGAGATACGGGGTCTGCAAACCCTTTAGTTGCTACCCGCCGTTTTAGCCTCCGCCCTCAATACTTCGGCCATTGG
>CAJUDT010000127.1 GCA_910585415.1 uncultured Flavonifractor sp.
TCTATTCCGCCGCCCCCCGACCCCGGGTCCGGGCCCGCAGGCCCGGCGATCTTTGCCTACTTTCCATCGTTGGAAAGTAGGCCGCCGGAGGCGGGACCAGAAAACGAACACCACCAATGTACCGAGGAAGAGGCAGAAGAGAAACACCCCCCACCCCCCAAGAAAGCAGGTACCCCCCCATGAAACAACTCCTAACCGCCCTGCGCGACATCCCGGAATACAATACACTATTAGCGGCCATAGACGGCGGCGGCTGTCCCGCCGCAGTCAGCGGCCTGTCAGCGATTCATCGGGCGTATTTTGCCGCCGGCATCCACCAGGAGACCAACCGCCCCACGGTGGTAATCTGCGCCGACGAGGGCGAGGCCGAGCGCATGGCTCGGGACCTCTCCGCCCTGGCTGGGAAGCCCGTACCGACGCTTTCCGCACGGGAATTTACCTTCCACAATGCCGCTGTGGCCTCCCGCCAGTGGGAACACCGGCGGCTGTCGGTGCTCCGCGCCCTGGCGGCAGGCGAATGCCCCCTGCTGGTCTGCACCATCGAGAGCCTGCTTCAGCGCACCCTCCCAAGGCCCCTTCTGGTTCAGGCCGTCCGCTGCCTGCGCCCCGGCGACCGCTGCGACCTGAACGAGCTGGCCGGGGCCCTCACCGCCGCCGGTTACGTCCGGGGCGAACAGGTAGAGGGCGTAGGTCAATTCGCCCTGCGGGGCGGCATCCTGGACTTCTTCTCCCCCGCCCATGAAAAACCCGTCCGGGCAGAGCTCTGGGGAGACGAAATCGACTCTCTGGGCCTCTTTGACGTGGGCACCCAGCGGCGGACCGAAAATCTCCCCGCCGCCGAAATCCTCCCCGCCGCCGAAGTGCTGCCCCACCTTGCGCCGGGGGGCCTGCCCGGCCTGCTCCAGAGCCTGGACGGGCTCATCGCCCGCGTAAGCAGGCGCAGAGGGGACAACGCCGCCCTGCTGGACACCCTGACCGAGGACCGGGAGCGTCTGGCCGGGGGCCTCAGCTTCCCCGCTCTGGACCGCTATCTAGCCCTCATCTACCCCACCTTGGCCACGGCGGCGGACTATCTGCCCCAGGACGCCCTGGTGTGCTTCAGCGAGAGCCCCAGAGCCGCAGAGCGGGCAGAGCACTACGGCTGGCAGATGGACCAGGACAGTCAGGCCCTTATGGAGAGCGGCGCGGTGGCCGGAGAGCTGGCCGTGTTTGCCCGGACCTTTGAGCAGCTCTGCGGTGTGCTGGAGGAATATCCCCTGTGCTATCTGGACTCCTTCGCCTCCGCCCGGTATCCCCGGCGGCCCAGGAGCCTGCTGAATCTCCTGGCCAAGCAGCTGCCCTCCTACGGGGCCAGCCTGGAGACTGCCGTATCCGATTTGGGCCACTACGCCGGCGACGGCTACCGCACGGTGGTCCTGGTGAGCAGCGAACAGCGGGCCCTCAACCTCCAAGCCCTCCTGCGGGAGCAAAATCTCAAAACCGCCGTAGACTTTCAGCTCCACGATTTGCCCGGCTACGGCAAGGCCGTCATCTCCGTGGGGGGCCTCTCCGCCGGGGCGGAGTTCCCCTCGGCCCATCTGGTGGTCCTCACCGAGGGACAGGGGGTGTTTGGCAAAAAAAAGCGCACCAAGGCCGTCACCAACCGGGAAAAGCTCAAGTCCTATGCCGACCTCTCCCCCGGTGATTTGGTGGTCCATGTCCACCATGGCGTGGGGCGCTTTGTAGAGATGACCAAAATGACCGTGGACGGCATCCAAAAGGATTACGTCAAAATTGCCTATGCCGGGGCCGACGTGCTCTACGTCCCCGCCACCCAGCTGGACCTGGTGAGCAAGTACATCGGCGGCGGCGAGGACGCCCAGCAGACCAAGAAGCTCTCCAAGCTGGGGGGCACCGACTGGGAGAAGGCCAAGAGCCGGGCCCGGAAGGCCGTCAAGGACCTGGCCAAGGGCCTCATTCAGCTCTACGCCCAGCGCCAGCGCCAGCCGGGTTACGCGTTTTCCCCCGATTCCCCGTGGATGCGGGAGTTTGAGGACGAATTTGAGTACGCCGAGACGGACGACCAGCTCCGGTGCATTGCCGAAATCAAGCGGGACATGGAGCAGTCCCGTCCCATGGACCGGCTGCTCTGCGGAGACGTGGGGTACGGCAAAACAGAGGTCGCCTTCCGGGCGGTGATGAAATGCGTCCTGGACGGCAAACAGGCGGCCATCCTGGTCCCCACCACCGTGCTGGCCCGCCAGCACTACCTGACCGCCCGCCAGCGCTTTGCCAAGTACCCGGTGGAGATTGACGCAGTCTCCCGGTTCCGCACCAGCGCCCAGATGAAGGAAACCCTCCGCCGGGTGGGGGACGGCAGGGTGGATTTGCTCATCGGCACCCACCGGCTCCTGCAAAAGGACGTCAAGTTCAAGGACCTGGGCCTTCTGGTGGTGGACGAGGAGCAGCGCTTTGGCGTCACCCACAAGGAGAAGCTCAAGGAGCTGGCCAAGCAGGTGGACGTGCTCACCCTCTCGGCCACCCCCATTCCCCGCACCCTGAATATGGCCCTCTCCGGCATCCGGGACATGTCCACCCTGGAGGAACCCCCTCTGGACCGCCAGCCGGTGCAGACCTACGTATTGGAGCACGACTGGGGGGTGCTCTCCGACGCCCTCCGGCGGGAGCTGGAGCGGGGCGGGCAGGCCTACTACCTCCACAACCGCGTGGAGACCATCACCCAGACCGCCGGGCGCATTCAGCAGCTCCTTGGGGAGGATGTGTCCGTAGCAGTGGCTCACGGGAAAATGAGTCAGGAGGAACTCAACGAGGTCATGACCCGCATGAGCGAGGGAGAGGTGGATGTGCTGGTCTGTACCACCATCATTGAGACGGGTATTGACATATCCAACGTAAACACCCTGGTCATTGAGGACGCGGACAAAATGGGTTTGGCCCAGCTCCACCAGATTCGCGGGCGGGTGGGCCGGTCCAACCGGCGGGCGTACGCCTATCTGACCTTCCGCCGGGGGAAGGTGCTGAGTGAAATCGCCTCCAAGCGCCTGGGGGCGATTCGGGAGTTTGCGGAGTTCGGCTCAGGCTTCAAAATCGCCATGCGGGACCTGGAAATCCGGGGCGCGGGCAACGTCCTGGGCCCGGAACAGAGCGGTTTTATGCTCAGCGTCGGCTATGACATGTACCTTAAGCTCCTGGAGGAAGCCGTTTTGGAGGAACGGGGAGAGAAGCCCCCGGTCCAGACCGAGTGCGCCGCCGACCTGAGCGTAGCAGCCTCCATCCCGGATAAGTACGTGCCCTCCCCGGAGCAGCGCATGGACCTGTACCGCCGCCTTGCCGCCGTGCGCAGCGAGGAGGATGCGGACGATCTGATTGACGAGCTCATCGACCGGTACGGGGACCCGCCCCGGCCGGTCAACAACCTGATTTCGGTGGCGCTGATGCGGGCGGACGCCGCCCGGTGCGGCATTGCGGAGATTTCCCAAAAGGGCATGAGCCTCAATTTCTACCTGGAGCATTTCGATTTGCAGCGGGTCAGCGCCCTGTGCGGGCAGTACCAGGGCCGTCTGCTCTTCTCCGCCGGAGAAAAGCCCTACTTGGCGCTGCGGCTGAAAAAGGGGGAGGATGTATTGCGTCTGGGCCGGAAATTGGTGGAGGACTACGCCGCCATTGGCTGAACCCGGTCAGCCGCCCAGGTGTTCCACCAGGATTTTCACCCCGATTCCAATCAAAACCACCCCTCCGGCCAGGGTGGCCCGCCGCTGAAAGAGTCCTCCCAGCCGCCGTCCCACCAGTCCTCCCGCCACGGACATGCCAAAGGCCACCAGTCCAATCACCCCGGCGGACAGGAGTATGTCCACGTTCATAAAGGCCATGGAGACGCCAACGGCCAGGGCGTCGATGCTGGTGGCAATGGCCAGCACGCACAGCCGCCGGGGGGACAGGTCGGTGCTCTCCGGCTCGTCCCCGCCGCCGCGCAGGGCGTCCAGGAGCATTTTTCCGCCGATGAAGGCCAGCAGGCCGAAGGCAATCCAGTGGTCCACCGCCTCGATATACTGGCTGACGCCGCTGCCCAGGAACCAGCCCAGCAGGGGCATCACGCATTGAAAGGCGCCGAACCAGATTCCCATTTTCACCGCCTGTTTCCACCCAAAGCCGGGCACCGAGATACCGCTGGAAACCGAGACAGCGAAGGCGTCCAGGGCCAGACTGAGGGCAATCAGCAAAATTGAAAGCATGTTGAACCATCCATTCTCAAGGCCGCAGCGGGCCGTATTGTGGAGATAGTATAGCACACCTTTGGCCGATGCGCCATACCGTCAAAAAAGCGCCGCCCAGGCAGGACAGAGCGGCGCGGCGGTCAGCGATGGAGGAGGGGATTCCCATGGACCACGAATACTATATGCGTCAGGCTCTGGAACTAGCCCAGCAGGCGTTGACTGAGGGGGAGGTCCCTGTGGGGTGTGTGATTGTCCAGGGGGAGCGCATTGTCGGCCGTGGGCGGAACCGCCGGGAGACTGGACGCACCGCCCTGGGCCACGCGGAGGTGGAGGCAATACAACAGGCCTGCGAGGCCCTGGGGGGCTGGCGGCTGAAGGATTGTACGCTCTATGTGACCTTGGAGCCCTGTCCCATGTGTGCGGGGGCGATTCTCAACGCACGGATTCCGGTGGTTCGCTATGGGGCCAAGGATGATAAGGCGGGGTGCTGCGGCTCGGTGCTGAATCTGTTTGAGGAACGGTTCAATCATCATCCCCGGATTTATGGAGGGCTTCTGGAGGGGGAGTGTGCAGCGCTGCTGCAAGGGTTTTTCAGCGGGCTGCGGTAAGATTTAATCCTTCTGTAACATTTTGGGTTGGATTCATTAACATGTTTTGGGTATATTAGTTCTTGCAAGAGACAGTTTCTTTTCCTTTCATTGTATCCTCTTTCCTTAGACACGGACCAGTCGCCAGGAGCAGGCGGCTGGTTTGTGTCTTTTTTGCTGCTTCTTCCTCGTTACTCTGGTGGGGTTCGTTTTCTGGTCCTGCCTCCGGCGGGTTACTTTCTGAATGAT
>CAJUDT010000128.1 GCA_910585415.1 uncultured Flavonifractor sp.
CAAATCTGAAAGTAAGGGAAAAACACCCAGCCGACTCAACCCCAAGGCTATCTTGTAATAGCTTGCACCATCGTCGGGCGGCCTTTCTACAAGCTAAAGGCAGCGCAACTACTATCAGGTTTTGCCAGCCGTATCCTTGCCCGAGGGGCCGCACTGTGCGGCCGAACCAAAGAGGGCGGAGGCTGAAACGTGCGAGCTTCTACCAAAGGATTTGCTATCCAACGAACCTCTGAGGCCGCCCCCCACCCCCGTTTTTTGAGGGAAGTGTCCAGAGAAACCGTAGGTTTCTTTGGTGATTCTTTGGTTACTTTCTAATCACTTAGAAAGTAACCCGCCGGAGGCAGGACCAGAAAACAAAAACCGCCAGAGTACCGAGGAAGAAGCAAAAAAACCGACTAAGCAAAACCAAAAAACAAGGAGTTGACCCTTTTATGCCCACCCCCCAAATATTATTATTCAACCTGGACACCCCCAAGGGCGCCAAAATCCGCCGCATGTGTCTCCCGCTAAAAATCCGAACCCGCCTGGTGCCTCAGGAGGCCTATGGCCTCCCCCTGTCCGCCCTGGTGGCGGGAAACCAGGAGGCCCCCGCCCCCACCGAGGAGCAGACCTTCACCGATGAACTTCTTTTGCTCGTCGATTTCACCGGCCCTCAGCTCAACGCCTTTCTGGAGGGCTTCCGCCGCAATCACATCCCTCCGGTAGCCCTCAAGGCCGTCCTGACCCAAACCAATCAGGACTGGCTCCCCATCGCCCTGCGGGCGGAGCTGCTCCGTGAGCGGGAGGCCATTGCCCAGGGCGGCTCCGCCCACGAAGCCCCATGAGGCTCATTTTATCCCCCGCCAAAAAACTGCGGGAAGATCCGGATTTCCTCCCCCCAAGGGGCCGCCCCGCCCTCCTGGAACAGGCAAAATTTCTGGCCTCCCACCTGAAGAGCCTGGACTATCCGGCCCTCAAGCGGGTCCTGGCCTGTAACGACGCCATCGCGCAACGCAATTACGAGCGTTATCAATCCATGGACCTGGACCGCCCCGGCGACCCGGCCATATTGTGCTATGACGGCATCCAATACCAATACATGGCCCCCCGCCTGTTCACCCAGGCGCAATTTGACTATGTTCAGGACCATGTGCGCATCCTCTCCGGCCTGTACGGCGTTTTGCGCCCCTTTGACGGTGTAATCCCCTACCGCCTGGAGCTGGGCGCGCGGCTTCAAACCCCCTTTTGCGACAGCCTCTACCACTACTGGGGCGATACCCTCTTTCACACCGTTCTGTCCAGCGGAGAAAACACCATTCTCAATCTGGCCTCCAATGAGTACGCCCGCGCTCTGCGCCCCTATGTGGGGCCGGGAGTGCGCTTCATTGACGTTATCTTTGGAGAACTGGACGGGGAGCGGCTGGTTGAAAAGGGCGTCTATGTGAAAATGGCCCGCGGCGAGATGGTCCGCTATCTGGCCGAGCACAACGCCCAGGCCCCGGAGGACGCCCAGTCCTTTGACCGGATGGACTACCGCTTCTCCCCTGAGCGCTCCACCGGCACCCGGTATGTATTCCTCCGGCCAGACAAGCGGAAAAAGACCTCATAGGGCTTCCTTTTCCCTATGAGGTCTTAGCTTATGCGCAAAACCGGTGTTTTCCAATTACTTTAATCAGAGGACGGCTCCAAATCCACGCGCTGGTGGCGGTGGAGGGATTGAAGTAGTAAATGGCCCCGCCGCTGGGGTCGCTTCCGTTGAGGGCCTCCTGAGCCGCCCGGAGGGCCGAGCTGGCGACCGGCTGGTCAATCTGCCCGTCCACCATACAGGTGAACGCCCCCGGCTGATAGACCACCCCGGCAATGGTATTGGGAAACGAGGGGTGCTCCACCCGGTTGAGAATCACCGCCCCCACGGCCACCTGACCGCTGTAGGGCTCCCCACGGGCCTCGGCGGAAATGACCCTGGCCAGAAGGGCCAGACTGTCCGCCTGTCCCGCCGCCGCTCCGCCGGTGGATATGGAATTTTCCATCCCCAGCGCCCGCAGGGTGGCCGGTCCTACAATGCCGTCGGCCGTCAGGCCGTTTTTCCGCTGAAAATACTCCACCGCCTTGGCGGTCTGCGCCCCGTAAATGCCGTCCACGGCCCCGGAGTAATAGCCCCAGTTTTTCAGCTTGGTCTGAATGGTGCGCACCTGCTCCCCGGAAGAACCCATCCGGTATGTGGCCGCTTGCGCGCTCTGGGCCAGGGTGATAATTGCGATATTTAATGCAAAGAGCAGGGCCAGCGCCCCCGCCAAGCGTCTCTTCATGTCTGTCCTGCCTCCGTGTCGATGTTCTCTTTCCAGTTTACGGCGGAGGGGCTCCAGTTATGAGCGGAAATGCTTTCCTGTTCCGGTATGAGGGCCGCGAAAAACGGCTATACTGGAGAAAACAGGAAAGGAAGTGGCGGCATATGGTGCAGGGCGTCTCCCGGCAGGTAATCGTAGTACGCTCCCCGGACCCCCGCCTGTTCGAGCAGGCCATTTTTATTGTAAAGGAGAACGCATTCGGCAGCGGCGTCTCGGCGGACGCGGTGGTGCAGGAGGCCCAGCGGGTGGCCCGCGGCTACATCCGCCAGAACACCAAAACCAAGGGCGCCAAGGGGGCGCTGTACCGTCTGCTCTATTTTCTCTTGGGGGCGTTGCTGTCCAGCGGCGTCTGGGGTACGGCCCTCTTTCTCGCCTCCGGCATATGATGAAACGCGCAAAGCGCCCGCTGCGGCTGACAGAATGCCGCAGCGGGCGCTTGCTGTTGTTTTCTCAGCGGGCGATGATAACCCGCACGCGTCCGCCCTCATTTTCGGGCTTGTCGTACCAGGCGGTGAGGGTGTAGTCACCCTCCAGCACCCGGGCCAGGGAGGACAGGGTATAAGTCTGGTCCCGGTTCTGGAGGTACACCACCACATTGTCGGCAATGGTGTACTTGCGGTCTTCCTTGGTGAGCACCCGGTTATCGAGTATGCTCTCCACCTTCAGCTCGTTGAGGTTGTACAGGCGCTCCACTGTCTCAGGGCCTTCCATTTTCACCTGACAGGGACCGGCCTTCAGGTTGTATACGGTTGTCTCCGAGGAGGAAACACCGGGCTGACCATTGATATCGTAGACATAGGTGGACATGGTGGTCAAGCCCCCGGAAAATTCCGTCACGCCGGTAATGACCCCGTATTGATGCAGGTCCCCGGTGACGTTGTTCAGAATCAGGTGGCTGATTTCCCCATGGGAGTTGAGGGCGTAAAAGCGAATCATTTCCTTGGAGAGATTGACGCCCGCCAGACGGCTGGGGTATACCCGCAGGGGGGTGCAGGACTCATAGATGTCGATAATCTCGATGTCCTCGGCCAGGGTGTAGGCCCCCAGGGTGGTGCCTGCGGCGTTGACCCGGCCGCTGATTTTGGTGGAGCTGAGGCCCCGGAGCTTGACGGCTCCGTCGTTCATCTCCACCCGGACCACGTTGCCCTCCTGGATGTACTTGTCGTCGTAGGGGTAGTTATAGGTGTTGCCGTCGGTGGCGAAGATGGTGACGGTCTGGGCGTTGTAGGCGCCGCCGGCTCCGTCGTCATAGGGCATATCGGCCACCTTGGCCACCACGCCATAAATGAGGGCGGGGGATTCGCCGGGCTCGGCCACAGCGGCTACGCCCTCGTTGCGCCCCAGCAGGAGGGTGATGCTGTCCCCCACCTTGTAAGTGCCCAGGTCCGACAGGGCAAAGGCGGCGGTGGTGGTTTCAATGGCGTAGGTCTTGCCCGCCACGGTGACGGAGGTGGGATTTGAGGCGGAGGGGGAAATCTGCTCAAAGGTGCCGGTGACTTTTCGGCTGTAGGCCCAGATGGAGTGCATGGACTTGGACCAGTAGATTACGTCCTGCTCCTGCACGGCCTCCAGGGTGGAGAGGCTGCCGCCCCGGTAGACCTTGGCGTGGGAGAGAGGGAAGGGCACCTGACTCTGCCAGCCCTTGGAGACAATGATGGGGCCCTCCATGGCGGAGTTGACCAGGGCCACCTGGTCCAGCTCTCCGGCGGTGTTCACCAGATTGAGGGTGGGCTCCAGAACATTTAAGTAGTATTGGCCGCTCTTATTCTTGGTGAGCAGGAGGTTATAGAAGAGGAACAGGGCGTCCTGGCGCTTCATGGGGTCGTTGGTGCCGCAGGTAACGCCCCGGTCCAGGTCAAGGGCCCGGTATTGGGCCATCTGACCGGAGGGCCACATGCCGGTAAATTCGCTGTCCTCGTAGCCCAGCAGGCGCAGGACGATGGTGACGCCCTCGGCCAGAGTGATGGAGCGGCCGGGGTTGAAGTTGCCCCGGAGGTCCCCCTGAACCAACCCTAAGTCCACAGCGGCCTTGACCGAGGGAGCGGCCCAATGGTTCTGCGGTACATCGGGGTAGGGTTTGACGGAGACGGTGTCGCCCACCGACTCCCGCATGGGGGAGGCGGCTACCGCCAGCTTGGTAAACTCTGCGCGGGTGACGGTTTTATCCAGGTTCAGGTTTCCGTCCTGGTCGCCCACCATAATGTCCAGAGCCGCTAGGGCTTGGGCGGCATCGTCCACCGTCGGGGTCGCCGCCAGGGCGGCGGGGGTCAGCGATATCAATACTATTGCGGCAAGCAGGCCAGAGAGGATTCTCTTTCTTATCATCTTGTCCGCTCCTTTCCTTCTTTTGGCTCGTTGGTGGGGTTTCTTCCATTATATCACAAAGCGCTGCGCGGGGGAAGCGGCAGTCTTTTCCTTTTGGGTTTGCTCTAGCTTCTTCCTCGTTACTCTGGCGGTTTTTGTTTTCTGGTCCCGCCTCCGGCGGGTTACTTTCCAGTGATGGAAAGTAAC
>CAJUDT010000129.1 GCA_910585415.1 uncultured Flavonifractor sp.
TTGGTTACTTTCCATCGCTGGAAAGTAACCCGCCGGAGGCGGGACCAGCCAACGAACACCACCAGAGTACCGAGGAAGAGGCAAAGGAAAGCCCCTACTTCCCCACAAAGACCATAACACTCCGCCCATGAATCAGGAACCGCTCCCCGGCCTGCGGCCGGACGCATTGAGGCCCCTGCCAGGTATCCACGGCCAATTCCCAGCGCATTGCGGCGGGGAGCGCGGGTAGAACGACCTCCAAATCCTCCCACCAGGCGTTGGACGCCACATAGACGACCTGAGAGCGAGCCTCCCGCTCCCACCCGGAGAACAGAACCCCCACATAGCGCTCGTGCCCCGCAAAGGGCCCTGTGTGCCCTGGGGTAACGCCGTGGAAGCTCACATCCGGGAACCCGCAGGCCCCGTTGCTCAGGTTGGCCCGCAGCACCCGATGCGCCTTACGGAAGGAAATCATGTACTGGAAAAACTCAAACATCTCCCGGTTTTTCTCCAGCATGGACCAGTCCAGCCAAGAGGTAATATTGTCCTGACAATAGGCGTTGTTGTTTCCAAACTGCGTGTTGCAGAACTCATCTCCAGCCAAAAACATGGGAATCCCCCTGGAGCACATGAGCAGGGCAAAGGCGTTGCGCACCATCCGCCGCCGGAGCTCCAGCACCGCCGGGTCGTCCGTATCGCCCTCCGCGCCGCAGTTCCAGCTGTTGTTATCATTGGCTCCGTCCGTGTTGTTCCAGCCGTTCTTTTCGTTGTGCTTCTGATTATAGCTGAACAAATCCCACAGGGTAAAGCCATCATGACAAGTGATGAAATTCACCGACGCATTTTTCCGCTGTCCAGCCTCGTACAGGTCCAAAGACCCCGCTATCCGCTGGACCGCCGCCTGGGCCATGCCCTCATCTCCCCGCAGGTAGCGGCGCAAATCGTCCCGGTAGCGGCCATTCCACTCCGCCCAGCGGTTCCAGGCGGGGAACGTCCCCACCTGATAGAGTCCCCCCGCGTCCCACGCCTCGGCAATGAGCTTTACATCCCCCAGAATGGGGTCGAAGGCCATAGCCTGAAGCAGCGGCGGAGACACCATGGGCGCGCCCTTCTCGTCCCGGCCCAGAATGGAGGCCAAATCAAACCGGAAGCCGTCCACCCGGTAGGTGGTCACCCAATAGCGCAGACAGTCCATAATCATCTGGTGGACCACCGGGTGGTTACAGTTGAGGGTATTGCCGCAGCCGCTGAAATTGTAATAGTGCCCGTCGGGCGTGAGCAGGTAATAAATATTGTTGTCAAAGCCCTTGAAGGAGAAAAACGGCCCCCGCTCATCCCCCTCGGCGGTGTGGTTGAACACCACATCCAGATAGACCTCGATGCCGTGCTCCTTGCAGGAACGGATAAAATCCTTGAGCTCGTTGCCCTCCCGGTTATACTCGGTGCTGGCGGCATAGCTGGTATTGGGGGCAAAAAAGCTCACCGTGCTGTACCCCCAGTAATTATACAGCTGCTCCCCGTCCACTACCCGGTTGTCCTGGGCCTCGTCAAACTCGAAAATGGGCATCAGCTCAATGGCGTTGACCCCCAGCTCCAGCAGATAGGGCAGCTTCTCCTTTAAGCCCGCGAAGGTGCCGGGATGGACCACGCCGGAGGATTCATGCCGGGTGAACCCCCGCACATGGAGCTCGTAAATCACCAGGTCCTCCATGGGAATCAGCGGCTGGGGAATGGCGCCCCAGTCGAAGTCGTCCTTCACCACCCGGGCCTTATAGTGCTGGCCCTGGGAGGCGCTCTCCCCCCAGCGGCTTTGGCCGGTGACCGCCTTGGCATAGGGGTCCAGCAGATAGTGCCGCCGGTCAAAAATCAGCCCACGGCTTGGGTCGTAGGGCCCGTCCACCCGGTAGGCGTACTCAAATTCCTCAATGTTCAGCTGAAAGACGATCATGGAATATACGTTGCCAATCCGGTAGTGCTCCGGGAAGGGAATCACGGCAAAGGGATCCTCCGCCGTGCGGTGGAAGAGCAGCAGCTCAATGCGGGTGGCCCCGGAAGAGTGTACCGTAAAGTTCACTCCTCCGGGGATGGCGGTGGCCCCGTTAATCTCATAAAATCCAGGCCGGATATCAAAGCCCGACACATGGTTCAGGGGGACCAGATGGATGGTGCGTGGGAGACTCAGCCGCTCCGCCGCCGGCGGGACTGCCGCCGTACGTTTCTCGTCCATGCCGCCCCCCTCCCTAGCGGCAGGAGGCCACGATGTCCTGGAGCTTCTGCCAGTTGGCCTCCATGTCGGACACCAGCTTGCACTGGGTCCGGCAGCGGTCCAGGTTCTGCCCCGGACGGCTGATGTGGAAGTAGACATCGCCCTCCAGATAGTCGGTGAGGAAGCGCATACCGCATTCCAGGGTCATGAGCTTGGCCCCCCAGGGGAGAAAGTCCACCTCAGCCGGGGTCAGAGCCCCCTCGGTGCCCTCCAGAAACGCGGCGGTATAGGCGGCGAAGAGCTCCAAATCCAGATTGACCTTACGCAAATCAGTCTCATCCTCGGCGCTGTGGTTGGCCCCGAAGCGGATGGAGTCGCCGAAATCGTTGATGGACAGGCCGGGCATGACGGTGTCCAGGTCAATGATGCACACGCCCTCCCCGGTGGTTTCGTCCATGAGGACGTTGTTGAGCTTGGTGTCATTGTGGGTCACCCGCAGGGGGAGCACCCCATCCCGCAGGGCCTGGAGGGCTACCGAGCAGTCGGCCTCCCGGTCCAGCATGAACTGAATTTCCGCCTGACAGTCCTTGGCCCGGTCCAGGGCGTCGGCGGCCACGGCGGCCTTGAGCTTGGCAAGACGGTCCTCGGTGTTGTGGAAGTTGGGAATGGTTTCATAGAGGGTCTTTGCGGGGTAGTCCCGCAGCAGCCGCTGGAAGCGGCCAAAGGCCCGGCCCGAGGCGGCAAAGAGCGCCGGGCTCTCCGCCGTCTGATAACAGATGGTGTTCTCCACAAAGGGATACACCCGCCAGGCGCCGTCCCCCTGGTCGGTGTAGTAGGGCTGTCCATTTTTGGGGCGGAGGACCTCCAGAGCCTCCCGGCTCCGGTCCCCGCCATGCTTCTCAATCTCCTGCCCCAGGTAGTCGGTAACACCGATGATGTTCTCCATGAGCTGGTCGGGCCGCTTGAAGGCGGCGGGGCTCATGCGCTGGAGGATGAACCGGTGGCAGCAGCAGTCGTCCGGCTGGGTGTGGACCACAAAGGTGTCGTTGATGTGGCCCGCGCCGAAGCGGATGGCCCCCACCACCGGCGCGCCAAAGTCAAAGGCCCCCAGGACCTCGCTCAAATACTGTTCTGCGGCGGCCATTACTTCACCTCCCAGAGCTGGTCGGGGTAGAGCCCGGCGGCGGTCTTTTCGGCGATCGCGGCCTGCACAGCGGGCTTGTCCTCCCGATAAGTAACCCCATACCACTTGTCCTCACTGAGCAGTACATGGACGCGGGCCTTTCCCTCTGTGATGAGCTGGTCCACAACACTGGGCAGGAAATACTCTCCCTTCAGGGGATTTTCCACCAGGGCCTTGTCCAGGAAGGCCGGGAAGCGGGCGAGAGCCTCGTCCAAAAAGCTGCGGGTAAAGCCCCACATGTTCATGGAGACAACCGTATTTCCGGGCAGGGCCGTCCAGGTGGCCCCGCCGTCCTCGGTAAAGCGGGCGTTCTCCCCGTCCTGCTCGATGCAGGTGCGCTCGCAGATATCCTCCAGCGCGCCGTCCGGCGACACCACGCACACCCCACGGGCCACGCTCCCGTGTTCGGTGACGGTGTTCTTGACCAGATAGCCCACCATGGTATAGGCGTACTGCGCCCCGTCCGGATGGGCCAGCAGCCGGTCGTAAATGAGCTGGAAAGCCTTGGGGCCGTAGTAGTCGTCGGCGTTGATGATGGCAAAGGGCCCGTCCACCACATGGCGGGCGGCCAAAGCGGCCTGAGCGGTGCCCCAGGGCTTCTCGCGGCCCTCCGGCACGGCGTAGCCCGCAGGCAGGTCGTCCTTGAGCTGGTGGACGTACTTCACGTCCATAACCTGGGCCACCCGGTTGCCGATGGCGGTTTTGAAATCCGCCTCAATCTCCGGCTTAATGACGAAAACCACCGTCTCAAAGCCCGCCCGGCGGGCGTCATAGATGGAGTAGTCAATGATAAGCTGGCCGTGGTTTCCCACCGGGTCCAGCTGCTTCAAGCCGCCGTAGCGGCTCCCCATACCGGCGGCCATAATCACTAAAACAGGCTTGTTCATGGTCCCGTTCCTCCCTCTAACCTTTGTAACCGTTGGGGTTCATCGACTGCCACTTCCAGGAGGAGGCGCACATGTCCTCAATGCCGAACTTGGCCTCCCAGCCCAGCTCGTCCCTGGCCTTGGCGGGGTCGGCGTAGCAAACGGCGATATCGCCGGGGCGGCGGGGGTCGATGACGAAGGGCAGGGTCTTGCCGCAGGCCTTCTCATAGGCGTGGACCACATCCAGCACGGAGTAGCCGTTGCCGGTGCCCAGGTTGCACACAAAGAGGCCGCATTTGGCGTCCAGCTTCTTCAGCGCGGCCACGTGGCCCAGAGCCAGGTCCACCACATGGATATAATCCCGCACACCGGTGCCGTCGTGGGTGGGGTAGTCGTTGCCGTAGACGTGGACCTGTTCCAGCTGGCCCACGGCCACCTTGGCGATATAGGGGACCAGATTGTTGGGGATGCCGTTGGGGTCTTCGCCGATGAGGCCGCTCTCGTGGGCGCCGATGGGGTTGAAGTAGCGCAGCAGGGCCACGTTCAGCTCGGGGTCGGCGGCGCAGAT
>CAJUDT010000130.1 GCA_910585415.1 uncultured Flavonifractor sp.
CGGCTCCTGGGTTCGTCTGGCGCACTTTTGGTGGAGGATAAGGGACTTGAACCCTTACGCCGCAGGGGCACCGGAACCTAAATCCGGCTTGTCTGCCAATTCCAACAATCCTCCGGGTGTTGTTTCGGGAAGGGCGTACCTGCTGACCTGCGAACGCCAGCCCAACTCTTCCCTAGTTTACCACTCAAATTGAGAATTGTCAATTGCACTTCTGTCCTGGGCGTGCTATCATAGAGGCAACCAATTACAGGGAGGAGTTTCCAATGCCGTTCACACCCCAGGTTGCCGCCATTCACGATCTCTCCGCCTTTGGGCGCTGTTCCACCACGGTTGTCCTGCCAGTCCTGTCTGCTATGGGCGTCCAGTGCTGTCCGCTGCTGACGGCCTATCTGTCCGCCCAAACAGCATTCCCGGCCTCGGAAAAAAGTACCTTTGTCGATATGAGCGGCCAGATGGAGGGCGTTGCGGACCACTGGAGTGAGCTGGGCGTCACCTTCGACGCCATTTACAGCGGCTTTTTGGCCTCAGAGGCTCAAATTGACATTATCTCTCACTTCTACGAACGCTTCCGCCGCCCCAACACTTTGATTCTGGTAGACCCGGTCATGGGGGACCATGGAAAACCCTACCGCACCTACACCCCCGCTCTGTGCCGGGCCATGGGCGATTTGGCCGCTCAGGCGGACCTCATTACGCCCAACCTCACCGAAGCCGCTCTGCTGCTGGGCGAGGACTATGCGGACATCCCCATAACCCAGGAGGCCGCCAAGTCCTGGCTGGACCGGCTGAGTCTGGATGGACGGCGCTCGGTGGTGCTCACTGGCGTGAGCTTTCAGGAGGGACAGGTGGGCGCGGCATGTCTGGATGCTGTCAGCGGACGTTTCTATGTATCGTTGGCCCGGCAGGAGCCCGCCCAGTTCCCTGGCACCGGGGACCTGTTTACCAGTGTTCTGCTGGGAAGCATCCTGCGCGGAGAATCCCTGGAGCAGGCCAATCAGCGGGCTGTAAACTTCGTGCGTCTGTGTGCCTCTTACACCATCGACCTGGGTACTCCCCACGTAGAGGGTGTCCACTTTGAGCCCCTGCTGAGGCAGCTCATACAAGATCTGCCCTGACACAGAGGACCAATGGAGCGAGCTGGAGCACCAGCTTTACCCCATCACGGCATGTTCTCCGGCGCATCTGTGTCGATGCACACAACCTGCAAGGAGACCTGAATCATGCCGCCGCGAATCACCTGGGTCCCGACCTCTCTGAAGCCCATAGTCTTGTGGAAGTTCAGGCTGGTTGCATTGTAGGGTATCGTGTCAATTTCCGCAGTCACCAGGAACACGCCCGTCCTTTGGGCATGGGAAAACACCTCCAGATATAACCTCCGGCCAAGTCCCTGCCCCCGGAAGGGCTCGTCAATGACAATCCGGTCAATATAGAGGAACCGCTCAAAGGTCTTGCTGAACCACCGGTAATTCTCGCTGTCATAGGCGTCCACCCCCTCCCGGAGGGCAATCAAAAAGGCGGCGGGCTGGCCGTCCACCTCAACCATAAGGATGAGCTCCGCAAATTCCGCGAACTTCCTCAGCCGTTCCTCATTCATGGGGGACAGCACTTCAACATTTTCCTCGTTGACCCGCAGAATAAACGGGTAGTCCTTTTCCTCCGCTTTTCGGATTTGTACTTTCGTCATATCCATGTTCCATGCACCTCACTGCGTTTTGTTTCTCTGCCCGACTTGGCCAGACGGTATGCTCTGATTATAGCCCTTCCCATCCCGCCGCGCAAGAGCGCAGAATTTCCGCACCAGGTAAGGAGGAACTGACCATGTCCTCACAGCACGACAACTGCCCCTGCATGGAAACCTGCCCCCTGAACCGGGCCCTGACCCTCATTGGCGGCAAGTGGAAAATGCAGATTCTCTGCTCCCTCCACAACAACGGCCCCACCCGATACAACCAGCTCAAGCGGAGCCTGGACGGAGTCTCCAACACTGTGCTGTCCGCCGCCCTGCGGGAGCTGGAAGCCGATGGTCTGGTGGCCCGGCAGGAGTATCTGGAGGTCCCGGTACGGGTGGAGTACGCCGCCACCCCCCGCAGCCAGCGCCTCATTCCCATTTTAGACGCCCTGGGCGCGTGGAGTATGGAGCCCTGAGCCACCAAAACGGACGGCCGCGCTGCCGGTTCCGGAGGTGCTCCAGTCCCGCGCCTGGGGCCCTTTTTACCCCGTTGAAATAAAAATTTTATTGAAACCTAAAAATTTTTTAGATTCCCTCTTGACATCTGGAAATCTCGTGGTATGATGGACACAGAAGCAAACAAAAAGTTTTGCTCACTTCAAATGATTCTGGAGGCGACCACACCATGAACCAACCCATCCAATGGGCCGTCAACCGGATGCCCAAAAGTGACGACCGGCAGCTCTCCGTTATGTCTCTGGACTGCGTGGACAAGGCCCGCTCGTTCCACAGCGGCTTTCCCCAATACTCCGTCACCCCCCTGGCCCGGCTGGACGGCATGGCCGGTTATCTGGGCCTGGCCGGCCTGTATGTGAAGGACGAGTCCTACCGCTTCGGCCTCAACGCCTTTAAGGTGCTGGGCGGTTCCTTCGCTATGGCCCGGTATATTGCCGGGGAAATGGGAAAGGATGTCTCTGAGCTGACCTACGACTACCTCACCAGCCCCGCCTTCCGCGCCGCCTTCGGGCAGGCCACCTTCTTTACCGCCACCGACGGCAATCACGGCCGGGGCGTGGCCTGGGCGGCCAATAAGCTGGGTCAGAAGGCCGTGGTCCATATGCCCAAGGGCAGCGCCAAGCCCCGCTTTGACAACATCGCCAAGGAAGGGGCCCAGGTGACCATTGAAGAGGTCAATTATGACGACTGCGTCCGTATGGCCGCCGCCGAGGCCGCGCAGACCGAGCATGGCGTCATTGTCCAGGACACCGCCTGGGAGGGCTATGAGGAAATCCCCGCCTGGATTATGCAGGGCTACGGCACCATGGCCAGCGAGTCCGCCCAGCAGCTGCGTCAGATGAGCGTCAACCGCCCGACCCATGTGTTCGTACAGGCGGGTGTGGGCAGTCTGGCCGGAGCGGTAGTCGGGTACTATGCAAACCTCTTCCCCAACGACCCGCCGAAGTTCGTGGTCATGGAGGCCCAGGCGGCGGACTGCCTCTACCAGGGCGCTCTGGCCGGGGACGGTTCCTCCCGGATTGTCACCGGGGATTTGGCCACCATCATGGCCGGTCTGGCCTGCGGGGAGCCCAATACCATCTCCTGGGATATCCTGCGCAACCACGTGACCGCCTTTGTCTCCTGCCCCGACTGGGTGAGTGCCCGCGGTATGCGGATGCTGGGCCGTCCCGTAAAGGGGGACCCGGCGGTGATTTCTGGAGAGTCCGGCGCCGTAGGCATGGGCCTCATCTCCGCCCTGATGGAGGGGGACCGCTACAAGGATTTACGGGAGGCCATTGGCCTGGACCGCTTCTCTCAGGTGCTGATGTTCTCCACCGAGGGAGACACCGACCCGGAAAACTACCGCTCCATTGTCTGGGGAACGGACCTTTCTTAAAAGACAAACGTAAAATTTCCGTGCAACAAAATAACATGAAGGAGGCTGCATCATGGGACTGTTTACTGGAAAAACCGTTGTCCTCACCGGCGGCGGAAAGGCCAAGGCCATTGGCTACGGCATCGCCACGGCCTACGCCAAGGAGGGGGCCAATCTGGTGCTCACCGGCCGCAACGTGAAAAAGCTGGACGAGGCCAAGGCGGAGCTGGAACGCCTGTATGGCGTGAAGGTTCTGACCTGTCAGGCCGACGTGAGCCCCGACCCCGCCTGTGAAGCCCGTGTAGCGGAGGTGGTCAAGGAGACCATTGACACCTTTGGCCGCATCGATGTGCTGATTAACTGCGCCCAGGCGTCGGCCTCCGGCGTCCCCCTGGCGGAGCACTCGAAGGAGCAGTTTGATTTGGCGGTCTATAGCGGGCTGTACGCCGCGTTCTTCTACATGCGCGCCTGCTACCCCTACCTGAAAGAAAGCCAGGGCTCGGTGATTAACTTCGCCTCTGGGGCGGGGCTGTTCGGCAATGCCGGTCAAGCCTCTTACGCCGCCGCCAAGGAGGCCATTCGGGGCTTGTCCCGGGTAGCGGCCACCGAGTGGGGCAAGGACAACATCAATGTGAATGTGGTGTGTCCCCTGGCTCTGACCGCCCAGCTGGAGCAGTTCAAGGAAGCGTACCCTGAGGCCTATGAGAAGAACCTGAAGGCCGTGCCCATGGGCCGCTTCGGCGACCCGGAGCAGGACATTGGCCGGGTGTGCGTCCTGCTGGGGACCCCCGATTTCAAATATATGTCCGGCGAAACCCTCACCCTGGAGGGCGGTATGGGCCAAAGACCGTAACCGACATGGCTTGATTACAAATAGGAGGAACGTGACATGGATTTCGAGCAGATTAAGAAGGCATCTGAGGGCTATCAAGCCGATATGACCCGCTTTTTGCGGGCGATGATTTCCCACCCCAGCGAGAGCTGCGAGGAAAAGGAAGTGGTGGCCTGCATCAAGGCCGAGATGGAGAAGCTGGGCTATGATAAGGTCGAGGTGGACGGCCTGGGCAATATCATCGGCTGGATGGGGAGCGGTGACAAGATTATCGCCATTGACTCCCACATTGACACCGTGGGCATTGGCAACCGGGACAACTGGACCCACGATCCCTACGAGGGCTATGAGGATGAGGAAGTCATCTATGGCCGGGGCGGCTCCGACCAGGAGGGCGGTATGGCCTCCGCGGTG
>CAJUDT010000131.1:0-3263 GCA_910585415.1 uncultured Flavonifractor sp.
TCAACCTGTTCCCCAACATGACCATCCGTAAAAACATCACCCTGGCCCCGGTACAGACCAAGCTCATGCGTCAGGCGGAGGCCGACGAGACGGCCATCGCCCTGCTCAAGCGGGTCAACCTGGAGGAAAAGGCGGAGGCCTATCCCGCCCAGCTCTCCGGCGGACAGAAGCAGCGCATCGCCATTGTCCGGGCCCTGGCCATGAAGCCCAAGCTGATGCTCTTTGACGAGCCCACCTCCGCCCTGGACCCGGAAATGGTGGGGGAGGTCCTGGACGTGATGAAGGAGCTGGCCGAGGAGGGCATGACCATGGTGGTGGTCACTCACGAGATGGGCTTCGCCCGCGAGGTGGGCACCCGAGTGCTCTTCATGGACGGGGGCAAGATTCTGGAGCAGAACGAGCCCCAAGCCTTTTTCGACCACCCCAGAGAGGCCCGCACCAAGGAATTTCTCTCAAAAGTGCTCTAAACCGCAACAGCTTGTCGAAAAAGTCCTGCGGACTTTCCCGCCAAGCTGAGGAAAATTTCTACACTTGTTACACAAGTTCCGAAATTTTGTGATACCGACGTGAAAGAAAACCCTGACGGTTTTCTTTCACACTATCTTTCCCTCCGAATCCTCTGGCCGAAGTGGTTTTTCGACAGTCTGAAAACACCCTGTATGCAGAAAAGCAGCATACAGGGTGTTTTTATACTCAGTCGTCGTGGAGGTAATAAGGCTTCATCAGGCTGGGCTGCTCGGTGGAGTCCTTCTGGGCGCTGCTGCGGAGGGTCACCTCAGGGGGGCGTCCGCTCCGGCCGCCCTTGCCCCGGGCCGGAGGCCGCTTGCCGCCCTTGGCGGGTACGGGAGCGGCCTGGGGGGAGGACTTGACGGCACGGAAGGGCTTGGGTGCCTTGGGGGCTTTCGGCGTCTTGCCCGGCATGGGCTCCTTGACCGGTTTGGCGGCCTTGGAGAGCTTAGAGGACCTGGACTCGGAGTCCGGCTCCTTCACGGCCTTAGACTCCCGCGTCCGGCGGGGCTGAGGTCCAGGCTTCCCGGCCCGGGACCGGGGGGCCAGCAGCCGGGCGGTGGCGTCCATAATCACGTCGCTGGCCAGGGGGTCGGGGCGCTGAAAGTCGCCAAAGACCTCGGTATCCTGGCGGTGGGGCGCGGTGGCGGTGAGGGCTTCCTCCAGGGTAGCGCTGGCCCGAAAGCCCCTGGGCTTCCGCTGCCGGGGCGGGAGCTCCGCCGGGGTGGGAGCGGGGGGCTCCGCCTTGGCCCGCCGGGGTTTTTCCGGTTCCTCCAGCAGGCGGCGGTTGGCCTTGGTCTTGCGCTCCGCGGCGGCGGCCTTGTTGGCGGCGTCCTGGGTCCGGCGGCGCTCCTTGGCGGCGGCGCGGGCCTCGGCGTCCTCGGGATTCACCGTCCGGCCCCGCTTGTCCCTGGGGGCGGGCTCCAGGATTTTCATGGGCCAGGGGTGGTCCTCCACCACCGGCACCGCCCGGCCGGTGAGCTTCTCAATGGCCTTCAAATCCTCCCGTTCATTGGCGTCGCAGAAGGAAATGGCCGTCCCGCCCCGCCCGGCCCGGCCGGTGCGGCCGATGCGGTGGACATAGGTCTCCGGCACGTCGGGGAGGTTGTAGTTGAACACATGGGAGAGCTCCTCGATGTCCAGCCCCCGTGCGGCGATATCGGTGGCAACCAGCACCTGAACGGCCCCGCGCTTGAAGTCGGACAGGGCCTGCTGCCGGGCGGTCTGGCTCTTGTTGCCGTGAATGGCGGCGGCGGAGATGCCCGCTTTGACCAGATCTGCGGCCACCTTATTGGCCCCGTGCTTGGTGCGGGTAAAGACCAGGGCGTTTTTCACCTGCTGCTCCTGAATGAGCTGGGCGAGCAGCTTTGTCTTGTTCCCCCGGTCCACGTAGTACAGCCGCTGCTCGATGACCTCCACCGGGGAGGACACTGGGTCCACCGCCACCCGGACCGGCTGGTGAAGCAGGGAATCCACCAGCCCCTGCACCTCCGGCGGCATGGTGGCGGAGAAGAACAACGTCTGCTTCTGCTTGGGCAGCCAGCCCAAAATGCGCTTGACGTCATGAATAAAGCCCATGTCCAGCATCCGGTCGGCCTCATCCAGAACAAAAATTTCCAGCCTGGACAGATCAATGAGCCCCTGTCCATAGAGGTCCCCCAGCCGTCCGGGGGTGGCGACCAGAATATCCACCCCTCGCTTGAGGCGCTCCACCTGGGGAGCCTGCCCCACGCCGCCGAAAATGACGGCACAGCGCAGAGGGAGGTTCTTGCCATAGGCCTCAAAGCTCTCGTGGATTTGCAAGGCCAGCTCCCGGGTCGGGGTGAGAATCAGGGAGCGAACGGGCCGGCCGGCCACCGGCGCGGTGGACAGCCGCTGAAGAATGGGGGCGGCAAAGGCGCAGGTCTTACCGGTGCCGGTCTGGGCGCAGCCCAGCACGTCCCGCCCGGCCAGCGCGGGGGGGATGGCTTTTTCCTGAATGGGGGAGGGCTGCTGATAGCCCTGGTCGGCCAGGGCCCGGAGAATGGGGGCGCTGAGGCCGAGTTCTTGAAAGGTCATGAAATTCCGTCCTTTTTTACAGATTCGCTCTCCCTGCGCAGGGGAGCCAGGTGCAGAGTATTCCGCGGCGCAGGCGCGGAGAATGCCCGGCGTTATCCAGCCCGCCGGGGACATAACGCGGCGAAGCCCGCCGGAGGCCAGCGGGCAATACGCGCACGATATTTCTTCGTGTGAACAGTATAACACAAATTTTAGAAATTACAAGGGAAATCCGACGAAGGGCAGGGGATTGGGCGGGACTTGGAACGGGCCGAAATTGAAAATTTATCAACAAAGCACTTAACTATTAAAAATCATGGACGATATAGTTAGCGAAGGCGGTCACAAAAGGAGCGGTTCTTGGAGAACCGGCGGTGCGCCTGTGTCAGATTTCACCCGGTTCCGGGCCGGTTGAAATAAATCCCCCAGCGCCGAAAGGAAGCGGACGGCTCGGCCAGCGGTCCGGGGAGCTTCGGAGTTCTCCCGAGCACCAAGGAGGGTGCGCGGGAGCTGTGCAGAGGCAATGGAATGCCGAGGCACATAAAAAACTTATAAAAGGAGTTTATCATCATGCGTGTACAGCACAATATTATGGCTATGAATGCCTATCGCAACTACACCAACAACGTCTCTGCCATGAAGGCCAACCTGGAGAAGCTGTCCTCCGGCTACAAGATTAACCGCGCTGGCGACGACGCCGCCGGTCTGGCCATTTCCGA
>CAJUDT010000131.1:3288-4699 GCA_910585415.1 uncultured Flavonifractor sp.
GCTGAGGGCGCCATGACTGAGGTTCACGACATGCTCAACCGTATGGTAGAGCTGGCTACCCAGTCCGCCAACGGCACCTATGACAACACCACCGACCGCGCCCAGCTCCAGAAGGAAGTCGATCAGCTGCGGGACGAAATCAACCGTATCGCTGACAGCTCCAACTTCAACGGCATCAAGCTGCTGGACGGCTCCATGGAGGCCGGCAAGACCCAGGTCACTTGGCAGGGCAGTGTGAACGAGACTGGCGTTACTCCGACCCTGGACGGCCAGCTGGTGACCAAGGACCCCACCCCTGGTAAGTACTCCATCGACTTCGGCAAGCTGACTTTCACCAACAATTCCACTGCCGCCGAGACAGTGACCTTTAACCTGACCGGTAATATCAGCTTTGGTATCTCTGTCACGGTGGGCAAGACTCTGGATGGTCAGGATCTGATCAACGCGATTAAGACCGCGCTTGATAACACCGCGAATCAGACTGACGGAGCTGGCGGTGCGGTCACTGCTACCGCGAATGACGGCAAGATTCAGATTGACGGCATCACCTACAACATCACCGCCGAGGGCAGCAAGATTACCTTCGAGATGGACAGCGCTCCCTCCAAGGACGTTACCACCAACTTTACTGCCAGCTTTGCTACCGGCAACTTCGATTCCACTCGGCTGACCGGCACTGGCGTGGAGCAGGTCCAGGTGACGCCCGAGGTGGAGGCCGTGCCCACCAGTGGCCGCGTCTACGGTCAGGCGAAGCTGCAACTGACCGACGCCCTGACCCAGGACGGCAATGCCATCCAGATCGGCGATGAGACCTATATCTTTGCCCGGAAGAAGAGCACCTTGGAGAAGTTCGCAGATTCCACGGCCAAGGTCATTGACCTGACGGATATCACTAGCACCACATTTGGTGCCGCAGACCTGGCAAAGGCCGCTGCCCGCGTTGCCGCCGCTGCCGCCGGCAATACCCGCTTCAAGGTAGGCTCCAATGTTGGTAACGATGGCACGTTGACCTTTACTGAGAAGGAAGGCGGCGTGGACTATACCGTCAATAATCTGGCCGGTGAAGACGGCAAGGCTACCATCAACGGTGCTTCTACTACTGCCGATGCTGATGCCACCGACTGGAAGGGCCTGATTAAGACCGGTACTGCCGCTCTGGGCGCCGCGCCCAAGGGCAATGCTCTGACCCTCCAGATTGGCGACACTGCCGACAGCTACAACCAGCTGAAGGTTTCCATTGGCGACATCCACACCGCTGCTCTGGGTCTGGACAAGATTTCCATTGGCGACCAGGCCAGCGCCGCCAAGGCCATTGACGCCATCAAGGCCGCTATCAACACCGTGTCTGACATCCGTGGTACTCTGGGCGCTACCCAGAACCGTCTGGACCACACCATCAACAACCTATCCG
>CAJUDT010000132.1 GCA_910585415.1 uncultured Flavonifractor sp.
CGGCCTGAACCTGGGCCATACTCCGCCCCTTGGCCTCCACCATCCCCGCGCGGGCGACGTCCCCCAGGGGGATGATTGCAATTTGTTTGCTCATACCGGCCCTCCTTACAAAATCAACACCCTGTTAAAAACCAATCGTCATATCAGACTAACACCCAAATGCGTCTATTTCATTCACACGCCTAATATCGCCAATACTTTCCCAATTTGGCAATGTGTCAAATTCCGTTTTGCCATTTACATACGTGCGTCCAACAACAGCCATAAAGCTATTCGGAAATATAAGTCTGGAAATAGGAGTAATATTACCAACGTTATCAGGAACGTACAGGTATATTAGATTCCCTACCATACTACTATTATCTATACATTCAACATATAGAGTGGCTACAATCGTTTCCCATTCTCCAACTGCGGAAATTATTCCGGTGCTAATATTTACCGTTGCACTTATAGGTGTAAGCCCATTTTTTGCCGTCCCCACCACCTTCAACCCCGCCGCGCTGGTAAAGGTCTTACCCTGGGCCACGTCCTCGGCGGCAGCATCACCGTAGGACGAAAGCTGGGAGTCCACAGTAAGAATCCCGTTTGTCCGATAGAGGGTATCCTGGGCCCGGTACCCGTCCACCTTCAGGGTGCTTCCGCTGACGTAGGGCACAGCATACCCGCTGTTGACCGTCTTACTCCCGGCAGAAACCGTCTCCACCGTACCGGTAATCTTCTTCCCCTTCACGTAGGCCGTCTTATTCCTGGCGATATCCCCCGCCGCCGCCGTAGCGTCCCCGGAAATCCCCCGAATCCTGGCCGGGAAATCGTTGGCAATGATGTTCCCTGTGGACCCCTCCAGGGCCCGAATGGCGTCGGCAATGGCCTTGAGCTTGTCTCCCTGTGTACTCATCAGTACCCCACCCCCCAGCTGTCCAGCACGGCGCTTTGAATCCGCCCATCCACGGCGGCGCGCACGGTGCTCCACTTCATCCGTTTGAGCTTATTCCCGTCGGCGCTGTCGCAGAGGCCAAAGGTGTCCTCCAAGGCGGGCTGTGCATTTTTAAGGGGGGCGTCCGGGATACTGCTGCTGGGGGGGCGCACGGCGGAGGCCAGAAAGCTCCGGCTGTCGGTGATCACCGGGCTCCCCCCGCCTGTAGCCACCCGCGCCAGCTCCAGGTCGTACACATCCCCCTCCCGTACCGGCGTTTCCACACACAAGAGCCGGAACGCCCGCACATCGGGGGAATTGTCCATCCGCAGCACCACGATACCGCCCCCTCCAGCCTCCAGAGTCTCACTCCCATCCAAAACCGCCATACGCCCTTTTACATAGGCGCACCCGGCTCGAACCCCCAGGGCACTCCCGCTCTTGACATAGACCCGGCAGGCGTCGGCGTCCACACCGCCCAGCACCCCCGCCGCAGAGAAAAAGGGGGCGAAAAAAGCGGCGTGGTCGTCGGCGTCGTACTCCCGGTCGTACCCGGTAGGGTGGGCCACCAGGTCGGTGGTAGGCTCCGCGTTAAAAAAGAATCCTTCCATACTAAACTCCTTTCCGAATCTGCCGTTGCAGCCGCCCCACCACATTGAGGGGAGCGTCTCCAAAGGTGGCGCTGTAAGAAACTCCCCCGGCGTCATACCGGCGTTCCATCGCGGTAAGCCGGGCGTCCATGGACACCCCCCACGCCCGGTTCCGCACCGTGACCACATCCCCCACCTGAAAATCCCGCCGGTACACATAAGGCCCCTGGGCCAGCTCGCAGGTAAAGGACTGGGCGCTCTTAAATTCCTCCGCCTCAATGAGGGCCAGCCGCCGGAGCTCTTCATATTCGCTCCCGGCCTCTGGGGTGTTGGCGGAGATTTCCAAATGCTTCTCTCTCCGCCGAATGCCCACCGGCTGGGCCTCCCCCTCCCGCAGGTAGGCAATGGTCAGGGCCTCATCGGCGAACTGCGCCCCGGACCTGGTGGTGTAAAAGACGTTCCGGCTGTCGGCGGCGCTGTGGCGGTAGCGCAGTCCCAAGGCGGTCTTGCGGGAGAGCTCAAAGATAACCCGTCCCCGCTCCCTCTGTCCGGCGGTGTGGTCGGCCCCCTCCACCACGTCGAAGAGGAACCGGTGCCGCTCCAAATCGGGCAGGATGTCATACCCCAGCCCCGCCGCCTCTCCCAGGGCCTTGAGCACGTCGGAGAGGACCTCGTGGCGGCTCATATACTTATCCTGTGCCAATCCCCGCCCCAGGTCCGGGGCTGTTTCCAGCCCAAACACCCCCCGTCCGGCCTGTTTTGGGCTGGCCAGGTTGGCGGAGACGAAATGCTTCATCACGGCCTCGGTGGTCCCGGTCACGGCGTCATACCCCTGGGCCCCGGAAACGGCGGTGAAGTCCGGGGGTATGGTAATCCGGTCCAGGGTAAGCCCCTTGAGCTGCCGCCCGGAGACATTCAGGCGCTCCCCGCCGCTGCCTGCCGACAATTCCAGCTCGTCCACAATCCCCCAAAACGCGCCATCCCAGCCGCCGTTTCGTCCCCCAGCGCTCCGCCGGGGGCCTCGATTCGGACCAGCCGCCCGATTTCCAGCTGTTCCGCGTGGCGCGCCTGGAAAGGAATCTCAAGCTCGAACCACCCCGGCTCATAGAGCCGTTCCACCAGGGTCACAGCCGAGGCCCCGGTCGCCCGTCCTGTGCTCCGAAACCTGGGCTCTCCCGCCTCTGGCGGGTCAAAGATACGGATGTCCAAACACTACACCCCCAAATACAGCAACCGGTATTTCAGAAAGGTGACCGGCGTATCCGCCACCGCGTCGCTGGAAATCACCACGACGTTTTCCCCAGGCTCCAGCCCCCAAGGGTCGCTGTCCAGGCTCATCCAATTGCTCACGTCCTCACAAACTCCGCTCCTTTGCCCCTCCTTTTCCCCACCGGACCCGCTTCGCTGGGTTCCGGCGGGGGCCCCGCGTCGGGGCGAAATCCGCTCCATTCCGTTTCCGGCCAACGCCGAAAACTGCATTCCGCTCCTTTGCCCCTCCTTTTCCCCACCGGACCCGCTTCGCTGGGCTCCGGCGGGGGCCCCATATTGGGTGATTGCCTCGTCCTCATACAAAAATGCCGTCACGTCCCGCAAATCCACCACCAGTTTCTGTCCGCTGGCAATGGCGTGTTCGATGGTCACATGCTGGCCGGTGGTCTGGTTGGCCAGGGTGACATGCTGGGCGGTGGTGTAAATTTCCGCCAGGGGGTAAATCGTCTCCCCGGTGGGGTTCCAAATCCGGGCATACCGGTCGTAGGCCCCCATAGGGGTTTTCACAGGGGCCCAGGGGAAGTGCCAAAACCGCCGGGTCATACCCACGGCCTCCACCAGCTCTGCCGCGCTCTCCCAAAAGGGCGTATCGGCGGTAAAGGTCACGTCGATGGAGGCATAACCCACCGTTCCCGGCGGCGCGTCGATTGCAGGCGTAGCAACGGGGCGGCACCGGAGCCGCAGGGGCCCATCCTCCCGGCCATAGGTGAGGGTACCCCACCGGTGGGGGGCAAAGGTCTGGGCCAGCTCCCGGCGGGCCCGGTCGAACTCCGCCAAAGCCGGGTGGTTTTTGTCCCCGGCAATCCACATCCCGCCGGTGAGGTTGACCGTAGGGGCGTCCAGCGCGGTGTGCCAGGTGGTAACACCGTGCTGCCTGGGCGCGCGGGAGGTTTCGGGCGTGGCGCTCAGGCTGGAGGTGAGCTCCGTCAGGAAATAGGGGCCGTTTCCGTCCAGGCGGAGGGGGGCGCCCCCGTCCTGTTCCCAAATCACATAACGCATAAATGTTCCTTTCTGTGTTTTCTGGTCTGTTCCTTTTTTGGGGGGTGGCGCCTCTTTCTCGTTTCTCTGGTGGTTTTCATTTTCTGGTCCTGCCTCCGGCGGGTTACTTTCTAAGTGATTAGAAAGTAACCAAAGAATCACCAAAGAAACCTACGGTTTCTCTGGACACTTCCCTCAAGGAACGGGGGTGGGGGGCGGCCTCAGAGATTCGTTGGATAGCAAGACCTTTGGTAGAAGCTCGCACGTTTTAGCCTCCGCCCTCTATGGTTCGGCCGCACAGTGCGGCCCCTCGGGCAAGGATACGGCTGGCAAAGACTGATGGTAGTTGCGTTGCCTTCACCTTGTAGAAAGGCCGCCCTACGATGGTGCATGCTATTACAAGATGGCTTTGGGGTTGAGTTTGCTGAAGGCTTTCTTTGCTTTCAGTTTTGTGAAACAACGGAACTTTTGAGAAAAACAAAGGGTTACAGGTTTCTCTCCGCACCGACTCAACCCCAAATCCATCAAGTAGAAGATGGCAGTCCGAAAGGCGGCATGTGGACCAGCCCCGCCAACGAAACTATTACCAAGTCTTGCAAGGGGGATATCCGCCCGAGGGGCC
>CAJUDT010000133.1 GCA_910585415.1 uncultured Flavonifractor sp.
GGGTAGCAACTACAGGGCTTGCAAGCCCCGTACCTACTCCGCCGCCCCCCGACCCTGGGTCCGGGCCCGCAGGCCCGGCGATCTTTGGTTACTTTCCATCGCTGGAAAGTAACCCGCCGGAGGCAGGACCAGAAAACGAAACGTAGGGAGAATCGAGGAAGAAGCAAAAGCCCCCCAACGAAATGAAGCAAAACCGAAAGCCGCCGCAGGCCCCACTGTATGAAGCGCCTTAGTACACTTAGTATACACACCCCCACCCCCGAAGTTTTTAAGAATTTATGATAATTTGATTATTTCCACATTTTATCCCGTGACAAACGACTCCCCCTGGCGTATAATGGGGCACGAAAAGGGGGAAAGACCCTATGTCATTTTGGGATGAAAGCCGCTGGCGCAGCTATTGCGATTGTGTCGAAGATTTATTAACCTCCCCGGAGGTCCGCTCCATGCGGGAAATCCGCCATCACCCTGGCGTATCCTGCTATGAGCACTCAGTTTTTGTGTCCTATACCGCCTTCCGGCTGGCCGAGCGCATGGGCCTGGACAGCCGCACCGCCGCCCGGGGCGGCCTGCTCCATGACCTGTATCTCTATGACCCGCACACCCTGCACTCCTATCAGCAGTGCTTTGCCCACCCTGTCGCCGCGGCCAGAAACGCCGCCGCCCTCTGCGGAGGCCTCACCCCCAAAGAGGAAAACATCATCCTCGCCCACATGTGGCCCATCGCCCGCCGCAGGCCCCACAGCGGGGAAGCCTATGCCGTCTGCCTGGCCGACAAGGTGTGCGCCATCGCCGAGGTGCTCCAAATCTGGCGGAGAATGCGGATCTACCGCGCCCTCCTGCGCTAAACGGACAGCCCTGTGCGTACAGGGCTGTTTTTTTGCCGGTTACGCTTCGTTGTTTTGCACAAGTTATCCGAAATTTAGCTCATAAAACTATACGTTTTTAATAAACCATCGAAAGGGCGCAGTTTTTTTGAAATTTCCGGTGCATTTTCAAGGGTCCTTTGATATAATCAAGTAGCACTAAGATGAAGCGAGAATAGGAGGCCGTTTTATGGCGCAGACAGGCGCGGTCATCTTTTTACCACGGGAGGACGGGCAAATCAGCCGGATGCTGGAGGATTTGCTCTTTGACCCGGCGGCTCTGTGGCTCTCCCAAGCGCTGGAGAGCGCGGGCGTTGAGCGCTTTTTTGTGGTCTGCCACGGGGAGGACCGGAGCAAGGCACAGACCTGCTTCCCAGACGGGACCAAGTTCGTCACCAACGACAGCGGCGACGCGGTGGAGCAGCTCACCGGCTTCCTTCAGGAGCTGGAGGGCAAAGCCCTGGTCATCACCCGCCCGGTGGTCCTCTCCTGGGAGGGAGCCCGGACCCTGGCGGAGGGGGGCGATACCGGTCTGGCCGGGAGCCAGGAGTGCGGCATTTTCCGCGCGGAGGGTGCCTCCCTGGCCCAGGCCCTCTCGGAGGGCGCCGGTCTGGAGGAAGCCCTTCGGGACAAGGCGGATAAAATCGGCGGACGGAGCAATTGGTACCAGAGCTACGGCCCCTTCCGGAGCGGCACCCAGGGCCGCATGGAGGCCGAACAGATGGCCCGCCAGTTCGGGGCCGAACGCCTGCTGGACCAGGGCGTGCGCCTGATGGACGCCAGCAGCTGCTATGTGGGCCCCCAGGTCCAGGTCGGAAGCGGCACGGTGCTTCTGCCCGGCACCATCCTGCGGGGAGAGACGTTCATTGGCAAGGGCTGTGAAATCGGCCCCTACTCCATGATACGGGACTGTGTCATCGGCGACAAGGTGACGGTCAATCAGTCCCAGCTCAACGAGAGCACCGTGGAGACGGAGGCCAAAATCGGCCCCTTTGCCTACATACGCCCGGACTGCCACGTGGGCGCCGGGGTAAAGGTGGGGGATTTTGTGGAGCTGAAAAATTCCATCATCGGTGCGGGCACCAAGATTTCCCATCTGACCTATGTAGGGGATTCCGACGTGGGGCAGAAGGTCAACTTTGGCTGCGGCACCGTCACGGTGAATTACGACGGCTCCACCAAGTTCCGCACCACCATTGGAGACAACGCTTTTATTGGCTGCAACACCAATTTGGTAGCGCCGGTGAAGGTGGGCGACGGGGCCTATACCGCCGCCGGGAGCACCATCACCAACGACGTTCCCCCGGACTCCCTGGCCATCGCCCGGAGTATGCAGATGGTCAAGAAGCAGTGGGCCGCCAAGCGGCGGAAGGGACGCCGCTGACCTCATGCTCCGGCAGGAAGCCGCCCCTCCCTGTTCCATGGAGCGGCCCCCTGCTTCCCATGAGGCAAGGTAAGAGGAAAGAGGAAACAATGCCCGCGCAAGCGGGTAAATATGATGAGAGGATGTCAAAATTATGATTGCACACGGCAAGGATATCAAAATCTTTTCCGGCAACTCCAACCGCCCCCTGGCAGAGGCCATCTGCAAGGAGCTGGGCACGGTGCTGGGCAACGCGGAGGTGGGGGCCTTCTCCGACGGAGAGAATTTTGTCTCCATCTATGAGACGGTGCGCGGCTCCGATGTATTCGTGGTCCAGTCCACCTGCGGCCCGGTCAACGACAATCTGATGGAAATGCTCATCATCATCGACGCGCTGAAGCGGGCCTCGGCGGGGCGGATTACCGCCGTGGTGCCCTATTTCGGCTACGCCCGGCAGGACCGCAAGACCAAGCCCCGCGACCCCATTTCGGCCAAGCTGGTGGCCAATCTCATCACCCGCGCCGGGGCCGACCGTGTCCTGACCATGGACCTGCACGCCTCTCAGATTCAGGGCTTTTTTGACATTCCCGTAGACAATCTTCTGGGCAACCCCATTTTCACCCAGTATTTCCATGACCGTTTCGCCAATCAGGACGATGTGATGGTGGTGTCCCCCGACGTGGGCAGTGTGGCCCGGGCCCGGGCCTTTGCCCAGAAGCTGGGCATGTCCCTGGCCATCGTGGACAAGCGGCGGCAGAAGGCCAATTCCTCCGAGGTCATGAACATCATCGGCGAGGTGAAGGGCAAGCGGGTCATTCTCTTCGACGACATGGTGGATACCGGCGGTTCGCTGTGCGGCGCGGCCCAGGCGCTGGTGGAGCTGGGCGGAGCCACGAAGGTATATGCCTGCGCCAGCCATGGCGTGCTCTCCGGCCCGGCCATCGAGCGGATTGAGAAGAGCGTTATTGAAGAGCTGATTTTCCTGGATACGATTCCGCCCCGGCCCGGCGTCATTTGCAGCAAGCTGAAATATCTCTCGGTGGCCAGTCTGTTTGCCGAGGCCATTGAGCGGATTTACGAAGAGGTTTCCGTGTCCAAGCTGTTTGTGTAAGGGACCGGTTTCCGCGAAATAAAAATGCGTCCACAGGGGCGGAGCCAAATGCTCCGTCCCCGTTGCGCTGTGGAGGGAAAACCGTGATTTTTGGCAGAAAAAGCAGTACCGGGGCGGAATGGCTCGTAGTGGGTCTGGGCAATCCTGGGGAACGATATGAAGATACCCGCCATAATGTAGGGTTCCTGACCATTGACGCTCTGGCCGAGCGGAAGCAGGTGCCGGTGCAGCGGCTCAAGTATCGTGCTTTGACGAATTTGGTGGAGCTGGGGGGCGTCAAGGTTCTTTTGATGAAGCCGGTGACGTATATGAATCTATCCGGCGAGGCCGTGGGAGAGGCGGCGCGCTTTTATAAAATCCCCCCAGAGCGGGTGTTGGTGATTTCGGACGATGTGTCCCTGCCCTTGGGGAAGCTGCGCATACGGAAAAGCGGCTCCGCCGGGGGGCATAACGGGCTCAAAAACATCATTCTGCACCTGGGGACAGAGGGATTTCCCCGGCTTAAAATCGGCGTCGGCGGGAAGCCCCACCCGGATTATGATATGGCCGACTGGGTTTTGTCTAAGTTTACCGGGGAGGATAAGAAACTTATTGATGCCGCCATCGAAAGGGCCGCTGATGCCGTGGAGTGTTTTCTGAGCGAAGGCGGGGATAAGGCTATGGGGAAGTTTAATTAAGCGTTTTGCCTCTTCCTCGGTTCTCTCTGCGGGTCGTTTTCTGGTCCTGCCTCCGGCGGGTTACTTTCCAGTGATGGAAAGTAACCAAAGATCACCGGGCCTGCGGGCCCGGACCCCGCGTCGGGGCGAAATCCGCTCCATTCCGTTTCCGGCTAAAGCCGAAAACTGCATTGCGCTCCTTTGCCCCTCCTTCTCCCCACCGGACCCGCTTCGCTGGGCTCCGGCGGGGGCCCCCACGAGGGGGGCGGCGGAATAGGTACGGGGCTTGCAAGCCCTTTGGCTGTTACCCGCCGT
>CAJUDT010000134.1 GCA_910585415.1 uncultured Flavonifractor sp.
CTCTCTTTCCTCCTGTTTGCTGCCCTTATGTATCTTTTATGCTTTGCGGCCTGCCAGAACTTTTTCCTGGCAGGCCGCTTTTCGACAAGCTGAGCGGCGGGGGCATTAAGCCCCCGCCGCCAGCTTTTTCGGAAACCTTTAATCCTTTTTTACCAAGACGATGGAAAAATATCCCGTATCCTCCGGCAGGTCCGCCAGATTGGGGCATACCACCTCGCCCTCCAGGCCGCAGTTGGCCACCAGGGAGGCCCGGTCCAACAGGTCATGGTCTGCCAAGGTCCGCTTTAGTGCGCCAATCTCCCGGCCCGCCTTCATGAATATCAGATTTGCGTCCTGTGTCAGACATTCCTCCACGCTCCCGTGAGACGCCGGGACCACCATCAGCTGCTCCGATTTCTCACACAGCGCTTTCCCCAGCCGCGCCGCCGCCGCGCAGAAGGAGGGCACACCGGGGATAATCTCCGCCTCATAGCCCCGCCCTACGACTTTTCGGTGGAGATATAAGTAAGTGGAGTACACCGTGGGGTCCCCCAGAGTGATGAAGGCCACGTCCTTCCCCTGGTCCAGTTGGGCGCACACCTGGTCTGCGTTGGCCTCATAGGCCGCGTCCAAAACCGCCTCGTCCCGCACCATGGGGGCGGCGCAGTACAGCAGTTCCTTCCCCTGGGCCAGATCCCCCACAATGCCCAAGGCGAGCTTTTCTCCGCTCCCCTTCTCCGGGACCGCCAGCACCGGACTGGTACGGATGATGCGTTCCGCCTTGCGGGTAATGAGCTCTGGGTCGCCGGGTCCTACCCCTACACCGTATAAAATACCTCTGGCCATATCCATCCCCCCTTATTCCCGCACGTTGCCGGAGGCAAGGTACAGCAGAGCATTGCAGATGGCCGCGGCCACATTGCTGCCCCCCTTGCGCCCACGGGCCGTAATGGAGGGCACATCCGTGCGCAGCAGCAGCTCTTTGCTCTCCACCACGTTTACAAAGCCCACCGGAGCCCCAATCACAAGGGCCGGGGCAAGTTTTCCCTCGTCAATCAGCTCACAGACCCGCACCAGGGCCGTGGGGGCGTTGCCCAGGGCAAAGATTACCGGGCCCTCCAGCGCCGATGCGCGCTCCATGGACACCGCCGCACGGGTGACCCCGCGGGCTTTGGCCTCCGCCGCTACGTCGGGGTCGGACATGAAGCACACCGCTTTCCCGCCGAACCGCTCCAGCACCCGCTTATTTACCCCGGACCAGGCCATCTGGGTATCGGTGACCACAGTGCAGCCGCCCCGTATGGCCGCGACTCCCTGTTCCACCACTCCCTCGGAAAACCGGAGGTTATCCGCGTAATCAAAGTCCGCGCTGGTGTGAATCACCCGCTTGATGATGGGGAGCTGTTCCGCCGGAAACCGCCGCTCCCCCAATTCCTGGGTAATGATTTCCATGCTCCGGGCCTCGATGTCCGCCGGAGCCACCCGCTGAAGCTCTACCTTCATGCCCTACACACCTCTCTCCAAAATGCGGTATACTGCGTTCATATCCAGGGCCCCCCGGACCCCGTCGGCCAGCTTGTCATATTGCTGCTGGGCGTACTCCTGCCAATCCACTGCGGCGGCGGAGCCCTCCAGCCCCTTTTCCCGAAGCAGCGCCTCCACCAGGGCGGAGGCCGTCTCCCCCTTGTCGAAAATACCGTGGACATAGCACCCCCATACGTTCCCCTGAGCAAAGCCGTCGGTGTGCCGCTCCCCCCTTTGGGTGGTGAAAGCGGCCAGGGGCGCGCCGGAGCCCGTGGTGGAGCCCATGTGGATTTCATAGCCCTCAAAGGCCGCGCCGTTGAGCCCGGAGAACAGCCCAGCGGCCCCGGTGAAGGTCCCGGACACCTGCGTGCGGGTCTTTTCCCCCAAAAATACCGTCTCGGCGTCCAGCAGGCCCAGGCCCGCCAGGGTGCCGCCGCCCTCCACACCGTCGGGGTCGGAAACCTGCCGGCCCAGCATTTGATATCCGCCGCAGATGCCCGCCACCGGTCCGCCTCGGGCGGCGTGCTTCAAAATCGCCGCCTCCATGCCGCTCTGCCGCAGCCACAGCAGGTCGCCCATGGTGTTCTTGGTGCCCGGAAGGATAATCAAATCCGGCCGTCCCAGGGCCGACGAGGAGTCTACATACCGCAGGGACACCGCCTCCATCCGCTCCAGGGGGTTGAAGTCGGTAAAGTTGGAAATGCGGGGCAGGCGGACCACCGCAATGTCGATGAGCCCCACCTTGCCGCCGCCGGTGAGCCGGGCCGAGAGGGAGTCCTCGTCGTCCACGTCCACGTCCAGCATGGGCACCACACCCAACACCGGCTTGCCGGTCAGCTCCTCCAGAGTCCCCAGGCCAGGGCGGAGAATCTCCGGGTCCCCCCGGAACTTGTTGATGATGAGTCCGCGAATCAGCTCCTGCTCCTCCGGCTCCAGCAGCTTCACGGTGCCGTAGAGGGAGGCGAACACGCCGCCCCGGTCGATGTCTCCGCACAGAAGCACCGGCGCTCTGGCCCGGCGGGCCATGCCCATGTTGACGAAATCATCGGTTTTCAGGTTGATTTCCGCCGGACTGCCCGCGCCCTCGATGACGATGATGTCATATTCCTCCGCTAAAGCGTGATATGCCTCCATGACTTCGGGGATGAGGGCTTTTTTGTACTTGAAATACTCCACCGCGCCCATGGTCCCGCGGGGGACGCCATTGACGATGACTTGGGAGCCGGTGTCGTTGGTGGGCTTGAGCAGGACGGGGTTCATCCGCACATCGGGGACCACGCCTGCCGCCTGGGCCTGGGTCACCTGAGCCCGGCCCATTTCCAAGCCCTCCGGGGTGATGGCCGAATTGAGGGCCATATTTTGGGACTTGAAGGGGGCCACCTTATATCCGTCCTGCCGGAACACCCGGCACAGTCCCGCCGCCAGCAGGCTCTTACCCGCGTTGGAGGCGGTGCCCTGTATCATGATTGCCTTTGCCGTCATCAAAGCACCTCCTGTAGTGCGGCCAGCAGCCGCTGGTTGTCCGATTCCAGGCGCACGCACACCCGGTAATAGTCCGGCCCCAGGCCGTGGTAATTAGCACAGGAGCGAATCAAAACGCCCCGCTCCAGCAGGCGTTCCTTCAGGTCGGTGATGTGCTCCGCCCGGAACAGCAGGTAATTGGCCTGTCCCTCGGTGACGGTGAGGCCCAGGGCCCGGAGGGCTTCGGTCAGCCGGGGGCGCTCCTTCGCCAGGAAGTTTCGGGCTTCCTCCGGCCAATTGGGGCATTCCTGGAATGCGGCGATACCCGCCGCCTGGGCGGGGACCGACACGCTCCAGGGGGGACCGGCCCGGTCCAGGGCCTCCTGAAGGCGGCGGTCAGAGGTCAGACCGTAGCCCAGCCGCAGGCCGGGGACTGCGTAGCTTTTGGTAAAGGCCCGCAGGAGGAACAGATATTCGCTCATCCAGCGGGACATGCCCAGTCCCGCGCCATCGGAGAGGGGCAGGAAGCACTCGTCCAGCACCAGGCGGGTGCCGGTGCGCCTGCATCGCTGCAAAATCTCCAAGAGCAGGTCGTGGGGGATCAGCCGTCCGGTGGGGTTGTTGGGGGTGCAGAGAAAGAGGACGCTCAAATCGTCGGTGATGCCGTCCAGGATGGCGTCGGTCAGGTCGAAATTCTGCTCCGGGGAGAGGGGGTGATAGAGAATTTGACAGCCGCTCCAGGCCAGGGCGGTTTCGTACTCGGAGAAGGTTGGTGCGGTCACCAGGGCTTTTTCGGCCCCCAGGACCAGGGCCAGACGGAAAATGATATCTGCCGCGCCGCTGCCGCAAATTACCCAGTTTGTGTTCGGGATTTGGTCATGGCGGGCGATGGCTTTTTTTAATTCCCGGCAATAGGGGTCCGGGTAGTGAATGGCTTCCGCCACGGAGGTCGCTGCGGCGCGGCGGACCGCTTCGGGCATTCCCAGAGGGTTTAGATTCGCGGAGAAGTCCAGCACTTTGCCGCCGTAGGTTGACTCGGCGGTTTGCAGATCTCCGCCATGGGGGGAGGTTTGCATGTTTCTCTCAGCACCTTCCATGGTTGGCGTTTGCTTGCCTTGTTTGCTTTGTTTGGCTGTTGGGTTTTGCTTCTTCCTCGGGACTTTCTGCGATTCGTTTTCTGGTCCTGCCTCCGGCGGGTTAC
>CAJUDT010000135.1 GCA_910585415.1 uncultured Flavonifractor sp.
GCCTACTTTCCATCGCTGGAAAGTAGGCCGCCGGAGGCAGGACCAGAAAACGAAAACCACCAGAGTATCGAGGAAGAGGCAAAAACCCCCAACAAGGAAGGACCCTAAGAGAAAAAGGAACCCACCCGCTGGACGCGGGCGGGTTCCCTTCCATCACTCGATTGCAATCCTGCGCGCCTCAGGAATCACGGGCACGGCCTTGGGAAGTCTCAGCTCCAAAATCCCATTTACGTAAGCGGCCGTGATGCCGCCCTCATCAATGCCTGTAATATCAAAGGAACGGCTGAAGGAGCCGAACCGGCGCTCCCGCCGGATATACCCGCCCTTTTCTTCTTTGTGCTCTTCCTCCTCCTGATGCTTGGCCGTGATGGTCAAAATCCCCTCTTTCACGTCCAGGCTGATGTCGCTCTTGTCAAAGCCGGGCAGCTCCGCCTCCAACACAAACTTATCCCCATCATCCCGGATATCCGTGCGGAAGGCCGGAAGGCTGGTGTTGCTGCTGCGGAAAAAATCACGGGCAAAGCTGTCAAAGGTATCAAACAGGTTGTCGCTGCCGCGCTCAAAGGGAAGCATTCCAAAAGACATCATCAATTTCTCCTTTTTCATCAATTTTATGTGGCTGGAACAGATTAGCACTCAAATTTCTCATGTGCTAAAAATAGGAATATACCATGGAAATCATCCTCTTTCCGAGACGGTCAAACCGTCTCTCTCTTGTTTTCTGAGCCCTAGTATAAAGCCAGCCTGTGAACAAATATACAAGAAATTATGTCTAAATTGTAAATGTTAGCACTCTATCAACAAGAGTGCTAACGCCTCGTCCAATGAAACGCCCCGCCATCTCAGTGGACAGCGGGGCGTGTTCTATCTTACCTATACCAAATCAGACAGCGGCAAAAGCGCCTTTCAGCACAGGCCATACCCGGCGGGAACCGCATCATCCAGCATAATCAGATGGAGCTTTTCCGTGCCGTCGGGCTCCTCTTTCACGGCGGAAATGAGCATTCCGTTAGACTCCAGGCCCATCATTTTCCGGGGAGCCAGATTGGTGCAGGCCACCACAGTCTTACCCACCAGCTGCTCCGGCTCATAATACTCATGAATGCCGGACAAAATCTGCCGGGGCTGGCCCTCGCCGCAGTCCAGGGTAAAGCGCAGCAGCTTCTTGCTCTTGGGCACCGCGTCGCAAGCCAGAATCTTGGCCGTGACCAGCTGTACCTTACTGAAATCGTCAATGGAAATATACTCCGGAACCTTCTCCGCCTCCTGCACGGGGGCGGCGGCCTTGGCCGTGACCTCCTCCAATTCCTTCAGCTCCTTCTCCATATCAATCCGTGGGAAGAGATTTTCCCCCTTGTGTACCGAAACCGTCTTGGGCAGGAGGGCCCACTGACCCGCGCTCTCCCAGGTACGCAGGGCCTCCTCGGCACCAATCTGCGCAAAGAGCTTCTCCATGCTCCCCGGCATGAAGGGGGTCAGCAGAACACCGCAGATACGAGTCGTCTCCAACAGGTTATACAGCACACAGGCCAGCCGGGACTTGTCCTCAGAACTCTTGGCCAGGAGCCAGGGCTTGTTTTCGTCAATATACTTGTTGGCCCGCTGGATTACCTGGAACACCTCATCCAGGGCCTTGTGCATGGCGTAATGTTCCATGGCGTCCTCGTACCGGTCCCGGAGGCCGGACGCCAGCTTTACCAGCTCGTCGTCCATTTCCCCGTGGAAACGGTGCTCTTGGGGCAGAACGCCGTCGAAATACTTCCCGGCCATAGCGGTGGTACGGCTGACCAGATTGCCCAGGTCGTTGGCCAGGTCCTTATTGATGGTCTGAATCAGCAGCTCATTGGAGAAATTCCCGTCGGAGCCGAAGGGGAAGGACCGCAGCAGGAAGAAGCGCAGGGCGTCCACCCCGTACCGCTCGGACAGTAGGTAGGGGTCCACCACATTGCCCTTGGACTTGCTCATCTTCCCCCCGTCCAGCAGCAGCCAGCCGTGTCCAAACACCTTCTTAGGCAGCGGCAGATTCATGCTCATGAGCATAGCGGGCCAGATAATGGAATGGAAGCGGACAATCTCCTTGCCCACAAAATGCACGTCGGCGGGCCAGAATTTTTCCAAATCATGGTGCTCATCGTTTTGATACCCCAGGGCGGTCATATAGTTGAACAGAGCGTCAATCCACACATAGACCACGTGGCCAGGGTCGAAGTCCACCGGCACACCCCAGGTAAAGGAGGTCCGGGAGACACACAAATCCTCCAGACCGGGCTTGATGAAGTTATTGACCATCTCATGGACCCGGCTGCGGGGCTCCAGGAAGCCGGTGTTCTCCAGCAAATCCTGCACCCGGTCCGCGTACTTGCTCAGGCGGAAGAAGTAGGCCTCCTCCTCCGCGTCCTGGACGGCCCGGCCGCAGTCGGGGCACTTGCCCTCCACCAGCTGGGAGTCGGTCCAGAAGGACTCGCAGTCCTTGCAGTATTTGCCCTTATAGGCCCCCTTATAGATGTCGCCGTTTTCGTACATCTGCTTAAAAATTTTCTGGATGGCCTGGACATGGTAGCCGTCGGTGGTGCGGATGAAGCGGTCATAGCTGATATCCATGAGCTTCCACAGGTCCAGCACGCCGCCGGGGGCGGTGACGATGTTATCCACAAACTGCTGCGGGGTCACACCGGCCCCCTTGGCCTTGTCCTCAATCTTCTGGCCGTGCTCGTCGGTGCCGGTGAGGAACATGACCTCACAGCCCTGGAGGCGCTTGTACCGGGCCATAGCGTCGGTGGCGACGGTGCAGTAGGCGTGGCCAATGTGCAGCTTGTCCGAGGGGTAATAAATCGGGGTGGTGATATAGAATTTCTCAGGATTCATCGGTAGTTTCCTCCGTTTCTTGCGCTTGCTCCGCCTGCGCGGCCTGCGTGCTCAGGAGCAGCCGTTTTCCGATGGGCGCTTCTCCGTTGTGGAGCAGCACCATCGTTGTGGGAAGCAGATAGGTGATGACGGCGGCATACAGCAGGGTATCGGCCAGATTGTGGCCGTCCGCCAGGGTGACGGCAGAGCTGTAGACCCCCAGCAGGGAAAACAAACAGGTTCGATAGGGCTTGCCCTTGCCAAAGGAGAAGCCGGCGCAGTAGTACAGCCCCAGCAGGCAGGCGATAATGGCGAAAATCTGGTATATATAGTCCAGCTGCACCGGGTCCCCGGCCCGCGTTTGATAGGAGGCCACCAGCCAGATGCCGCAGGCGTAGGCGGGGAGCAGCTGGAGAATATCGTATTTGGACCGCATGGGCCCGCGGAAGCGGCTCTTCGCCACCACAAGCATCGCCACACCGGCGGCCGCAGCCAGCACCGCCACAATCAGCCGCATTATCAGAGAAAAGCTCTGAATCTGAAAGGTCCCCCACGCCAGGGCGTCGCTTCTTCCGGCCAGGAAGCTCCACCCCATGAGCACACCGCCGCCCAGCATCAGGAAGGCAGACAGGACGGAACTGGCCGCATAGAGCCGGTTTCCAAGGGCGGCAAAGGCGCTGTCATCCTCGCGGGGCAGGTATTCAAACTTACTCCGGCACAGCAGGAGCAGCACCAGGACCATCACCGCCGACAGAGCGGCCAAGGCATAGGTGGCCGGCACCCCGGCAATGGGCAGCCCGGTGTCCGGTTCGAACGCGGTCGCCAGCTCCCACCGCCGCAGGCCGAACCCCAAAATACCGCCCGCCACAGTAAGCGCAGGAAGGAAAAACTCTTTTTTCATGGATTTGTCAGCAGCCTTTCAGGATATAGGTATAGTGATATCAAGGTAGTAGTATAACATATTTTTCCCGCAGACGCAAGCCGAAACACCCGTGGTTTTCATGAAAGGCGGCCCCGCAGTTTACCACGCGGGGCCGCTTTTCCGCTTATTCCATGACTCAGACTGCCCTGATTCTTCTGTTCACAAGCGGAGCTCCGCCTCAGCGGGCGCTTGGCGTAATGAGAATGGCATAGTCGTCCCCTACCATGCCGTCAGCAAAATGCTCACGGGAGGATGCCCTTGTATTCCTCCAATTAGAAAAGGGTGGGACACACCAGCTGTGTGGTGTGTCCCACCTCAGGCTGTCGAAAAACCGCTTCGGCCAAAGGTTTCGGAGGGAAAGATAGTGTGAA
>CAJUDT010000136.1:0-2561 GCA_910585415.1 uncultured Flavonifractor sp.
TATCGTCCACCACGAAACCCGCTCTTTTCGAGAGAAAAGAGCGGGTTTTTCTAACTTTTTTGCAGGATATAAAAATGCCCCGCCCGCATCGCAATAAAGCGGCACGGGCGGGGATGAATGGGGGGGTAGATGCGGCGAGGTTATTTTCCGCCGTAAGCATTGTAGAGCAGGGTCACGATTATTCCCTGGTTGCAAATGAGGTCAGGCGAAAAGGTCGTTTCGCTGGTTCCGCTGGTGACCTTGTGCTGTACGGCCCAAGCGATGGCAAGCTCATACCGGTCGGGCACGTCCGTGAAATCGCCGGTGTAGAGCAGGTTGGCTACGGGCTTGTCGAGGGCTTCCCAGATATAGCTTACAGCTTCAGCCCGGATACAGGGGGCATTCTCATCGAACTCCACGCGACCGCCTACGATCATATAGATGAGATTGCAAGCCGTGAGCGGAAAAATCTCCTTATTTATCAGGAGGTTTTTCTATGCGGCACGGCCCTTCCCCAGCCTTACCCTGTAACGGGTCCGCAGTCCGCGTGGTCTCATCCCTTCCGCGCCACCGCCTCGGCCACGCGGATGCCGTCCACGGCGGCGGAGACGATGCCGCCGGCGTAGCCGGCGCCTTCGCCGCAGGGGTAGAGGCCGCGCAATTCCGATTGGCAGGATTCGTCACGAATAATACGAACAGGAGAGGAGGAGCGGGTCTCCACCCCGGTGAGGACGGCGTCGGGGGCGGCGAAGCCCCGGAGCTTGCGGTCCAGCAGGGGGAGGGCCTGGGCCAGGGTGCCGGTCACATAGCCGGGGAGACAGGGGGCGAGGTTGGTCCAGGTGACGCCGGGGCAGTAGGTGGGGGAGAGGGCTCCGGGCCCCTCTGAGGGGACATTTTTGAGAAAATCCTCCACCCGCTGGGCCGGGGCCCGGAAGCCGCCTCCGCCCAGCTGAAAGGCGGCGCGCTCCCACCGCTCCTGAAAGCGGACGCCGGCCAGCACGCCGTCTTCGGCGGGAAAGTCCTCCGGACCGACACCCACCAGGAGGCCGCCGTTGATGTTCTCCCCGTCCCGGGCCCGGCGGCTCATGCCGTTGGTGACCACACCCCCCTGCTCCGAGGCGGCGGCAACCACCTGGCCTCCGGGGCAGACGCAGAAGGTGAAGGCCGACCGCCCGTTGGGCAGGTGACAGGCCAGCTTGTAGTCCGAGGGGGGCAGGCGCTCCCAGGCGGGGCCGTACTGCCGGAGGCTGATGTCCCGCTGGCGGTGCTCAATGCGGACGCCGATGGCAAATTTTTTCTGCTCCATGGGCACGCCGGCGTCCCGGAGCATGGTGAAGGTGTCCCGGGCGGAGTGGCCGGGGGCCAGCACCAGGGTGTCGCAGGAGAGGGTATAGCGGCCCTGGGGGCCCTCTGCCTCCACGGCGGACAGCGCCCCGCCGCTGGCCGTCAGGCCGGTGAGCCTGTGCCCAAAGCGGATGTCACAGCCCAGGGCGATGAGCTCCCGCCGGATGGTCTTGACCACCTCCCGGAGCACGTCGGTGCCGATATGGGGCTTGTGGGAATATTTCACGTTGGCGGGCGCGCCCGCCTCCACCAGAGACTCCAGCACGGCGGAAATCCGGGGGTCGTGGGTGCCGGTGGTCAGCTTGCCGTCGGAGAAGGTCCCCGCGCCCCCCTCGCCGAACTGGACGTTGGAGCCCTCGTCCAGCGTCCCCGAGGTCCAGAAGCGCTGGACATCCTGGGTCCGCCGGTCCACATCCTGCCCCCGCTCCAGAATGACGCAGGGCAGGCCGTTTCGGGCCAGGTACAGGGCGGCGAACAGCCCCGCCGGGCCCATCCCCACTACCACCGGGGGGAGGCCGGACCGGCGCTTGACTGGGGGAAAGGCGTAGGGAACCCGCTCCACCAGCGCGATCCCCCGGCCGGGGGCGCTCTTGATTAGGGCCTCCTCGCGGGGCATGGAGGTCTCCACGGTGTAGACATAGTGGACATTGCGCTTGTCCCGGGCGTCGATGGACTGCCGGACGATCTCCAGCTCCCCCAGCGCGCCGGGACGGACCCCGAGGGCCCGGGCGGCGCGGACGCGCAGCTGGTCCAGGTCCCCGCCCAGGGGCAGGGAAAGATTTCTAATTTGAAGCATTGGTCATCCCTCCAGGAGCATATCATACCACAGGTCGAAAAAAAGTGAAAGTTTTTCGACATAATTTGAGTAAATAAGACAATTTGTCCTTGTGCAAACGACCCAAAATAGTCCATATTTTTCTCAGGGAGAAATTTCCACCGATTCCGGGGGAAAACTACCCACAGAGAAAAAACATGGAGGTGCTATTATGGCAAGAAAGACAGTGGAGCGCAATATTTCCTATGACGAGAGCCGGAAGATCTATTACGTCAGCATGGACCTGGGCAGGGACAAGGAGGGCAAGCGCCTCAAGCGCTACCAGACCTACCGCACCCTCTACGCCGCCCGGGCGGGTCTGCGGGACTTCCTGATCCACCGGGAGCAGGAGCTCAACACCCCCAAGCACAACCTGACTCTGGGGGAATGGCTGGAGAGCTGGATGGACAACATCGTCCGCCCC
>CAJUDT010000136.1:2571-3956 GCA_910585415.1 uncultured Flavonifractor sp.
CACGTTCTCCCCAGTCTGGGGGAGGTCCCCCTCCTGGCCCTGTCGCCCATGGACATCCAGCAGTACTATATCCAGGTCCAGCAGAACGCGAATCTGTCCTCCAACACCCTGCGCCGGCACCACGACCTGCTCACCTCGGCCCTGCGGGCAGCGGTGCGGCAGGACAAGCTTCTACAGTCGCCTATGGACAAGGTGGAGCCCCCCCGGCCCCAGCAGAAGGAGGCGTCCTACTACCGGCCCGAGGAGCTGAAGCGGCTGTACAGCCTTCTGGAGGGCCACCCGCTGGAGCTGTGCGCCAGGCTGGCGGGCAGTCTGGGAATGCGCCGGGAGGAAATCTGCGGGCTCAAATGGGAGTGCGTGGATTACGAGCGCCAGCTCCTCCGCATCTGCGAGGCCCGCACCGCCTACGGCGCCACAGTGGTCCAGAAGGAGACCAAGACCCGCTCCTCGGTGCGGACGCTGTATATCCCCGACGACGTAACGCTTTTGCTTCAGAAGGAACAGGAGCGCCAGGCATGGCGGCTGGAGGAGCCCAGCGAGTTCGTGGTGCTGGACCGCAGGAACCAGCCCTACTCCCCCAACGCCCTGTCCCTGGCCTTCACCCGCTTCGTGCGGAAAAACGACCTGCCCCGGGTTACCCTCCACGGCCTGCGCCACTCCTTCGCCACAGTGGCCTCCATGCAAGGGGTGCCCCTCTTCGATATCGGCAAGGCCCTGGGCCACGCCACCCCCGCCACCACCGGCAAGGTCTATACCCATCTGGTGGACCACACCCATGAGGAGACCTTAATCAAGGTGTCCGACGCGCTGAAAAAGTAACTGTAAATGGTTATAAAAATGAGGTCTCCATAGTGAGACCTCATTTTTATCAGATTGGTCGGAAGCCTAGTCCGGTCTGGATGGCCTCCATGGTATTGTAATCGAATCGGTAACTCAAGTCCCGAATGCCGATGGTAGAGCCCTTTTTGCGGTATAGCCACAGCACGGCGGAGTTGCGCATTTTCTGTTTTGGTGTGATGGACAGTGCGCCCCTGCCCCGGTCTGGCGGGCGTTCATGCCCTTATTCCAGGTGCGGAGAATCATCAGAGTGATGACAACGAGCAGAGCAAAGAAAACAATGATTCCGATTAACATAAAAATCCCTCCAGTTCAATGAGGCGCGGCCTGACTGCGTGAGGAAAAGCTTCACCTCCTGGTGGAAAATCAGCCGCGCGGCCGGCGCCCGGGTCCTCCCGGGCGCCGCATGAAAACAAAAACACTGCGCAGAGCAATCCCGCACAGTGTGAGAAGCATATTCCACCTTGCAAAAAATGGCAGGAACAGATACGGAAAAGGCACCCTTGCAAACAAGGATGGAATGTCGTATAATATCCCATGCGGATACG
>CAJUDT010000137.1 GCA_910585415.1 uncultured Flavonifractor sp.
TGCCCATGGGCAGGCCGGCCAGGGGGGTGAAGCCCATGGAGGTGTCCACGCTCTTCCCGCCGTCCACGGCGGCGATGGAGGAACCGTTGCCCAGGTGGCAGGTGATGATTTTCAATTCCTCAATGGGGCGGCCCAGCATGGCGGCGGCCCGGCCGGAGACATACCGGTGCGAGGTGCCGTGGAAGCCGTAGCGGCGGACCTGATCGTTTTTGTAGTATTCATAGGGCAGGGCGTAGAGGTAGGCGCGCTCCGGCATAGTCTGATGGAAGGCGGTGTCGAACACGCCCACCATGGGCACGCCGGGCATGACGGACTGGCAGGCCTTGATGCCGGTGATGTTGGCGGGGTTGTGGAGGGGGGCCAGGGGGATGCACTTCTCAAGGGCGCCCATGACGGCGCCGTCAATGAACACGGACCCGGCGAATTCCTCGCCGCCGTGAACGACCCGGTGGCCCACCGCGTCGATTTCGGACACGGAACGGATGACGCCGTGGGCGTCACTGAGCAGGGCGTCCAGAACGGACTGAATGGCCTCGGCATGGGTGGGCATGGGGATATCGGCCTCATGCTTGAGGTCCTTGGCGGGGACCTTGTGGGTGAGGCGGCCGTCGATGCCGATGCGCTCGCACAGGCCCTTGGCCAGCACGTCCCGGGTGTCGGTGTCCATCAGCTGATATTTCAGAGAGGAACTGCCTGCGTTGATGACCAGAACTTTCATGTCGATGATCTCTCCTTGTTGGTTGTGGGATGACGCTTGCATCCCCGGTGCTCCTGTAGTATGATAGGAGCAGGCTATATCCCCTATTCTAGTCCTTTTTTCCCCAAAGGACAACCCCATATTTTGCATTTCCCAGGTAAAATTTCTCCTTACGTTTTTTTGCAGGAAAAATGCGAACAAAAAATGTCGTTCCTGTTGCGGAATACGTCAGGAAATACCATGCAACCCTCGGCAACGAGGCGGGGGGGATTTGGAAGATTTCAGGAGCAGTTATGCGCGTAATAGGAATTATTTGTGAATACGACCCCTTTCATCTGGGGCACGCCTGGCACATTGCCCAGACCCGCCGGACGGCGGGCGGGGAGAGCGCGGTGGTGTGCTGTATGAGCGGCCATTGGACTCAGCGGGCGGAGTGCGCCATAGCGGACAAGTGGACGCGGGCGAGGCTGGCTTTGGCGGGGGGCGCGGATTTGGTCGTTGAGCTCCCATTGCCCTGGGCCCTCTCCACGGCGGAGCGCTTTGCGCGGGGGGGCGTTGGCCTTCTGGCGGCGCTTGGGGCGGAGGTCCTCTCCTTCGGCAGTGAGTCGGGGGATTTACCGGCGCTGCGGCGGACGGCAGAGTGTTTGGATACCCCGGAATATCAGACGGCGCTGAGAGGCGCGCTGAGGGCGGGGGAGCCCTTTGCCAGGGCGCGGCAGAGGGCGGCAGAGGCCCTGCTGGGGCCTGCGGCGGCCTGTCTGGCCGCACCCAACGACAATCTGGGGGTGGAGTACCTGCGGGCAATCCGGGCGTTGGAGCGCCCGATGGAGGCCCTGACCATACCCCGCCGGGGGGCGGGGCACCACAGCGCCAGCCCGGTAGACGGCTTCGCCTCGGCCAGCCAAATCCGCCGCTTGCTCTGGGCGGGACGCGGGGCGGAGGCGGGGAAGCTGCTGCCGCCGGGTACGGTGGAGGCCCTGGGGGAACCGGCCCGCCTGGACTGGGCAGAGCGGGCGATTCTGGCCCGCCTGCGGACTATGACCGTGGAGGATTTTGCCGCCCTGCCCGACAGCGGAGCGGCGGAGGGCCTGCCCGCCCGGCTGTACCGCTGTGCCCGCCAAGGGACGGGGCTGGAGGAATTTTACACCCTGGCCAAGACCAAGCGCTATACCCATGCCCGCCTGCGGCGGCTGGCCGTCAGCGCTTTCCTGGGCCTGCGGGAAGCGGATATCCCCTCTGCGCCCCTGTATGCGCGGGTGCTGGGGATGAACCGGCGGGGTATGGAGGTGCTGCGGGGAAGGGACTCCAATCCCACAGTTCCCGTGCTCACCAAGCCCGCCCATGTAAAAAGCCTGTCCCTTCCGGCGCAGAGCTTGTTTGCGCTGGAGTCCAGAGGGACAGACTTATATGGGCTGTGTTTTTCCGCACCCAGGCCCTGCGGACTGGAGTGGACACACAGCCCGGTCGTGCGCATGGAAACAGAATGACGCTCCCATCAAGGAACAACTCCGTTACCGGGCAGAACGCGGCAGGACAGCAGAGATTTGGAAGCGGGAAAAAAGTTCTTTTTGCATCCTTTTTCTTTCAAGAAAAAGGATGGAGGTTACAGGGGCAGCTCCATTCGGATGTCGGAGAGCTGAAACCACTTGTCGGAATACGTGGTGTATTGAAAGCCAAGGTCCTCATAGACCCGCAGGGCATCCTTGAGCTTGTGGTTGGAGGTGACCACAAGGGTGGTCTGACCCAGCGCCCGGGCGGCCTGAATCACCGCACGCATCAGCGCGTGCCCAATACCCCGGCGGCGGTATTCCTCCTTGACGCCGAATTTCAGGGCCTCGCACAGCCCCTCCCCCTGGAGCTCCAGCATCACCATGCCCACAATCTCGCCTTCCCAGCAGGCCAAAAGGACCCGCCCGCCGCCCGCCAGAAAGCGTTCTGGGTCCGCCAGCATTTCCAGATCCACCGGCTCCAGCAGGTCGTATTCCAGCAGCCAGGGCAGGGAAATGTCCTCCAAAGCCTGTTTGTGCTGGGGGGTGTAGTCGATAATCGACAGGGCGTCGTCCATGTTCAGCAGCCTCCTTCTTTGGAATATCATACCATGCCTCCGCCCCTGCGTCAACGGTGGAAACAGCGCGATTTGATGCAAACATTTTGCTATATAGTAATATTTTGTCGAAGTTTGCATTATTTTGAAAGATTTTGTATTTTTCCGTCGAAAATTGAAAAAAAGGCCGTTTTGGTCGAGTTAAGTCGAACGAAACCCCGGCCAAACTTCCAATAAATTCCAATAAAACCCTTGCGTTCGCTGTCACATCATGGTACATTATAGTTAACCGGTAAACAGCCTTGGCCAGGCAGAACTTGTGATGGCAGAACTACTGCTGAAGGGTGAGATTTTTTTATGGATCATAACATTCAAATTGTGCTGGCGGACGCCAGTGAGGAATTTCGCAGGGTATTGGCGCTGACATTGGTGGAGGAGCCCGGTATGCAGCTGGTGGGTGACACCGGAGATGGAGAAGAGGCCGTACGTTTGGTCGGGGAATTGCAGCCCGACGTGCTGGTGATGGACGTTGTGCTTGCCCGTATGGACGGCCTGGAGGTGCTGCGGGCGGTGAAGGATATGGTCCAGCGCCCCCGCGTGCTGGTGCTCTCCGGCTTTGTGCGGGGCAATACCGCTGAGTTAGCGGCGGAAAATGGGGCAGATTATTACATGATGAAGCCCTGTAAGACCAGTACGGTTATGGAGCGCATCCGCCAGATGGCCAGCCAGATTCAGCCGGAGGATGAGGCCCAGCGCGGCGCTCGGGAACAGAGCCTGGAGCGTACGGTTACCGCCATTATTCACGAGATTGGCGTGCCCGCGCATATCAAGGGATATCAGTATCTGCGGGAGGCCATTGTTATTGCGGTGGACGACATGGAGGTTATCAACGCAGTCACGAAAATACTATATCCTGAGGTCGCCAAACGCTTTGGAACCACGGCCAGCAGGGTAGAGCGGGCTATCCGACATGCCATTGAGGTGGCTTGGGATCGGGGCGATTTGGAGACACTGCAAAAATATTTCGGCTATACCGTCAGCAATTCCAAGGGCAAGCCCACCAATTCGGAGTTTATCGCCATGATTGCCGACCGTCTTCAGCTCCAGCGGAAAGAGAAATAGAATTTATCCCCCATATCCACCAAAGAGCTCTGGTGGAGTGCCCCAACTTGTGCGGACAGCACAAAAAAGACCCTGGTAGGAAGAAAT
>CAJUDT010000138.1 GCA_910585415.1 uncultured Flavonifractor sp.
TTCTTTCACACTATCTTTCCCTCCGAATCCTTTGGCCGAAGCGGTTTTTCGACAGCCTGTCCCCCGCTTTCCGGCGGGGTGATTTTGGAAACAGTATGCACGTAAGGAGCGACCAGTTTCGCATGAATATGCTCAAACACTTCATGATTGGCCGGTATGGCAGCGACCAGCTCTCGTTCTTCCTGCTGCTGGTTTATCTGGTACTCAGCCTGCTGTCCTCGGCGCCCCATCTTGGGATATTGAATTGGGTGGCGCTGGCGGTGCTCCTGTGGGATGTGTACCGCATTTTTTCCCGGAGAATTGACCGCCGCCGGGCGGAGAACGCGAAATTCCTCGCCCTGGCCGGTCCGGCCATCCGCTGGCTGCGGATGCGGCGCACCATCTGGCGGGACAAGGAGCACCGGTATTTCAAATGCCCCAACTGCGGCCAGTACCTGCGGGTTCCCCGAGGAAAGGGCAAAATCACCGTCAGCTGCCGCAACTGCGGCGTGAGCTTTGAGGAAAACAGCTGAGAGTTTTAGAAACCAAGGCCCCTGCCAGATAGCGGCAGGGGCCCTTAGACTGTCGAAAAACCGCTTTGACCAAAGGATTCGGAGGGAAAGATAGTGTGAAAGAAAACCGTCAGGGTTTTCTTTCACGTCGGAATCACAAAATTTCGGAACTTATGTAACAAGTTTTATTTTCCTCAGTAGCTTGGCAGGTCCTCTCTACCAAATGATTGTTGATTTTATATGAATTTTGCTTGATATATTGCTGGTTATATGGTAATATTGCGATAGGACTTAAACAAGTCCTAAAATCTGAAAAGGGGTTGTGATTCCAATGATTTCAATGCAGCAGAAAATGGGCCAGCCACACTTTTCTGGGTGTCCATAACAGTAGAGTTCGATTAGGCGTTAACGTGAATCTCGTTGGTGATGCAAATGTTTAAGGGAAAATGGTTTTCTTGGGTATGCGTAGGTATATTTCTCATTTTGGGAGTTCAGAGAGTTCACACTGCGTTATTTACCGAAAGCGCAGTACCGCTATTTCACCTTTTGTTGGCACTAGGCTTTTTTGGCCTTGCGGGACGAGAGATTTATCGGTATTTTCATGAGCCGTAGGCCATATGTAACGATACATCTGCCATAAAAAGAGGACGTATACAGTGATTTGCTGCACACGTCCTCTTTTCATAAGTAAATGGGTCTTTTGAGGGGTTACAAATCCGCCTCAAAGAGGGCGATGAGGGCGGGGTCCAGCTTGAGCAGGCGGCACACCCGCAGGGCGTCCCTGGGGCAGGGGGCCCCCGGCGGGGCGCTCAGAAGCCGGTAATCCATCCGGCGGGCGATGCGGCGGCGGGGGTCCTCCCCCTCGTCGTTTTCGATGTCCCGCACCAGACCGGCAACCTGATAGTGGGCCCCGGCCACGTCGGATACCCCGTCGTAGTGGGTGGTCATGAGGGCCATGCAGTCCAGCTCCCCCAGATAGCGCACCAGGGCGCGGGCCAGAGCGGCCCCCTCCTGGGGATTGGTGCCCCGGGCGAACTCGTCCAGGGCCAGGAAAAACCGCTGTCCCTGGGTCTGGGTCAGCAGGCGGTCCAGCAAATGGACCTCCCGCCCGAAGGAGGACAGGCCCCCGGAGCCCGGCCCGCTGTCCGCCAAAATGAGGGCTACCTGATGAAACAGGGGGAGCCGTGCGGACTGGGCAAAGACGAAGAAGCCGCATTGGCACAAAAGCAGACTGAGCACCGTGGAGCGCAGAGAGACGGTCTTGCCGCCCATATTGGCCCCGGTGATGACGGTGCACCCGGCGGACAGGTCCACATCCAGGGCGGTAAATTCCTCCCCCCGGTCAGAGAGCTCCTCGGCCACCTGGGGGTGGCGCAGGCCGTGGAGGGAGAGGGTACTGTCCGGCGAGAGCACCGGCCGGACGCACTTCCACCGCTTGGCCAGCCGGGCCTTGGCAAGAATCAGGTCCAGGTGCCCCAGGGCGTCCATGTTGAACAGGAAGTCCTCCCGGTAGACCATGAGCTTGCGGGTCAGGTCCGCCCGGACCTCCAGCTCTATCTGGTCCTCCTGAACGGCCAGCTGCCGCCGCTTCTCCAGCAGGGCGGGCTTTTCCGCCTCACCGGCGGCGCGGATTTCCTTTTCCAGGGCGGTCTTTTCCGCCCGCAGGGGGGCAAGGCCGGGGTGATAGGCGTTGACCACCGCAAAGGCGGGCAGGCGGCGTCCCTCCGGGTCCACCAGCGCCAGGGCGTCTCCCATGGGGGGGAAGGTGATGCCCTGGAAGGGGGGGAGGGCCCCATAGGCCAGGGTGAGCTGCTCCAATGTCACCAGGAAGTGCTTGACCTCAAAGAGCTCCACCAAATCGAAGGGGCTCCCGGGGTCCCGGTCGAAGGACCCCCGTATGTCGTGAAACAGGGGCAGGCACCGGGTCACCCCCCGCAGGGCGGCGGCGGTGTCCTGAAGGGCGGCAGGGTCCAGCCGGGGGATGGCGTCACAGCAGCATGGGGGGGCGTCCTCCGCCGGAGGGCTTCCCGCATTCCAGAGGGCCAGGCCCAGGGAGACGTTGTCCAGCTCTTCCTCCAGCGCGGCCTCCTGGCCGGGGGCGTACCAGCGGGGCTCCCGCGCGGCGGCCTTCCCGAAGGGGGACATAGGGGACAGCCGCTCCAGCACCCACTGGAGTCCGGCGTTCTCCCGCAGTTCAAGGGTCAATTCCATCGCTCAATTCTCCTTCACATTTACCACCGGCAGGTCTATGGCCTTTCGGAGGGCGGTTATAAATGCCTCTGCGTCAAAGTGCCACCCGTAGGCGGACCAGGGGTTAGCCCCTACGGCGGCGATGGTCAGTTCCCGGCGGACTTGCAGTGTGTTTCCGCTGCGGGCAAACAGGTCAAAGGCCCCTCGTCCGGCCAGCACGTGGGTGGCGTCGGCGGCCACCAGGGTCAGGGGGGCCCCTCTCCGGCCCAGGGTTTTCAGGAGGGGGTCGGTAATGCCCCCCGCGGCCCAGAGGACGCAGTGCTCACGGGGGAGCTTATTCCACCGGGGAGCCCCCGTCTCGTCCAGGGGGAGGTCCAGGGGGGACCCGTCGGGGCGGAAGAGGGCAAAGCGCCCGGTGCAGCCGTCCAGGGCGGCGCAGAGGGCGGGGTGTTCCGGGCGCTTGGCGGCAAAGAGGCGGCAGGTGTGGGCGGTTTCGGCCACCACCAAATCCATGTCCCGGTCCAGGGAGGCCCCGGTACACAGGAGGGCGGCGCCCTCGACCCCGGCCCCGGCCAGGGATTTGCGTCCGGCGGCTCCGTCGATGAGGACTCTCTGAGCCCCCAGGGCCTGGAATTGCTCGGACAGAGGGGGGAGCTGTCCGGCGGCGGAGGGTCCGGCCAACTGGATGTAGCCATCGGACCGGGCGCGGAAAACGGCCACCTCGCCCAGGGGGGTCATGACGCCGGTGAGGCCGGCCACCTCCAAGGTGACGTCGCAGAGGTGCATCATGCCGCGGGCGGTGGCAAAAAGGTCGCCGGATTTGATGTACAGGTCGGGCTTTTCCGTGCCGGTGACCAGGTCGGTGGCCTCACCGTCCCGGCCCACCGAGGTCAGGCCTAAGCATTCCTCTCCCAGCTCGGCCATCAGGCGGCGCATGGCGGTGGTCTTGCCCGCGTTCTTGCACAGGCCGATGACCGTCACCGGGGAGGCGTTTCCCACAAGGGGGGCTAGGAGCTTTTTCATATCGTTGTTTCCTCCAACATGCAGGATTTCCTTCGTTTATTATAGCCGGGTTCCGGCGGCGCGTCAATGGGGTTGCCCCTGCGGGGGGCTATATGATATAATTATCTCTTCCTTGCTTTGGGGGGCTTTCGGGGGTGCTTTGGTGTTTCTCTTCTGCTTCTCTTTTGCCTCTTCCTCGTTACTCTGGTGGTTTTTGTTTTCTGGTCCTGCCTCCG
>CAJUDT010000139.1 GCA_910585415.1 uncultured Flavonifractor sp.
TGGCCATGGGCGCGGCCCTTCAGGGCGGTGTGTTCACCGGGGACACCAAGGGCCTGCTCCTGCTGGACGTCACCCCTCTGTCCCTGGGCATTGAGACACAGGGCGGTGTGATGAACAAGCTCATTGAGCGCAACACCACCATTCCCGCCAAGAAGAGCCAGATTTACACCACCGCCGCCGACAATCAGACCAGTGTGGAGGTCCACGTACTCCAGGGCGAGCGGGATATGGCCCAGTATAACAAGACCCTGGGCCGGTTCAACCTGGACGGCATCGCTCCGGCGAGAAGGGGAGTGCCTCAGATTGAGGTTACGTTCGACATCGACGCCAACGGCATTGTGAACGTCTCCGCCAAGGACCTGGGCACCGGGCGGGAGCAGCACATCACCATTACGTCCTCCACCAACATGTCCAAGGAGGACATCGACAAGGCCGTCAAGGAGGCCGAGCAGTTCGCCGCCGAGGACGCCAAGCGCCGGGACGAGGTGGACGCCCGGAACCAGGCCGACCAGGTCGTCTATCAGACCGAAAAGGCCCTGGAGGACATGAAGGACAAGATTGACGCCGGCGAGAAGGCCAGTGTGGAGGAGGCCCTGAACAAGGTCCGGGAGGCCCTCAAGGGCAGCGACGTGGAGGCCATCAAGGCGGCCACCGAGGAAGCCAGCAAGGCGTTTTATCCCATCGCCGAGAAGATGTACCAGCAGGCCAATCCCCAGGGGGGCCAGCCTGGCCCCGACATGGGCGGCGCGGGCTTCTCCGGCGGCGCGGGCCCCGACGGCGACGGCGTGGTGGACGCGGACTACACCGTGGTAGACGACGACAAATAAGCCAAACACCAGAAACCTGACCGCGCAGGCGGGGGCCTCCCCGTCTGCGCGGTACCGTGTCCATTTTAGCGGAGCGGCGGAGGCGCGGGGCCTCCCGCTCTAATCGAGGTGAACAGATATGCCGGAACAAAAACGAGATTATTATGAGGTCCTGGGGGTGGCCAAGGGCGCGTCGGAGGACGAGCTGAAAAAGGCCTACCGCAAGCTGGCCAAGCAGTACCACCCGGACCTGAACCCCGGCGATAAGAGCGCCGAGGCAAAATTCAAGGAGATTAACGAGGCCTATGAGGTGCTGTCCGACAAGGACAAGCGGGCCAAGTACGACCAGTTCGGCCACGCGGGGGTGGACCCCAACTTCGGCGCGGGCGGCTTCGGCGGCGATTTCGGGGGCTTCGGCTTCGACTTTGGCGGGGGCTTCGATTTGGGGGACCTGCTCTTTGGCACCGGGTTCGGGGGCTCCAGCCGGAGCCGTACCGGCCCCATGAAGGGGGAGCGCCTGCGGGCGTCGGTGACCATCACCTTCGAGGAAGCCGCCTTCGGGTGCTCCAAGGAGCTGAACATCACCCGTATGGAGCAGTGCGAGGCCTGTAAGGGCTCCGGCTGTGAGGCGGGGACATCCGCCGAGGTCTGTCCCGACTGCCGTGGCACCGGTCAGGTGCGCATCCAGCGCAGCGGCGGGCCCTTGAGCTTCACCACCACCGCCACCTGTCCCAAGTGCAGCGGCACGGGAAAAATCATCCACAGCCCCTGTAAGAGCTGCGGCGGCACAGGCAGTACCCGCCGCCAGCGGAAGATTACCATCAACATCCCCGCAGGCATTGACAACGGTCAGGCCGTGTCCCTCCGGGGCCAGGGCGGGGCCGGAAAGAACGGCGGACCGGCGGGGGATTTGCTGGTCAGTGTCACCGTGCGGCCCCATCCCCAGTTCAAGCGGGACGGCTCCGACCTGTACCTGGACCAGCCGGTGACCTTCCTTCAGGCGGCCCTGGGGGCGGAGCTGGAAATTCCCTCCATCGACGGCAAGGTGAAATGGACCCTCCCCGCCGGAACCCAGCCGGGCGCTGTTTTCCGCCTGCGTGGGAAGGGAATGCCCAATGTCAACGGCCGGGGACGGGGGGACCAGTATATCAACGTCACCGTCCAGGTGCCCACCAGCCTCAACAGCGAGCAGAAGGAGGCCCTGCGGGCCTTCGGCGCGGCAATGGGCGAACTCCCCTCCGAGGAACCGGAGGGCCCGAAGGGTTTCTTCGGAAAAAAAGGAAAGAAGCATTAAACAGAAGTCCCCCGGTGCAGCAGAATGGCGCTGTACCGGGGGATGTTTGGTTTCTACGTATTTGATTGGGTTGAATCCATTCAGGCGCTCTCCTGGTCCTCGGATTGTCCATCCAGAGCGGCCAGGGGGAGGACGATGGTCATGCGGGTCCCCACGCCCGGCCAGGAACGGACCTCAAACCAGCCGCCGTGGCGGTCCACAATCCACTTGGCGATGGACAGTCCCAGGCCGGTGCCGCCAGTCTGACGGGCCCGGCTCTCGTCGGTGCGGTAGAACCGGTCAAAGATGTGGGGAAGGCTCTGGGCGTCGATGCCCTGGCCCTCGTCCTGCACGGAGAGGGAGGCGGCGCCGTTTTCCGTCCCGGCCCGCAGGGTGATGCGCCCACCGGCGGGGGTATATTTGATGGAGTTGTCCACCAAAATCCGCAGGGCCTGCTTGGTGAGGCCCATGTCGGCGTATACCGGCGCGGTGCCGGACCACTGGGCGGAAAACTGATGGGTCTGGTCAATCATCTCCGTTTCCCGCAGGACCTCAGCGGCCACCTCGGTCAAATCGAAGTGCTCCATCTGAATGTGCATGGAGTCGTTGTCCCCGCGGGCCAGGAAGAGCAGCTGTTCCACCAGCTCCTTCATGGAGGCGGCCTCCTGCCGGATGGCGTCGATGGCCTCCTGCCGGGTGGCGGGGTCGTCCTTGCCCCAGCGGTCCAGGAGGTTGGCGTAGCCCTGGATGACGGCGATGGGGGTGCGCAGCTCGTGGGAGGCGTCGGAGACGAAGCGCATTTGGGAGCGGTAGGCCTCGTTGATGCGGTCCAGCATGGCGTTGATGGCCCCGGCCAGGGCCTGGAGCTCTTTCTGAGTGCCGGGGAGGTCGATGCGCTCATCCAGATGGCCCGCGTCAATTTCGCCCAGCTTGCCCGCCAGGGCCTTGAGCTCATCGGGGGACATGCGCTCCACGTTGTTGAGCCGGGCGGCGGTAGCGGCCAGCTCCTGAATGGGGCGCAGGACCTTTTTGATGGACCCGGCGTTTTTGAAGAGGTTGCTCACCAGGCTGAGAAGCTGGCAAATCAAGAGGACGCGGGAGGCGAAAAGGAAGATGCTGGCAGGGGCGGAGAGGTCCAGCCAGATGGTGTAGGGGTCGCCGTTGTTGTCCATGTGGAGGGAGTAGCTGGTGGTGCCGCCGGTGTGGAAGGTCACCAGGAAGAAAATGGAGATATCTCCGGGGTCAAAATAGCGTTCGCCATTGACGGTGCCGTCGGGCATGGCGCGCCAGCGGGGGATTGGGAAGCCCTTGGGCTCGCCGTCCCCGGCGGTGACGATGTAATCCCCGGCCTGCATCCATTCCGTGGCTTCGGCGGTGGGGACGCCCCGCTCCTCGACCAGGGCGCTGATGTCTGCCGCCTGGTGCTCGGCCCAGAACAGTAAGCCGCCGCAGAACAGCAGCGAAAGCAAAAGATCCATCCCAAAATAGATGCCCAGCAGGCGGAGAAATAACCGGCTGTTGAGCCGGGCCACTATCGAGGATTTTAGAGGGCTCTTTTTTTTCTTCTCTGGCATGGGGGCCTCCTTTTTCTTTCAGGGCCTGTGGGGCTTTCATGTTTCTGGGTGCCTCTTCCACGTTACTCCCTACGATTCGTTCGCTGGTCCCGCCTCCGGCGGGTTACTTTCCAGCGATGGAAAGTAACCAAAGATCGC
>CAJUDT010000140.1 GCA_910585415.1 uncultured Flavonifractor sp.
CAATACTTCGGCCATTGGCCCCTCGGGCGGATATCCCCCTTGCAAAACTTGTAGGTAGTTTCGTTGGCGGGGCTGGTCCACATGCCGCCTTTCGGACTGCCATCTTCTACAGGATAGCTTTGGGGTCGAGTCGGTGCGGAGAGAAACCTTTAGCTCTTTGTTCTTTCAAATAGTCCCGCTGTCCCGCAAATCTGAAGCAAAGAAAACACCCAGCCGACTCAACCCCAAGGCTATCTTGAAATAGCTTGCACCATCGTAGGGCGGCCTTTCTACAGGCTAAAGGCAGCGCAACTACCAATCAGTCTTTGCCAGCCGTATCCTTGCCCGAGGGGCCGCACTGTGCGGCCGAACCAAAGAAGGCGGAGGCCGGACCAGAAAACGAAATGCAAAGAGCATGATAAAAGAAGAAAATGCGCATAACTCATACCCATAAATGAAAAGCAAAAATTAGAGACAATGGAGAACACCCATGACTGATTTATTTGAAAAATCCATTCATACATTAGAGCTACCAAAAGTATTAGCCCTCCTGGCCGAGCAGGCAGTCACAGAGGAAGGAAAGGAGCGCTGCCTAGCCCTCCGCCCGCTGACCGACACGGACGATGTAAAACGCGCCCAAGCGGAGACTACCGCCGCAGTGGAAATGACCACCCTGCGGGGCACCCCTTCCTTCTCAGGGGTGAAGCCTGTCCGGGCTTCCCTTCAGCGGGCGGATATGGGAGGCGCACTGAATACCAGAGAACTGCTGGATATCGCCACAGTCCTCCGAGCGGCCCGCTCCGCCAAGGAGTACGGCGAGGGGAGCAGCAATGTAAAAACCTGCATTGACCATCTGTTCCGCTCTCTGACGGCCAACCGCTTTCTGGAGGAAAAAATCACCGGCTCCATTCTGGGGGAAGGGGAAATTGCCGACGCGGCCAGCCCCGAGCTGGCCTCTATCCGGCGGCATATGCGCTCCACCGCCGCTAAGGTCCGGGATATTCTGAATAAGCTCATTTCCTCCAACCAGGCCAAATATCTCCAGGAGGCCATTATCACCCAGCGCAATGACCGCTTCGTAGTCCCGGTGAAATCCGAGCACAAAAACGACGTGCCCGGTCTGGTCCACGATGTATCTTCCTCCGGCGGCACCTTCTTCATTGAGCCCATGGGCGTGGTCAAGGCCAACAATGAACTCAAGGAGCTCCAGGCCAAGGAGGAAAAGGAGATTGAACGCATTTTGGCAGAGCTCTCCGCCGAGTGCGCCGCCCATAAGGAGGATATCGCCCAAGATTATGACCTTCTGCTGATTTTAGATGTAATCTTTGCCCGCGCCAAGCTGTCCTACCGAATGCGGGCCAGTGAGCCGGGCATCGTCAAGCGGGGTATCTGCCTCCACAAGGCCCGCCACCCCCTTTTGGACCCCTCCAAGGCTGTGGCCAACGACCTGACCCTGGGAGAAAATTTCGATACCCTGGTCATTACCGGTCCCAACACCGGCGGTAAGACCGTCACGCTCAAAACCATCGGCCTGTTGACCCTTATGGCCCAATGCGGCCTCCATATCCCCGTTTCCGGGGAGAGTCATGTATCCGTCTTTTCCCGTGTTCTGGCCGACGTGGGTGATGAACAGTCCATTGCCCAGAGCCTGTCTACCTTTTCCTCCCACATGGTCAATATTGTGGGCATTCTGGAAGAGGCCGACGATGAGACGATGATTTTGTTTGACGAGCTGGGAGCGGGTACCGACCCGGTGGAGGGAGCTGCCCTGGCTGCGGCGATTATCGAAAGCGCCCGCAGTTTGGGCGCTCTGGTGGCCGCGACCACCCACTATGCAGAGCTCAAGGTCTACGCTATGACCACGCCGGGGGTGGAGAACGCCTCCTGCGAGTTCAATGTGGACACTCTGGCCCCAACCTACCGTCTGCTCATTGGCATCCCGGGAAAGTCCAATGCCTTTGCCATTTCGGAACGTCTGGGGCTGCCCAGGCATATCATTCAAAAGGCGGCAGAGCGGGTGGACGCGGAGAACATTCGCTTTGAGGATGTTCTGACCAAGCTGGATGAGCAGCGCCAGCAGATGGAGCGGGAGAAGGAAGAGGCCCGCCGTCTGCGGCAGGAGATGGAGGAATCCTCCAAGCTGGCCCGCGAGTACCGAGCGAAGATTGAGGAAGAGCGGGCCAAGGCCGTGGAGAAGGCCCAGGCGGAGGCCCGCGCTATTCTGGATGAAGCACGGGATACCGCCGACCAGGTATTTAAGGAGCTCAACGACATGCGCCGCCGCCAGGAGAAGGAGGCCAGCTGGCAGGAGGTCAACGAACAGCGGGCCGCTCTGCGCCACAGTCTCAACGAGGCGGAGGGCAAGCTGGGCCGGAGGCCGGAGGCCCCAGTTCCGCCGCCCACCCGTCCGGCCAAGGCCGGGGATACAGTGGAGCTGCTGCGCATGGGCACCCAGGCCACAGTCCTCTCGGTGAACAAGGATGGCTCTCTTCAGCTCCAGGCGGGTATTTTGAAGATTTCCGCCAAACAGGAGGAGGTCCGGGTGGTTGAGGGCGGCTCTCAGAAGCAGGCACAGAAGTTTATCCAGCGGGCGGAGCACAAGCTGAAACAGCTGGGGGCTTCTCCCGAGGTGGATTTGCGGGGCATGATGACGGACGAGGCCCTTGGGGCGCTGGATCTGTTTTTGGACAATGCGGTGCTGGGCAAGCTCAACGAGGTGCGGATTATCCACGGAAAGGGCACCGGCGCGGTACGCAAGGCGGTGCGGGAGCATCTCAAGCGCAGCCGTTATGTGAAGTCCTTCCGGCCCGGCCGCTATGGCGAGGGGGAGGATGGCGTGACCATCGCGGAGTTGAAATAGTCCGGGGTTTGGTGTGCGAAAAGCCGTGGGGCGGGAGAAGGAATTGACTGTCTTTCCCAGGCGGACAACGCAATGGAAAAATTCAGGTTACTTCTTCTCCAAGAAAAACAGTTTTGCCCCTGTAATTTGTGTATTTTGTCATTGACGGGTTGGCACAAATTTGCTATGCTATAAAAGAAGAATGCTTGACGCATCTGGGGGGAAAACAATATGTATATGAAAGAGGCAGTGGTGAATAATCAGGTAGGTCTGCACGCCAGACCGGCCACGTTCTTCATCCAGAAGGCCAACGAGTTCAAAAGCTCCATTTGGGTGGAGAAGGATGAACGGCGTGTCAACGCGAAGAGCCTGCTGGGCGTTCTGTCCCTGGGGATTGTCAAGGGCACGTCCATCAATCTTATCGCTGACGGTCCTGACGAGAAGGAGGCAGTGGAGGCGCTCATCGAGCTGATTTCCTCTAATTTCTCCGAGTAAGCACCAACCGAGAGAAAAAAGCGCCGCTCGATGCGGCGCTTTTTTTGATAGTTGGACAAGAGGGCAGGGGCTTTCGGTTTTTGCTTATCTTGGCCGGTTGCGGTTTTTGTGTTTGTTTCTGCTTCCTGTTGGCTGGTTCTGACTTTGTTGGGGGTGGGTGCCTCTTCCTCGTTACTCTGGTGGTTATCGTTTTCTGGTCCCGCCTCCGGCGGGTTACTTTCCAGTGATGGAAAGTAACCAAAGATCACCGGGCCTGCGGGCCCGGACCCGGGGATGGGGGGCGGCGGTGGAGGTACGGGGCTTGCAAGCCCTTTGGTTGGTACCCGCCGTTTTAGCCTCCGCCCTCAACACTTCGGCCATTGGC
>CAJUDT010000141.1 GCA_910585415.1 uncultured Flavonifractor sp.
TTGATGGCCTTTTCCTCCAGGCCCTCCAGCTCGTCGTTCTGTCCCACGTCGCCGGAGACGGCGATAATCTCAGGGTTGTTGTAATTCTCCTTCAGCCAGGGAATAATGATGGATGTATCCAGACCGCCGGAATAGGCGAGTACGACTTTTTTCACTTCAGACATGGTAATGACCTCCGTTTTTGATGTTGGACACAGTGTACCACGCTCCGCCTCAAAAAGCAAGAGGGCAATTCGCATAAATATACGAACCGCCCCCGCCTATCCTGGTGAGTTTTCACAACAAACTGCATAATATTCATTTTTGATTGAATATTCCCGGCGTGACCGCACCCCCAGGACCTGCCGTCCGACCCCCCTCACAGCCGCACATTTCCCGCGCCAAGTTCTGTAAGCAGCTGAAAAAACGAGGCGGCCGCTTCCTCCACTTCTTCAAATTCCGGTTCTGCACCGTGGACCACCACGCCGTCCGAAACCCGGATTGCGTAATATTCATACGCCCCGCCCACCGACAGGCCCACCGGTATGTGTGCATCCCAAAAGCGCCGGATGTCGGCTTGCCACACCGTATCCCCCGCGTCAGCCGCCGCCTGTAGGCTCAACTGCTCAAACTCATTCCACCGGAACCCGCCGCCGTCCGCCTCTTCAAAGTCCTCCAAACAGAGCAGCCACGCAGTTTCTCCATCCTTGACGCATCGGCTGACCTGAGATAAAAAAGCCGCCCATTCCTCCGGTACGCAGGGATACCGGTCCAAAATCACCTGCGGTAGGCGGCACAGGGGAACGCTCCGCTCCGTTACAGTCCATCCGCGTTTACGCAAGCTGCTGCACGCCCGGTCAATGACAGATTCCACTGTGTTCCCTCCCCGTGATTGCAAGTCTGGCTTTTCCACCCGTTCAAAGCAATAACAGGCCTGCCCGGCGAAAACCGGACAGGCCCAAGTGCTCAAAAGCTATTTCCACCTTTTTTCTTGTTGAAAATCTCAAAAATCCCGTCAAAGGGGTCCTCATCACTGGGGAGCACGGCGCTGGCGCTGCCTGCCCGCTGCCGCTCTCCGGCCCGCTTCTCCCCCGCCGCGGTAAAGGGCTTTGCAGGCATTCCACCATCAAGCTCTTCAAAGCCCGTTGCAATGACGGTAACGCAGATTTCGTCCTCCAGACTGTTGTCGAAGATGGAACCAAAGATAATATTGGCGTCGGGATGAACGGCCTCCTGCACCATATTGGCGGCGGTGTCCACTTCCTCCATACCGAAGTCCATGGGGCAGGTGATGTTGACCAGTACGCCCTTGGCCCCATTGATGGAAGTCTCCAGCAGGGGGCTGGAAATGGCCAGCTTGGCGGCCTCCTCGGCCTTGTCCTTGCCGGCGGCCCGGCCCACGCCCATGTGGGCCATGCCCGCATTTTTCATCACGGCGGTTACGTCGGCAAAGTCCACGTTGATGAAGCCGGTATTCTTAATGAGGTCGGAAATGGACTGCACCGCCTGGCGCAGCACATCGTCGGCAATCTCAAAGGCGTTGGCAAAGGTAATCTTCTGGTCGGTGGCAAATTTGAGCCGCTCGTTGGGGATAATCACCAAGCTGTCCACCCGGGTGCGCAGGTCCTCAATGCCCTTCTCCGCCTGGAGCATCCGGCGGCGGCCCTCAAAGCCGAAGGGTTTGGTCACCACGCCGACGGTGAGAATGCCCATCTCCTTGGCGATGTCCGCCACAATGGGAGCCGCACCGGTGCCGGTGCCGCCGCCCATACCAGCGGTAATGAACACCATATCGGTGTCCTCCAGCACCTTGGAAATGGCGCTGCGGCTCTCCTCGGCGGACTTACGTCCCACCTCCGGGTCGCTGCCCGCCCCCTGGCCCCCAGTGAGCTTTTCTCCGATCTGGATCTTAACGGTGGCACTGGAGATGGCCAGGGCCTGCTTATCGGTGTTCACCACAATGAACTCCACGCCCTTGGTCCCGGTCTTAACCATCCGGTTAACCACGTTGTTTCCGCCGCCGCCTACCCCGATTACTTTAATGGTAACAACGCTCTCCGGCCCGTTGTCCAGTCCAATCACCATAATTGCTCCTCCTATGTAAACGATTCATTGTGGATCTCTCTCTATCCTTACGGCACAGAATCCCCGCCGTTCGGCGGGCCCTTCTGGCTGGTTGTCCATAACTTTATCTATTTTATCTCTCTTTTGCCGTCAGGTCAATAGTTCTCTGCGGATTTCCGCAAAGTTTTGGGTATGAGCGTTCCAAATATTGCCGTCTGCACCATCCCAAGGCCGATGTGCGGCAGTATTTGCGCGTTTTTTCGCCTTTTTCCCCGCTTACTGCTCCGGCGGCAGAGAGGGGGACGGCTCTATTTCGCCGTCCTCCGCCGGAGGGTCCGGCTCATCATCGCCGGGGAGCCACCGTTTCGGCTGTAGATTTCCCTGCCGTTCCCCGATGCTCAAATCCAATGTGCCCTGCCGGGCCAATCCCCTGGCGTCCATGGTTTCCAGGGCCAGCTTGAGCTGATAGGTCAGCTCGGTATAGTCAGCGGCCATAGGCATAACAATGGTCAGGCCTTCTCCATAGCCAAAGCGGATTTTGCCCGTAGAGGTCACATCAATGAAGCTGGTCAGGCTCCCGGTCATACCCCGCTCCCGAATGGCGGCCAGCAGGTCCCGGAGGCTCTCCAGCTTTCCGGCCTGCTCCTCGGGGACCTGCAGCAGGCTTCCCACGGTGGGCTCCAGGGCTTCCAGGCCCAGGACCTCCGCCCGGCCTTCCTGGGGCGGGTTCACCTCGGCCAGGATTTTGCAGCGGTTGTCCAGGAGCCAGTAGCTTTCGCCGCAGTGCAATACGGCCATTTCGGCGCTTTCCCGGACATTGATAACCAGTGTGTCCGGCAATCGGCGGCTGATGGATATCTCGTCGATATAGGGCAGCTGCGTCAGCAATTGGTTGACAATCCTGGTTTTATTCAGGCCGTAGAGGTTGTCGCCCTGGTTGACCCCCGCCACCTGGATGATTTCCGCCTCGCTGTAGCGGCTGGCCCCGGTGACCTCAATACGGTCCACCCGAAAAAAGACCAGACAGCCCAATAAAATCGCGGCAAAAATCAGCAATATGGACAGCAGCTTATACAGGCCGCCAAAACGCCCTCTGTTCCGCCGACGGGTGTTTCTGTTTCTCCTTGCCGCCATGGTGCTCGTTCTCCTATCTGCGTTTTCCTTATATCATAATATCATACCACAGTTTCTTCAAGAAATCGTTAACGGATTCTTACAATTTTTCTGAGGTTCACAGGGGGTTCCTCGTTGCTCCTTACTATTTTTGCCTTTGCTTCTTCTATGGTGGGTTCTGCTTTTTGTTGGCTGGTTCTGGCTTTGTTGAGGGTTTTGCTTCTTCCTCGGTACTCCCTACGTTTCGTTTTCTGGTCCTGCCTCCGGCGGGGGTCGGTGCTTTTTCCATGTTGCTCCCTACGTTTCGTTACCTGGTCCCGCCTCCGGCGGCCTACTTTCCAGCGAAGGAAAGTAGGCAAAGTTCGCCGGGCCTGCGGGCCCGGACCCGGGGTCGGGGGGCGGCGGAATAGATACGGGGCCTGCAAATCCTTTAATTGTTACCCGCCGTTTTAGCCTCCGCCCTCAACACTTCGGCCATTGGCCCCTCGG
>CAJUDT010000142.1 GCA_910585415.1 uncultured Flavonifractor sp.
CCTCCGCCGACGTGATTACCGGCTTGATGAAGGCCAACATCCCCTCCCGTATCGCCTTTGCCGTGGCCTCCAGCCTGGAGTCCCGCATCATTCTGGACACCCCCGGCGCGGAAAAGCTGGTGGGCCGGGGCGATATGCTCTACTTCCCCTTGGGCACCGGAAAGCCCCAGCGGGTACAGGGGTGCCTGATTTCCGATGAGGAAGTGGCCGCTGTGGTGGGCTTCATCAAGCGCAACAGCGCCGGGGCTGAGTACGACGACCAGATTCTCCACGAGATTGAGCAGCACGCCGCCGAGAAGGAGAAGGGAAATAAGGGGGGCGGTTCCGCTCCGGCGGAGTCGGACGGCAGCTACGACGAGCTGCTTCCCGCCGCCATCGAGGTGGTGGTGGATTCCGGCATGGCCTCGGCCTCCCTGCTCCAGAGAAGGCTGAAGCTGGGCTATGCCCGCGCCGCCCGCCTCATTGACCAGATGGAGGAAAAGGGCGTTGTGGGCCCCTTCGAGGGCGCCAAACCCCGGCAGGTGCTCATTACCAAGGAGGGCTGGCAGGAGATGCAGTTCCGTCAGGGTATGGTGGACACCGCTCCCCCCGAGCCCGTCCCCGATGAGTTGGAATTTGAGGGGGACGCGGTCCCCCAGGGCCGGGACATGCCCCCCTTTGACCCGGGGGAGGACGTTTGATGGTCCCGCAGAGAACAGACCGGCCCCTGCGCGGCCGGTTTGCCCCCAGCCCCAGCGGGCGGATGCACCTGGGCAACCTGTTTTCGGTGCTGCTGGCGTGGCTGTCGGTGCGCGCGGCGGGGGGCGTGATGGTCCTGCGTATGGAGGACCTGGACCCGGACCGGTGCCGCCCAGAGTACGCCGCCCAGCTGGCGGAGGACCTGCGCTGGCTGGGGCTGGACTGGGACGAGGGCTATGGCCTGGGCGGACCCCATGGGCCTTACCTGCAAAGCGAACGGACGGAGCGTTATGCCGCCGTCTTCCGGGCCCTGGAGAACCGGGGGCTGATTTACCCCTGTTTCTGCACACGGGCGGAGCGGTTAGCGGCCTCCGCCCCCCACCGCTCCGATGGGCAGGCGGTCTATGGCGGAACCTGCCGCAGTCTCTCGCCCCGGGAGCGCTCGGAGCTGTCCCAGACCCGCCGCCCCGCCTGGCGGCTGCGGGTGCCCGACGAAACGGTGATTGTTCAGGACGGACTCCAGGGAGGTTATGCGGAAAACCTGTTGCGGGACTGCGGAGATTTTATCCTCCGCCGGTCCGACGGTGTGTACGCCTATCAGCTGGCGGTGGTGTGCGACGATGGGGACATGGCGATTACCCAGGTGGTCCGGGGGCGGGATTTGCTGGACTCCACCCCACGGCAGCAGTACTTATACGGGCTGCTGGGGCGGACGCCGCCGGAGTTTTACCATGTGCCCCTGCTGCTGGCCCCCGACGGACGGCGGCTGTCCAAGCGGGACGGGGATTTGGACATGGGCGCTCTCCGGGACCGGTACCGGCCAGAGGAAGTGGTGGGCCGTCTGGCCTGTCTGGCGGGCTTGCTGGACCGGCCGGAGCCGGCGGCAGCGGCGGAGCTGGTTCCGCTGTTTTCCTGGGGCAAGGTGCCCAAGAGAGATATTATCCTAGCTTAATGGCAGGGCGGCGCAGTTTTCAAGCTGCGCCGCTTTTTTGCGCAAATAAAATCTCCCCAACTGGGCAACACTAGCACCAAATATGGGGAGGGATGCCTTGATGAAAGCGCTTTGGAGGGGCCGCAGGGGCCGTGTGCGGGCGGTGAGCCTGCTGGCAGCGGCATTTTTGGTCACAGAGGGTTTTGCCCTTCAGGCCAGAGCGCAGGCGGAGCAGTATGCCCGTCTGTTGGAGAACCAGCGCCGCCACGCCTTTGCCGAGCTGACGGCCGCCGCCGGGGAGCTGGATACCGCCTTGCGGAAGGCCAGTCTTGCGGCCACCCCCGCCCTCTTCGCCAGCCAGTGTACCCAGGCCTATGCCAAGGCGCAGGCCGCGCAAATGGCTCTGGGGGAACTGCCCTACGGAAATGTGGAGCTGGAACAGACCGCCGCCTTTCTGGCCAAGGCGGGGGACTATGCCATGTCCCTTGCGCGGGGAGCCTGGGGGGAGGCGGTGTGCTCCGCAGAGGAACGGGAGGGGTTATGCGCGTACTCCACCGCGGCCTCCGCCCTGTCCCAGACCTTGGGAGAGCTACAGCTCCAGGTGGGGGCGGGGGATGTCTCTTTGGAGGATTTGGCCGCTGTACAGGCCCGCCTCTCCGCCGGGCAGGGGGAGGAAGCCCTCACCGCCGGGTCCGCCTTCCAGACGGTGGAGGCCGATTTTCCAGAGGTGCCCGCGCTGGTGTATGACGGACCCTTCTCCCAGCACCTGACGGGCCGGACGCCCCGGATGCTGGAGGGGCTCCCGCAGGTGGACGAGGAGACGGCGCGGCAGGCGGCCGCCCAGTTTTTGAACCTGCGGCCGGAGATTTTCACCTGCTCCGACCAGGGAGAGGGGCCTCTTCCCACCTGGGGCTTTACTGCGGCGGTGGAGGGCGGGGAGCTCTATGTGGAGGTCACCCGCCAGGGAGCGCAGGTCTTGCAGGTGCTTTCCTCCCGCCCCTTGGGGACGGCCCGCCTGGACCGGGAGGAAGCTCTTCAAGCCGCGTCGGAGTTTTTGGAGGAACGGGGGTACTCGGATATGCTCTCCAGCTACTCCATGGCCCAAAACGGGATTTTGACCATTCATTTTGCCGCCGTGCAGGATGGGGTGTACTGTTACCCGGACTTGGTGAAGGTGGGTGTGGCCCTGGACAACGGCGGGGTGGTGAGCTTCGAGGCCCAGGGCTATCTGACCCACCACGGCAGCCGGGAGCTTCTGGAGGCTGCCGTCAGCGAGGATGAGGCCGGGAGGCTGGTGGATGGGAGCCTGGAGGTCCTGAGCCATCAGCTGGCCCTCATTCCCACGGCGGGGGAGTATGAGGTTCTCTGTCACGAGTTCAAGTGTCAGGCGGAGGACGGCAGTCATGTGCTGGTGTACGTCAACGCCGCGACTGGCCAGGAAGAGAAGATTCTGCTCCTGCTAGAGGACGAAAACGGGACATTGACGCTCTAGGAATTGGGCAGGGGGTTCACAGGGCGGAGCGCCGGTTATTTTTTGCGGCGGCAGATTCTTTTTTTCTCCATTTTAAGACAAGGCTACTTGCATTACCGTTGGGTTTTCGATATAATAACCCGGTCAATTCAGTAAGATGACGATGGAGGGTTTTGTTATGGAAAATAATCTGCGTCCCGCAGACATGCAGCGAATCAGCACCCCGGCCCTGGCAGAGGCTTTTATTGCGGAACAGGTGGAACAGGTCCGCGCTCAGGTGGGGGATAAAAAGGTGCTCCTGGCCCTGTCGGGAGGCGTGGACTCCTCGGTGGTGGCCGCGCTTCTGATTCGCGCCATCGGTAAGCAGCTGGTCTGTGTTCATGTGAACCATGGGCTGATGCGCAAGGGAGAGAGTGAGCAGGTTCTGTCGGTTTTCCGGGATCAGATGGACGCCAATCTGATTTATGTGGACGCTACTGACCGCTTCCTGGACCTGCTGGCGGGGGTGGACGAGCCGGAGCGCAAGCGGAAGA
>CAJUDT010000143.1 GCA_910585415.1 uncultured Flavonifractor sp.
CCCTCATTGCCATCCTCATCAGAAGATATTAAACAGGCTCTTAGGAATACTGAGCTGCACAAAAAAGAAATCATGTAAAACTTGTATGCTGCGTTCATTGCAAGATTCTACTACCCCCTGCGCCCGTACGGCCCTGTGCTGTGCGGGCGTTTTTCTGTTTCGCCGCGTTTGCAATGGTTGTTTCTCACCATGGGAGGCAACCGATTTTACCACTTTTGAGACAATTTCAAATTGCACAAGTTCAAATCTTATCTAAAATGGATGTATCAAAAAGGAGGTGCAGGATGGATACATATGGATATGTTCGGGTCTCCACCAAGGAGCAGAACGAAAACCGGCAGATGGCCGCTATGCGGGAGTTTGGCGTGGAGGAAAGCCGCATCATATTGGACAAGCAGAGCGGCAAGGATTTCCAACGTCCCGGCTACCGGCGGCTGATACAGACACTAAAAGCCGGGGATACTCTTGTCGTAAAGAGCATCGACCGGCTGGGGCGCAATTACGATGAAATTTTGGAGCAGTGGCGTTTGCTGACCAAGGAAAAGAAGATTGCCATTGTGGTGCTGGACATGCCCTTGCTGGATACGCGTCAGGGCCGGGACCTCACCGGTGTACTGATTGCGGACATTGTGCTTCAGCTGCTGAGTTATGTCGCCCAGACGGAGCGGGAGTTCAACCGCCAGCGCCAGGCTGAAGGGATAGCGGACGCCAAAGCCAGGGGCATCCACTTTGGGCGAAAGCGCAAGGACCGGGGCGAAAACTTCGCGTCCGTCATGGCCGCATGGCGCAGGGGGGAACTCAGCGGCCGGGCGGCGGCAAAAGAGCTGGGGGTAGCCCACGGGACATTCCAGCGGTGGTGCCGGGAATGAGTCCGGCTTATAAACCGTGGGTTGCCATCCACACAACATGAGTCCTGATTTTGAGCAAGATGGTACCATTTTCCGTAGTGGTAAGTCCTGCTCTTGTCTGTTTTGACGAAAATATTATACCATACCCACCAAAATTTTGCAACCATAAAGTGGCTTACAACCCACACTTTGTAAGCCACTTTGGAAACCTGCAAATTTTGAGAATCTGGGAAAATGAGGGTGTGGGGCGATGAATCATTCAACAAAAAAGCTGGACCTGACCGGCCAGCGGTTTGGGCGCTTGAGCGTGCTTGGCCCGGCGGAGAACATCGGGAGCCGGACCGCATGGCGCTGCCAATGCGACTGCGGGCGGACGGTTGTAGTCAAAACCTATCACCTGCGGTCCGGCCATACCAAGAGCTGCGGCTGCCAGAACGGCCCCGGGGGACCCAGGAGGGCGCTGGGCCTGACGTATGTGGAGGGCACCTGCGTGGAAATGCTCAGAGCCAGGACGGTGCGGCGCAACAACACCAGCGGTGTGCCTGGGGTACACTGGTGGGCCTCCAAAGGGCGTTGGCGCGCGTCTATCTGCTTCAAGGGAAAACGGAGGTACCTGGGAAGCTATGAGAAATTCGAGGATGCAGTCAAGGCGCGAAAACGAGCGGAGGAAGAGCTGTTTGATTCATTTTTACAGGAGTTTGAGTAGGACCCGATAGAAGGTTGTATAAAACGGCGGTCAAAGCGGCTTGATTTTTCCGCTGATTTGGGGTATCCTATCCTTGGTATAGGCCAAAGCCTCCCTGGCCCGGCACAGCGAAGGCGTTCCTGGACGATTGTGGCGCGGCGGCAGAGGCCAATACGGCGCACAAGCGCTATTCCCGCACAAAATAAGGAGAAATTTATCATGAAAACGTACGTGTGCGACATCTGCGGCTGGATCTATGACGAGGCGTTGGGCGTGCCCGATCTCGGCATTGCCCCCGGCACGAAATTTGAGGACCTGCCCGATGATTTTGTCTGCCCCCTGTGCAGTGTGGGCAAGGATATGTTTTCGGAAAAGAAGTAAAGTACCGCCCGGCTTACCCTCTGCAATTTCCGCCAGGACGGGAAGGGCAGGGGACGGTGTCCCAGCGAGACTGCGGGCCGGTCGGAAATTGTGTTAGAAGGAGTTTAATATGGAACAGAAATTTTATATCTGCGAGCACTGCAACAACATCATTACCATGGTTAAGGATGCCGGTGTGCCGGTACAGTGCTGCGGGCAGAAAATGACGGCGCTGATTCCCGGCACCACCGATGCCGCCGCAGAAAAGCACGTCCCTGTGTATCAGGTGGAGGGCAATCTGGTCAAGGTGTGCGTGGGCTCCGTGGAGCACCCCATGCTGCCGGAGCACGATATTGAGTGGGTTTCCCTGCAGACCAAGCAGGGCACACAGCTCAAGCACCTGCACCCCGGCGAAAAGCCGGAGGTCTGCTTTGCCCTCTGCGAGGGTGACGCGGTGGAGGCCGTCTACGCATACTGCAACCTGCACGGCCTTTGGAAGGCGTAAGGGCGGACATTGAACCAAGGCAAACAAGGGAGGCAGCGCCAGCCGCCTCCCTTTTACATTGCCGCACCTTGACAAGGAGGACGCCGATGGAGCTTCAAGCCCTTTTTCCCGTATGGGACAAATTATCCGACACCCAGCAAAACCGCATCCTCGGCAGTCTGACCTGCCGGGACATCCAAAAGGGGACGGTGATACACAACGGCAGTATGGACTGTACCGGACTGCTGCTGGTGAAATCCGGCCAGCTCCGGGCCTACATCCTCTCGGACGAAGGGCGGGAGATTACGCTCTACCGCCTCTTTGACCGGGATATCTGCCTGTTTTCCGCCTCCTGTATGCTGCGAAGCGTGCAGTTTGATATCACCATTGAGGCGGAGAAGGATACCTCCCTTTGGATTGTTCCCCCGGAGGTATATCGGGAAATCATGGAGGAATCCGCACCGGCGGCCAATTACACCAACGAGCTCATGGCCGCCCGGTTTTCCGAGGTCATGTGGCGGATGGAACAGGTCATGTGGAAGAGCATGGACAAACGGATCGCCGCCTTTCTGCTGGAGGAAGCGGCCATCGAAGGGACGGCGCGGCTGTCGCTCACCCATGAGACGATTGCCAGGCACCTGGGGACCCACAGAGAGGTCGTCACCCGAATGCTGCGTTATTTCCAGGAAGAGGGACTGGTCAAGCTGTCCCGAGGCGCTGTGGAGCTCCAAGACGAGCGGGAGCTGGAGCGCCTGCAAAACGCATAAAAGCGCCCCTCCCCATCGGCTTGCAATGGGGAGGGGCGCTTTCTGTATCGTCACAGAAGGGCAAGAATCTGGCTCTTGGGCCGGGCGCCCAGGGCCTGATTGACCACCTTGCCGCCCTTCATAACCACCATAGTGGGGATGCTCATGACGCCGAATTGCCCTGCCAGCTCCGGTTGTTCGTCTACGTTGACCTTGCCGACCTTAATGTCGGTGCGCTCCTGGGCAATCTCGTCCAGAATGGGGCCGACCATGCGGCAGGGGCCGCACCAGGGGGCCCAGAAGTCCAGCAGCACCGGCCGGTCCGAGCGGATGACTTCCTCTGTGAAATTGGTTTTGTTGATTTGAATGGCAGACATGTTTTTGTCCTCCTTTTCGTATGTAAGTGATGATAGTACAGACTGTCGAAAAACCGCTTCGGCCAAAGGATTCGGAGGGAAAGATAGTGTGAA
>CAJUDT010000144.1 GCA_910585415.1 uncultured Flavonifractor sp.
TCGCTGGAAAGTAACCCGCCGGAGGCGGGACCAGAAAACGAACACCACCAGAGTACCGAGGAAGAGGCAAAAACCCCAAAAAAAGAAGGCCCACTAACGAAACGCAGAGCCAACCATAGAAAACGCAGAAACCAAAACAAACAGAGAGGAGCCACCCAGCAGTGTTGATTCTAGTCTCCGGCGGTGCCTCCAGCGGAAAGTCCGCCTTTGCCGAAGAGCTGATTGTCCGCTCGGGCCTGAAAGAAAGAATCTACCTGGCGACCATGCAGGTCTGGGACAAAGAAAGCGAGCGCCGTGTGGAGCGCCACCGCGCCATGCGGGCCGGCAAGGGCTTTGCGACCCTGGAGCGCCCCTTGGATTTGGCGGGCCTCCCGCTGCCGCCGGGCAGCGCCGTTCTGCTGGAGGACCTGACCAACCTGACCGCCAACGAGTATTTCGGCCCCCAGGGCCCGAAGGGCGCTCTGGAGCGCCTGACCGTGGGCCTGCGTCAGGCCGCAGCATCCCCCGCCCTGCTGGTGGCGGTCACCGGCGAGCTCTTCTCCGACGGCATTGCCTACGACCCGGAGACAGCCCAGTATCTCACCTGTCTGGCCCAGCTCAACCGGGCCGCCGCCGCCCAGGCGGAACAGGTCTTTGAAGTGGTCTGCGGCATTCCCATTCCCTGGAAGGGGGCGCAGCCATGAGGTCCTTTTGGATTGCCCTTTCTATGTATTCCAAGCTCCCCGTCCCTCAAGTGGAGTGGGACAAACACGCCCTGTCCTGGGCCCTGTGCTGGTTTCCGGCGGTGGGCATCGCGGCGGGCGGCGGACTGTGGCTGTGGTTCCAGCTCTCCGCCCTGCTGAGATTGGGCGGGCCCCTCTTTGCCGCCGGGGCTCTGCTGGTCCCCATCCTGGTCAGCGGAGCCATCCACCTGGACGGCTTCTGCGACACCTGCGACGCCCTGTCCTCCCATCAGAGCCGGGAGCGGAAGCTGGAAATTTTGAAGGACTCCCACACCGGAGCCTTTGCCATTATTTGCTGCTGTCTGTACCTGCTGACGTTCTTCGCCGTCTGGACAGAAGCGGGATGCACAGGCCGGACAGGGCTCGTATTGGCCCTGGGGCCGGTGCTGTCCCGGAGCCTGTCGGGTCTCTTTGCCGCATCCCTGCCCAATGCCAGGGGGAGCGGTCTGCTGGCCACCTTCACCCAGCCCATGGACGCCTGGAAGGCGCGGGCGGTATTGAGCCTATGGGCGGCGGCCTGCGGCGCGGGAATGCTCCTTCTGGACCCGGCGGCAGGTCTGGGGAGCCTCATAGGCGCGGGCGCGGTTGGCCTGTATTATGTGGTCATGTCCCGGCGGCAGTTCGGGGGCATTACCGGAGATTTGGCGGGATTTTTCCTCCAGCTTTGTGAGCTGGCCATGGTGCTGGGCGTAGTGCTGGCACAGAAAATCGGGGTGTTGTTATGATGTTGATTGTCGGCGGCGTGGGCCAGGGAAAGCTGGACTATGTGTTGAGCAGAACCGGCCTGGGCCCGGAGGACGTGGCCCATTCGCCGGAGGAAGCGGAGTCCCGTCCCATCTTCTGCGGCCTGGAGCACTGGCCGGAGCTGGATGTGGACCGCCTGCTGTCCCAAAACCCGGAGGTTATCCTGATTTGCCGGGAAGTGGGCTGCGGCGTGGTGCCGGTGGAGCCGGAGCAGCGGGCTTGGCGGGAGGCCGTGGGCCGTCTGTGCTGCCGGCTGGCCCAGCGGGCGGAGCGGGTGGAGCGCATTTTTTGCGGTCTGCCCATGGTGTTGAAGGGAGCGGGGACATGGAGCTGATAATTATCCGCCACGGGACCACCTGGGGCAATCTGGAGCGGCGGTTTATTGGTACATTGGACGTGGATTTAGCGCCCCAAGGGGAAGAGCTGGCCCGGCGGGTGGGCCCCACACTGCCCGCCGTGGAGCACATCTACCGCAGTCCCTTGAAGCGGTGCCGCCAGACGGCGGAGCTGCTCTGGCCGGGGGTGGAGGCCACAGTGATAGAGGAACTGCGTGAGACGGATTTCGGTCCCTTCGAGGGAAAAAATCACGAGGAGCTGAAGGATGACCCTCTGTACCGCCAGTGGCTTGCCGACCCGGACTTTGCCCGGATGCCGGTGGGGGAGTCCGCCGAGCAGGTGGTGGAGCGGGTGTCTCTTGGTCTGGCGCGGGTGGCGGAGGATGCCGCCCGGCGAGGGCTGGAGCGTGCGGCCATCGTGTCCCACGGCGGGGCGCTGATGGGTCTGCTCTCCAAATACGGCAGGCCGGAGCGGGAGTATTATGGCTGGATGTGCCCCAACTGCGGTGGATTTCGGGCGGCGCTGGACCCGAAAACTCTGGAGCTGACCATGTTGGAGGAACTGCCGGGAGAAAAGCCGCTATGAGTGTGACTTGGAGATTGACGGCTCTGGTGGTGGGTTTTTGCCTGGACCTGCTGTTGGGGGACCCCCAGTGGGCGCCCCATCCGGTGCGGGCCATCGGCGGGCTGATTGGTCTGCTTGAGCGGCCGCTCCGGCGGGTGTTCCCCAAGTCACCGGGCGGGGAGCTGGCCGCAGGGGGCGTGCTGGTGCTGCTGATACTGGCGATTCCCACGGCGCTGACAGCGGGGGCGCTGTGGGCCTGCGGGCGGGTATCGGTTTGGCTGGCCTTCGCGCTGGAGACGTTGCTGTGCTATCAGCTTTTGGCCACGCGGTCCCTGCGGGCCGAGAGCGGGGAGGTCTATCAGGCGCTGAAGGATGGAAATTTAGAGGAAGCCCGGCGGGCGGTGTCGATGATTGTGGGCCGGGATACGGACCGCCTGGATGAAACTGGCGTAGCCAAGGCGGCGGTGGAGACGGTGGCGGAAAATACCTCGGATGGGGTGATTGCGCCGCTGCTGTTCCTGGTGTTCGGGGGCGCGCCCCTGGGGATGCTTTATAAAGCGGCCAATACTATGGATTCTACGGTGGGGTATAAAAATAATCAGTATCTTTACTATGGACGTGCGGCGGCCAGGCTGGACGATGTGCTGAATTGGATTCCCGCCCGGCTGGCGGGGGTGCTGATGTGTCTGGGGGCAGTGCTGTGCGGCTATGACGGGCGGGGGGCCTGGAGGATTTTCCTGCGGGACAGGAAACAACACAAATCGCCCAATTCCGCCCATACAGAGGCGGCGTGCGCCGGGGCTCTGGGGGTGCAGCTGGCTGGGAGCAACTATTATTTCGGCAAGCTGGTGGAGAAGCCGACAATTGGAGATGACCTCAGGGCGGTGGAGGCCTTTGATATCGTCCGGGCTGGGCGGCTGCTCTATGCTACGGCGTTCTTGGCGCTTTTCTTTTTCTGCGGGGTGCCTTTGTTGGTGATGCTCTTTCCGTTTTGATGCGGGGTTTTGCTTCTTCCTCGATACTCTGGTGGGGTTCGTTTTCTGGTCCCGCCTCCGGCGGGTTACTTTCCAGTGATGGAAAGTAACCAAAGATCACCGGGCCTGCGGGCCCGGACCCGGGTCGGGGGGCGGCGGTGGGGATACGGGGCCTGCAAGCCCTTTGGCTGTTACCCGCCGT
>CAJUDT010000145.1 GCA_910585415.1 uncultured Flavonifractor sp.
TTTCCATCGCTGGAAAGTAACCCGCCGGAGGCGGGACCAGAAAACGAATCGCAGAGAGTACCGAGGAAGAGGCAGAAAGCACCGCAAATACGAACCGCTCAAAGCCCTGGGGTTTGCTCAAACCCTCACCCGCTCGATATGTTCCACCGCCGCCTGCACAAGGCCCTCGATGTCCAAAGCGGCCTCAGCGGCCTCCAGCTCCCCGGGAAGGGGCCTCAGCCGGGGGTGCCGGGGGGTAAAGACAGTGCAGCAATCCTCATAGGGCAGTATCGAGGTGTCAAAGGTGCCGATTTTCCGCGCCACACGGACAATTTCCTCTTTGTCCATCCCCACCACCGGCCGCAAAACCGGCAGGCTGCACACGGCGGTGGTGGCCCGCATGGCCTCCATGGTCTGACTGGCCACCTGCCCAAGGCTCTCCCCGGTGACAATGGCCCCCGCGTCGCACCGCTGGGCAACCCGCTCGGCAATGCGCATCATAAACCGCCGCATCAAAACCGTAAACAATTCCTCCGGACAAGAGCGCCGCAGCTCCTCCTGAATCTCCGTAAAAGGCACCACATGGACCATCATATGCCCACACCAGGGCGTCAGCAGCCGCGCCAAATCCAAGACCTTTTCCTTGGCCTCCAAGGAGGTGTACGGATAGGAAAAGAAATGCACCATCTCCAGCGCTATGCCCCGCTTGGCAATCATCCAGGAGGCTACCGGAGAGTCAATGCCCCCGGACAGCAGACTCACCGCCCGGCCCCCAATGCCCACCGGCAGTCCGCCCGCGCCGGGCTCCGGGTCCGCGTGGACATAGGCCGCATAGTCCCGGACCTCCAGGTGAATGGTGAGCTCGGGATGGTGAACGTCCACCTGAAGATGTGGATACATGTCGTGCAGCTCCCCGCCCACATACTGGGAGAGCTGTATGGAGGTCATGGGGAAGGTCTTGTCCGCCCGCTTGGACTCCACCTTGAAGGTCTTGGCGGTCTGGAGCTTCTCGCCCAGATACTCCTTGGCCGTCTCCAGTATGGCGTCCGCCGTTTTGTTGCAGGCGCGGGCCCGGGAGAGCCCCACCACCCCAAACAGCCGCGTCATTGCCGTCCAGGCCCCCTCCAGGTCGCAGTGTTCCTCCTGGGGCTCCACGTACATGGTGGACTGCTTGGTGTACACCCGGAACTTGCCCAAATCCTTGAGCCTCCGGCGGGCGTTGGCAATCAGCTTGTCCTCAAAGCTGCGGCGGTTGAGCCCCTTGAGCACCAGCTCCCCCAGCTTTAATAAAATAATTTCGTCCATAGTATGTTCCTTTCCCGCCAGCGGCGGTTTTATTCCTCCTATTTTACCCCAGAACCCGCCGGGACGCAAGCAAAAGCGCCAGGTCCGCCTGAAACAAAATGCCTCCAGGCGTTCGAGGTCCTTGCTCCCTTGCAGCCAGCGGCGGTATATAGTATAATGGCAGGGAAGAACCCGCCGGTTTTGTGAGTTTAATCTGATTTTAAGAAAGCCTAAATTTCTTTTTAGCGGCGGTCCTGTATACTAACGCCATAGAACAGTGGCGAAAGGATGTGTCGTTATGGCAGTGACATTGGAGCAGGTAGAGAAGCTGCGGGAGAAATCCGGTCTGTCCTATGAGCAGGCCAGGCAGCTGCTGGAGCAGACCGGCGGCGACCTGCTGGAGGCGCTGATTATTCTGGAGCGGCAGGGCACCCTGCAAGGCGGGAGCGCCTACTACTCCACCCGCCCCGCCGAAGCCGGAGAGCCCCAGGCCGGCGCGTCCTCCGCGCCGGGGAGAGGTTCTGGAAAATCCAGGGCGGCGCGGGCGCTGCTGATGCCCGCAAAGTGCCTGGAGCGGCGGAGCGGCCAGGGCGGCAAAGGAACCCAGTCCAGCTTTAAGGAGCAGCTGCGCCAGCTTCTGGCGGCGGGGCTGGATTTGCTGCGGCACGCTACAGTGAATCAATTCCAGGTGTGGCGGAACGGAGAGATGACCACCTCCATGCCGGTGCTGATTTTGATTCTTCTGGTGGTGGCGGCATTTTGGATTTCCCTGCCGCTGCTGGTACTAGGTCTGTTTTTCGGATACAAGTACCGCTTTGCCGGGCCCGATGTGGAGGACAATAAGGTGAGCGAGACCATGGGGCGGGTATCGGACGCCGTCCACGGCATGGTGGAGCAGGTAAAGGACGAGTTCCACCGGGCGGCCCGCAGGGATAACGACAACAAGTAAGGAGGCCGGGAGGCCATGGCGGAAAAGGTGCTTTTGATTGAGGACGAGGAAAAATTGGCCCGCATGGTGGAGCTGGAGCTTCAGTATGAGGGCTATCAGGTGGAGAAGGCGCTGGACGGCCGGACGGGGCTGGAGCGGGCCCTGTCCGGGACGTTTGATTTGATTCTTCTGGACATCATGCTTCCGGCCCTGTCGGGCATGGAGGTGCTGCGCCGTGTGCGGCGGGAGAGTCAGGTGCCGGTGATTATGCTCACCGCGCGGGACACGGTGGTAGATAAGGTGTCCGGCCTGGACATGGGGGCGGACGACTATATCACAAAGCCCTTTGCCATCGAAGAACTGTTGGCCCGTATCCGCGCGGCCCTGCGCAAGCATCCCGCCCAGGCCGTTGCAGAAGAACGGCAGCTGCTCCGGGCAAAAGGTCTGTCCATGGACCCTGAGCGGCACGAGGTTACGGTGGACGGCCAGCATGTGGAGCTGACCCGGCGGGAATTTGATTTGCTGCGGTATCTGCTGGAGAATAAAGAGAAGGTTATTTCCCGAGAATCTCTGCTGGATAATGTGTGGGGATTTGACTTTGTGGGAGAGACGAACGCGGTCGATGTTTACATCCGGTTTTTGCGGTCCAAGATTGACGAGCGGTTTGGTATGAAGCTGATTCATACCGTTCGCGGGGTAGGGTACGTTATTCGGGAGGCATGAGCATGTTGGAGATACGAGCCATTGTGTACACCAGCCAAACCGGGTTTACCGCCCGGTATGCCGGTATGCTGGGGGAAGCAACCGGAGCGCCGGTCTATCCGCTGAAGGAAGCGGTGAAGCGTTTGGAGCGGGGCACGCCGGTGTTTTATCTTGGCTGGCTGTGCGCGGGGAGTATCCATGGGCTAGAGAGGGCCTCCCGGCGGTTTGCGGTCCAGGGGATTGGCGCGGTCGGAATGGCCCCGCCGGACCCGGCCTATACCGCAAAGCTCCGCCGGCCGGACTGTCTCCGGGAGGTTCCGCTGTTTTATCTGCGGGGCGGCTATGCACCAGGGAGGCTCCGCGGGGTGTATAAGCCCATGATGGGGATTATGGCCAGGAGGGTTACCAAAACTCCTGCGGAGACACCCGAGGAGCGCTCCATTCAGGAGGCGTTTCTTTTGGGCGGGGATTGGGTTAGTCAGGGGCAGCTTGCTCCGATTTTGAATTGGATTGAAGCAGGGGAGAAATAGATTTTCTTTTTTGGGGTTTGCTTCTTCCTCGTTACTCTGGTTATTTTCGTTTTCTGGTCCAGCCTCCGGCGGGTTACTTTCTAAGTGATTAGAAAGTAAC
>CAJUDT010000146.1 GCA_910585415.1 uncultured Flavonifractor sp.
GCCTGGGCTATGAGCTGGCCCGCCGCTTCACCAAGGGGAAACACGCCTTTATCGTCTGCACCCATGTAGACAAAAGGGGTTTGGGGGCGCTGCCACCAACAAGCAGATTGGACCCCCCGTTTCTCCACCCCCCCTTCTTCCCGTCCCCGCGTAAAACCGCCCTTGCGCCGGTGGGAATCCGTGATATAATGGGCAGAGAAAAGGACCCAGGAGGGCCGCATCATGCCGGAACATCTCAACCTGAACCTGCAAATCGCCGTCTGCGACGACGAACCCATGGACCGCCAACAGGCCGCAGAGCTGACCTGTGACATCATGACAGCGGAGGGGTTGGCCTGCGACCTCTCCAGCTATGAGAGCGCCACGGCCCTGCTCACCGCCATTCAGGGCGGCGCACGATTCCACATTCTTCTGCTGGACGTGATGATGGAGGGCCTGGACGGGATGGAGCTTGCCGCCGCGCTGCGGAAATTGGGGGACAGCACCGCCATCATCTTCATTTCATCCAACCGGGAAATGGCCCTGCGGGGCTACGAAGTCTCCGCCGCCCGGTATCTGGCAAAGCCCCTCCAGACGGAACGGCTCCGGGAGGCCCTGCTGTACTGCTACAAAACCTTCTGCGAGAAAAAGGAAATTCTGCTGCCCACGGAAAAGGGCCAGAGCAAGCTGGCTCCCTCCAGCATCCTCTATGTGGAATCGTGGGAGCGCGGGGCAAGGCTTCAGCTCACCGGCGGGCCAATCGAAACCTCCGTCAGAATTTCCGAGCTGGCCTCCATGCTGCCGGAGCGGAGTTTTATCTTCTGCCATCGGACGATTTTGGTCAACCTGGCCTTTATCAAGCACTTGCGCTCCTGTGAAATAGAACTTGCTGACGGAAGAATACTCCCCGTCAGCAAGCATCGCGTCCCTGATTTGAAAAAGAGGCTGCTGGGATATATGCAGGGTTAGTCCAGCGGAATCGCCATCTTTACGCAGTAATAGTCTGTACCGTATTCCGTTTCCAGAAGATCATCATACCGCGCCACAATCTGCCTGATACCTGATAATTTTAAGGCCCAAACCGCGCCCCGGCGCGGCTTCTTTTTGAATATGCTCCATCGTTGTGGAGTTCTCGCAGGAAATCGCAAAGAAATGTTCCTTAACAGAAAAATCCAGCTTGATATAAGGCTGTTCCACCCCAGGAGCGGAAGCGCCTTCCACCGCGTTGTCCAGCAGGTTCATCACCAGGGAACACAATTCTGCATCCGTCAGGGGCAGCTTGTCCGGCGCTTTCATCCGGGCAATTTCCACCGTAATCCCAGCATCAGCGGCGACGCTCAATTTGCTGTTCAAAATCACATCCAGCATCTCATTTCCGCTCTGTACCACAGGGCGGATTTTTTCATTCTCTCCAATCAGCTCGTCCAGATACGCCGCCGATTTTTCATCGGTGACCGTCTGCCGCAGAAGCCGAAAGTGCTTCACCATATCGTGGCGGAGCATCATCACCTGTTCGTTCTGCCACCGCAGGGCCTCGTAGCTGCTTTGAGCCAGCTCAAAGCGCTGGGCCAGCAGACGGGCCTCCGTCCGGCGGGCAATCTCACGGCGGACCGCTTCCGCCAGGGCCGTGACCAGTGCCGCCGCCGTCATGATGCCCGCCAGGGGGTAGAGCAACGTCCCCAAAGAGCGTCCATCAAAGCGCCAATATCCCAGCGCCGCCCACGCTATGGCCCCTGCCGCTGTCAGCAGGCAGAAACAGCAGTAAAACCAGTTTTGTTTCCACTCCAGAATACCGCAGGCCAGCGCCGCCACAAACCCAGCAAGGCCAATCGCGTTAAGTGCCACCGCCTGAGAAAAGGTGAGCCGTTCCGTGAGCTGCATCACGACGTGTGCCGCCACGGCCACGCCCTGTACCCCGGCAAGCAGTCCAACCACTTTCCGCCGCCATCCCGTCAGCCGGGAGGCCAGGAACACCAGCAGCATCGTCAGAGACAAATTGCGGGCCAGCATCGCCATGTCCACAGGCAGCGGGCCAAGCTGGGCATTGGGCAGGAAGGTCAGGGACAGCCGGCCCGCCAGCCAGAAGAAGGCCGTCAGCCCGCCGCACAGCGCGTCCAGAGCCAACCGACCCTGAAACGCCTGCCAGAGAAACAGCGCAAGCAGGAGCGTCCCGGCGGCAAAGGCAAGGGCGGCGGGTACGGCGGTCTGAAAGCTCTCCGCCACCAGCGCACTCTCGTAGGCATAGCCGCAGTACAGTGTCACGGCGCAGGGCCAGACGGTTGCGGACGGTTCCGCCAGTTCACTGCCGGATGGGTCGGTGGATTGGGCGATGGTCAGGGCTTTGCCCTGATAGTTCTGCGGCAACGTCACCAGCACCGGCTCCTCCCGATACCACTCCAGCATAGGCAGGCGCAGGTATCCGATGCGGTTGTCCAGCTCCGGGCAGTCGGTATAGAGGACCGCCCCATCCAGAAAGACGGTCACGGCGCTGTTTCCCGTGTCCAAACACAGGGTGGGGCTGTCCACCTCTTCCAACAGTACGCGGGAGAAATAGAAGGTCTGTCCCAGCTCGTCCAGGCAATCAAAGCCGCCGAACCCGTTCGGGACCAGCTCCGTCACGGCGTCCCCCTCCTGGGTGAACACGGTCCAGCCCTTTTGATCGTAGACCCAGCCCTCCGGCATGGCCTCCCCCGCCCAAATCAGGGACAGGTCATAGGCCCGGTCCTCCATCGGCTTCATGCAGTTCAGAAGCAGTCCGCCGAAGGTCAAGCACAGTGTCAGGGTGAGCATCGCCGCCCATAGGCGCGTCCATTGTTTCATGTTCCAGTCCTCCCGGCACGTTTCTGAATATAGCGTATCATTCCAAAAGGGGGGGCTGTCAACCGGTCCGACTGCCCATTCGAGCGGGTTTTTCGCCCACTCGCGCAAAACCTATTGCCCAAAGCCGAAATTTCTGCTAAGGTGTAAATGGAAAAATGCGCCTGGTCAGCCGGGACAAGAAGGAATTGGCAAGGGGGACCCCCCCTTGCCCCGTAGGTTACCTACGGGGCAGAATCCCCCTCTGCCAGACAGGAGGAAATTATGAGAAGCTGGAAACAACGGCTGTGCAGTCTGCTGCTGTGCGGAGCGGTACTGGTAAGCCTGTGCCCCACGGCCCTGGCGGAGGGCGGCGGTATCTCCTATCTGGACGAAACGGGAACGGAGAAGTCCTGCGAGACGTACACCACCGTTAACAACAGTGACTCCAAATGGGAGGGCGGCTGGTATGTGGCGCAAGACCAAACACAGGTCCCAAGCCGCATTACCGTTACCGGAGAAGTCCACCTGATTTTGGTGAACGGCTGTGACTTGGCGGCCGTGACCGGCATCCAGGTAAGCGAAGGGAACAGCCTGACCATCTACGCCCAGTCCACCGAGG
>CAJUDT010000147.1 GCA_910585415.1 uncultured Flavonifractor sp.
CCGCCCGAGGGGCCAATGGCCGAAGTGTTGAGGGCGGAGGCTAAAACGGCGGGTACCAACCAAAGGATTTGCGAGCCCCGTACCTCCACCGCCGCCCCCCGACCCCGGGTCCGGGCCCGCAGGCCCGGCGATCTTTGGTTACTTTCCATCGCTGGAAAGTAACCCGCCGGAGGCGGGACCAGGAAACGACCCGTAGGGAGTAACGAGGAAGAGGCAGAAAGAACCGAAAAGCCCCCCAACGCCCAAAAACAAGAAATACCATCGAGGTGACGCCCATGAGAAAAATCAAAGGAATCCGCAAGCGCTGGATGATGAATTCTATCAGTGTTGTGTTGTTTATAGTCCTTTTGGCGGTCGCCGCTTTCTCCGCGGCCATGGGCAGCTATTACTATACCACCATGAGCAACGCCCTGCGCAGCAAGGCCGAGGGCGGTGTGCGGGCCATCCGCACCTACCAGTCGGAGAGCCGCTATTACCAATACGCCCGCTCAGTGGTCAGCGACGCCGCCGGTGAACAGCTGGAAGTGGAATTTATCGACGCCATCGGCTTAATCCGCTTTTCCAGCTCTGATTTGACCGCCTTCCGTTCCCCGGGAACCCCCGATATCGCCAAGGCCCTCAGCGAGGGCAAAACCCAGGTGTGGATTGGCTCTGACCCCAGCACGGGGGAACACATATTAGCCGCCTCCGCCCCCCTGACCATCAATGGCCGGGTCATGGGCGCCATGCGCTATGTGACCTCCCTGAAAAATGTTGACCGTCAGATTATCATTATCATAGCTATGGCCCTGGGTATCGGCTTAGTAATCCTGGCCATTGTCTACTTCTCCAATCTCTACTTTGTCACCTCCATCGTGGACCCCGTGCTGGGCATCACCGACGTGGCCAAGCGTATCGCCGCAGGCTCCTATGGGGTGCAGATTGAAAAGCGCTATGACGACGAAATCGGAGACTTGACCGACGCACTCAACGACATGTCCCTGAAAATCAAACAGGCGGAGAGCATGAAAAACGAGTTCATTTCCTCCGTCTCCCATGAGCTCCGCACCCCCCTCACCGCCATTAACGGCTGGGCCGAAACCATCATGAACGGCGAGGTACGGGACGCCGGAGACGTAAAAAAGGGCATGGGCATCATCGTCTCAGAGGCCCGGCGGCTGACCAACATGGTGGAAGAGCTCCTGGAGTTCTCCCGCATTCAGGACGGCCGGTTCACCCTTTCCATCGAGCCCATGGACATCAAGGCCGAGCTGGAGGACGCGGTGTACACCTACCGGGAATTTTTCCGGCGGGAGGGCATTGAGCTCAACCACTCGGACTGTGAAAATGAGTTTCCCCCCCTGTCCGGGGACCCGGAGCGAATGCGGCAGGTTTTTTCCAACCTGCTGGACAACGCTGCCAAGCACGGCGGAAGCGGCAAGCGCATTGACACCGCCATTTTCCCTGAGGGGGATCAGGTGGTAATCACCGTCCGGGACTACGGCCCCGGTATCCCGGAGGAAGAGCTCCCTCATGTGAAGTACAAATTTTACAAGGGGTCCTCCAAGGCCCGGGGGAGCGGCATTGGTCTGGCGGTGTGTGACGAGATTGTAGGCCGGCACAATGGGACCTTGGAAATCGGCAACGCCGAGGGGGGCGGCTGTATTGTCACCATCCGGCTGCCGGTCAGCACGTAGAGAGGAACATCAGTTTCACAAAGTAACCCGCGCCCCTTGCAATCAGGGCGCGGGTTTGGTAGAATAGGGGCAACGCATTTTACATGAAGGAGAAATATCCGGCAATGACAAATGAAAACAAGCAGTCCTGTGCCACGCCGTATAAGACCATGATTGGCGGGCAGGCCCTCATTGAGGGTATTATGATGATGGGCCCGGAAAAGAAGGCAGTGGTGGTCCGCAAGCCCGACGGAGCGCTGGAGGAACAGGTGGAGGGGAGAGTTCTGATTAAGGACAAATACCCGATACTGGGCCTTCCCTTTCTGCGGGGGGTGTTCAATTTCTGTTCCTCCATGGCCAACGGGGTCAAGGCGCTGATGTATTCGGCCAGCTTTTTCCCGGAGGACGAGGAACCGGAGGAGCCCTCAAAATTCGAGGTTTGGTTGGACGAGCACCTGGGGAGCGAGAAGGCGGCCAGTGTGTTTGTGACTCTGGCGGTGGTGCTGGGGATGGGGTTCTCGGTGCTGCTGTTCTTTCTGCTGCCCACGGCGCTGGTGGGGGGTCTGGGGCGGCTGGTGATGTTGCCCATGTGGCTGCGCAACCTGCTGGAGGGCGTGGTGCGGATTGTGATTTTTGTGGTTTATTTGATGCTGTGCTCCAAGATGAAGGATATGCGGCGGGTATTTTCTTATCATGGGGCGGAGCATAAGACGATTTTCTGTTATGAGCGGGGACTGCCCCTGACGGTGGAAAACGTGCGCGAACAGCCCAAACATCATCCGCGGTGCGGGACTAGTTTTCTTTTTGTCGTTATCGTGGTGAGTATTTTGATTTCCAGTGTGCTCTTTTCCTTTGTGGAGGTCACGAACACCTTTGCGCGGATGGGGCTTCATATTTTGCTCCTGCCGGTGATTGTCAGCATTACCTATGAGATTAACCGCCTTGTGGGGAAATATGACAATTCCATTACGCGGCTCGCCACCGCGCCGGGGCTTTGGCTTCAGAATTGGACGACCTTTGAGCCGGACGATTCCATGATTGAAGTCGGGATTCGGGCGTTTATGTTGGTTCTGCCGGAGGAAAAAGGGAAAGATGAATGGTAAAATAGCTTTTTGCTTTTCGTTGGTTTTTGCTTCTCGTTGGTTTTTGCTTCTTCCACGGTACTCCCTACGGGGTCGTTGGCTGGTCCCGCCTCCGGCGGGTTACTTTCCAGCGATGGAAAGTAACCAAAGATCGCCGGGCTGCGGCCCGGACCCGGGGGTGGGGGGCGGCGGAATAGGTACGGGGCTTGCAAGCCCTTTGGTTGCTACCCGCCGTTTAAGCCTCCGCCCTCAATACTTCGGCCATTGGCCCCTCGGGCGGATATCCCCCTTGCAAAACTTGTGAGCAGTTGCCCTGCCTTCGGCTGTACCCATGCCGCCTTTCGGACTGCCAACCTCTACATGATGGCCTTGGGGTTGAGGCGGCGGGTGTTTTCTTCCTTGTTTTCAGTGTTTTCCTTGCTTTTAGTGCCTTTCGTGCTTTCAGTGCGTTCAATGCTTTCCTTGTGTTCAGTTTTGCACAAACTTCCGTGAAATGTGGAAAACTTCCGATTAATTTCCGCACCGACTCAACCCCAAATCCATCAAGTAGAAGATGGTAGT
>CAJUDT010000148.1 GCA_910585415.1 uncultured Flavonifractor sp.
GCCGCCCATGCGGTTGTCCCGGGATTTGCCGATGGTGTCGATCTCGTCGATGAACACGATGCAGGGGGCCAGCTTGCTGGCCTCCTTGAAGAGGTCCCGGACCCGGGATGCGCCCACGCCCACGAACATCTCCACAAAGTCAGAGCCGGAGATGGAGAAAAAGGGCACGTTGGCCTCTCCCGCCACGGCCTTGGCCAGGAGGGTCTTACCGGTGCCCGGAGGGCCCACCAGCAAAGCGCCCTTGGGGAGCTTGGCGCCAATTTCCGTATACTTTTGGGGGTTATGGAGGAAGTCGATGATTTCCACCAGGGACTCCTTGGCCTCGTCCTGACCGGCCACGTCCTTGAAGGTGACGCCGGTGGATTTTTCCACATAGACCTTGGCGTTGGCCTTGCCCACGCCCCCCAGGCCGCCGCCCATTTTCCCGGCCATATTGCGGAACAGGAAGGAGAGCAGCACCACCATGAGCACCATAGGCAGGACATAGCTCAGGAGCATGGACACCAGAGGGGACAGGGGCTCCTCATAGGGGGTGCCGTACTGCACCACGCCGTATTTCTCCAGCAGGGGAATCAGGTCGTCGTCCCGGACGTTGGCCTGGGTGAGGGGGGCGCAGTAGTAGGTTTTTTGCGGACTCTGATTGAGCTCCTCAAGGGGGGGCAGCTGGAGCTGAAGCTGTCCCTGGAGGGTGTTGGGGTCCGGGGTGGGGGCGGGCGTCTCCGCCGGAGCAGCCGAGCCCTGGGGCTCCTCCGTCTTGGGGTAGATGATATACCGGGTGGCGGTCAGCTCCACCGCCTCCACCTCTCCGTCCACAATCATTTGACGGAATTGACCATAGGTAATTTCCTCGGAGTTGGCGGAGCGGGTCATGGAAATCATGGACCGGTAGGCAAACAGGAGCATCAGCGCGCACATAACGGCGCTGATTAAAATGCTGATGTTGCGGTTTCCGCCGGAATTGCGATTCTTTTTCTGATCGGGCATAGGGTGAGTAAGCCTCCTTGTGGCGTATTGCGCATGTGAAACTTCTTGGTCAGAAGGATATGATAAGCATGATAGCACACCCCCGCTGGAAAAACAAGAAAAGCCGATGGAAAAGCTGTAAATTTTCTATGAAATCTGCCGGGAGCCGCTTTGGATGAAGAAGGACCGGGGCGCGCCCCCCCCGGTCCTCTGTGATGTCTCATATCCGCTGTCCAGCCGGGTACAATTCCCCTCCGGCTGCTTGACAGTATAACCGATTACGGTATCTTTCGCAAGGCGGGAACCGGAAAAAACCGCGCGCTCCGGAAATTTGCGGTTGCAATTTCCGGCGGAGGGGGGTATAATAGCCCCAATCATTCTTTTGTGAGGTAACGTCATGAATCGTTCTGCCCTCACAAGTGCATCCTTCGTCTATTCCTATGGCTGGGCCCGATTTACGGGTACCGGCGCTTTTGCATGGGATGGTTAGCGGGATGAAGTGAATGAGAGGGGGCAGGTATCCCCCGGATTCTCCATTATATTGGGACGCTCATTGATTTCATCAATGGGCGTCCTTTTTTACAGAAAGGATGTTATATTATGGTAGTTGTTATGCGGCCCAATACCTGTCAGGAGGACATCGAGCGTCTGGTAGAGCGGTTCAAGCGGATGGACCTGGACGTGGGAATCACCAACGGCGTGGGGTGTACCATTTTAGGTCTGGTGGGCGATACCGCCTGCGTGGATATGGACAAGATTTCCATGAACCCCCATGTGGAGCGGGTCATGCGGGTCCAGGAGCCCTATAAAAAGGCCAACCGGAAATTTCACCCGGAGGACACCTGTGTTCAGGTGGGAACAGCCGCCATCGGAGGCGGGCGCTTTTCCGTGGTCGCCGGTCCCTGCTCGGTGGAGAGCGAGGCGCAGATTATCTCGGTGGCGGAGGACGTGAAGGAGGCCGGCGCGGCCCTGCTGCGGGGCGGAGCCTTCAAGCCCCGGACCTCCCCCTATTCCTTCCAGGGCATGGGCCTGGAGGGGTTGGAGCTGCTGCTGGAGGCCAAGGCGGCCACCGGCCTGCCCATTGTGTCGGAAATCATGTCCCCCAAATATGTGGATGTATTCGAGGAAACGGTGGATGTGGTCCAGGTAGGGGCCCGGAATATGCAGAATTTCGACCTGCTGAAGGAGGTGGGGCGCATGTCCAAACCGGTGCTCCTGAAGCGGGGTCTGTCCAACAGCTATGAAGAGTGGATTATGTCCGCCGAGTACATTATGGCCGGGGGCAACGAGAACGTGATTCTCTGCGAGCGGGGCGTACGGACCTTTGAGACGTATACCCGCAACACTCTGGACGTGTCGGCCATCCCCGCAATCAAGCAGATGAGTCACCTGCCGGTGATTGTGGACCCCTCCCACGCGGCGGGCCTGTACTGGATGGTGGAGCCCCTGGCCATGGCCGCAGTAGCCGCCGGGGCGGACGGGCTTATCATTGAGGTACACAACGACCCGCCCCACGCCAAATGCGACGGACAGCAGTCCCTCACCCCAGAAAAATTCGGGCACCTGATGGGTCGGATTCAGGGCCTGGTGGACCTGATGGGGAAAACACTGGTCCGCTGACCCCGGGGCGCAATTCCGGCAGTTGACCCCGCCGCCCAAATCTGTTACACTATTTGCGGCGGAACGAAAAACACAGCCCGGTTGGTAGTCCGGGCGCGGCGCGGAGGTCTGTCCCGCCTCCGCCGCCGTCAGTAGCCTTCCTCCTTGGTCGTCCGCGTTCCGCACGGAAGCATCGTAAGGAGGAACGCACCATGGACACATACTACGCATCGCTCACCGTCTGGTTTGAGGGTCCCTTCTGGGTTGGGGTCCTCCAGCGGGAGGACGGAGGCCGCCTGACGGCCTGCCGCCACGTATTTGGGGCCGAGCCCAAAGAGCCGGAGGTCTATCAATGGCTCCTGCGGGAGTGGCAGCATCTGACGTTCAGCCCCGGCGTACCGGCCGGGGACCGGAACCATGACCGGCCCAAGCGCCGCCGCCGGGAGGCGCAGACTCCCCCAGCCGGAACCGGCACCAAGGCCCAGCAGGCCCTTCAGCTCCAACGGGAGCAATGCAAAACTCAGCGGCGGGAGCGCCGCAGGCTCCGGGACGCGGCGGAGGAAGAACGGAAATTCCTGCTCCGCCAACAGAAGAAAAAAGAGAAGCGGCGGGGGCATTAAGCCCCCGCCGCCAGCCTGTCGAAAAAGTCTGCCGAGGGGCAGACTTTTTCATATAAACGAGGTAAAATGGAGCAGGGTGAGAAAAATGATGGAAAAGGGAAAAAT
>CAJUDT010000149.1 GCA_910585415.1 uncultured Flavonifractor sp.
AGTAACCCGCCGGAGGCGGGACCAGAAAACGAATCGCAGAGAGTACCGAGGAAGACGCACCCCAGAAAGAAGAAAGGACCCCCCTGTTATGCTGGAATATTACGTACCCACCGGCGAGGCCGAAGCAGAACTGACCGAAAAGCGCTCACGTTTTATCGGACATATTTTCCCTGTAACCACGGAGGAAGAGGCCCGCGCCTGCATTGAATCGGTAAAAAAGAAGCACTACGATGCCCGCCATAACTGCTGGTGCTACCGCCTCCATACCACCGGCGCGGAGCGCTATTCCGACGATGGGGAGCCCCAGGGCACCGCTGGTCAGCCGATGCTCAACGTCTTTCAGCGGGAACAAATCGAGGATGTGTGCTGTGTGGTGACCCGCTATTTTGGCGGAATCCTCCTGGGGGCTGGGGGCCTGGTCCGCGCCTACGGTCAAGCCGCAAAGGACGCCCTCACCGCTGCGGGCAGCTCTGTGGTGCGCCGGTGGGTAGAAGTGTCCCTTCCCTGCCCCTACCCGCTCTTTGAGCGCATGAAACTGGAGGTGGAGGCCCAGGGCGGTGTCCTGAACGATGTGGAATACGCCGCCGACGTGACAATCAGGGCCCTCCTGCCCGAGGAGCATGTGGAGCCCTTCTCCGCCCGCGTGGTCGAGCTCACCGCCGGAGAAACCGCCCCGCAAATCTGCGGAGAAGCCTTCAAGGCCGTTCCCCGCCAGGAAAGGACGTGACCCCTATGAGACGCAGCGACCGGGAAATCACAGACCGGAATGAAATCCTCCAAGTGATGGAGCGCTGTGACGTGTGCCGTCTGGCCCTCAACGACGGAGAATATCCCTACATACTCCCGCTGAATTTCGGCATGGAGCAGGCCGGAGAGCAAATCATTCTCTATTTTCACGGCGCCACCGAGGGAAAAAAGCTCGACCTGATTGCAAGGGACCCGCGAGCCAGCTTTGAGATGGACTGCGGCCATATTCTGCACTACGACAAGGAGAGAGGCTACTGCACCATGGGGTATCAGAGCGTCATTGGCCACGGCCGTCTGGAGCTGGTCCCGGACGCAGAAAAGGCCCGCGCCCTGGGCCTTCTGATGGCCCATTACCACGGCGGAGCGGCCCCGTTCAGCCCAGCGGCCATTCCCAGGACCACCGTGCTCCGGCTGCGGGTGGAGGAAATTTCAGGAAAAACAAAAGACATCCCGAAACCTCTCGTCAGTTTGTGAACAAACTGTGAACTTTTTCGAGGAAAAAAGGGTTTCCGGCAGGAATGGCGTATATAGCTCATAGAAGCAGACAGGCAGGAGGCGGTTCCTAATGACCTTCCGAGAGCAAATCGAAGCCAGAGAGCGGGAGAGCTTATCCCCCTACGCCTGCCGTTCGGAGGACTCCTGCGGGCGGGCGCGGCCCATTGCACCCTGTCCCATCCGCACCTGCTTTCAGCGGGACATTGACCGGATTGTTCATTCCAAAGCCTTCCGGCGGCTCAAGCACAAGACTCAGGTTTTTTTGGAACCTGAGGGGGACCATTACCGCACACGAATGACGCATACCATTGAGGTTGCGCGCATAGCCCGGACCATTGCGCGAGGTTTGCGGCTCAACGAGGACTTGGCGGAGGCCGCCGCCTATGGCCATGATTTGGGGCATACGCCCTTTGGACACGCCGGAGAGCGGGTGCTCAACGAGATTATGCCCGGAGGGTTTGCCCACAATGAGCAGTCCCTGCGGGTGGTGGACCGGCTGGAGCAGGAGGGGGAAGGGCTCAACCTGACCTATGAGGTCCGCCGGGGGATTCTGTGCCACACTGGTCCGCACAAAGCGGAGACTTTAGAGGGGCAGCTTTTGCGGCTGGCGGATAAAATTGCGTACATCAATCATGACATTGACGACGCCATTCGGGGGCGGATTATTTATCCCATTGACATCCCTCTGGCGGTTTCTCAGGTATTGGGGTTCACCCATTCGGCGCGAATCGACGCGCTGGTGCGGGATGTCATTGAGTCCAGCCAGGGGAAGAATGAAATCACACAGTCTCCCGCCTGCCGGGAGGCTATGATGGATTTGCGGGATTTTATGTTTGCCTTCGTCTACCACAACCCCGTGGCCAAGGGGGAAGAGGGCAAGGCTCAGGATTTGCTGCGCAGGCTGTTTGAGGCGTATCGGGCCAACCCGGACAAGCTCCCGCCGGAATTTCAGGATATTTATGCCAAAGAGGGCATCGACCGGGCGGTTTGCGACTATATTTCCGGGATGACAGATAAATTTGCTGTGGAGCAGTTTGGGGAGCTCTTTATTCCTAAATCCTGGGGCGTCAAATAGGTGGTTGTCTTTGCGTTTTTTACGTTACTCTGGTGGTTTTTGTTTTCTGGTCCAGCCTCCGGCGGGTTACTTTCTAAATGATTAGAAAGTAACCAAAGAATCACCAAAGAAACCTACGGTTTCTCTGGACTCTTCCCTCAGGAAACGGGGGACGGGGGCGGCCTCAGAGATTCGTTGGATGGCAAATCCTTTGGTAGAAGCTCGCACGTTTCAGCCTCCGCCCTCTAGGGTTCGGCCGCACAGTGCGGCCCCTCGGGCAAGGACACGGCTGGCAAAACCTGGTGGTAGTTGCGTTGCCTTCACCTTGTAGAAATGCCGCCCTACGATGGTGCATGCTATTACAAGATAGCCTTGGGGTTGAGTCGGCGGGGTGTTTTCTTTGCTTTCAGTGCTTCCGGTTTTGCACAGATTTTCGCAAAATGTGGAGGACTTCCGACTTATTTCCGCACCGACTCGACCCCAAAACCATCAAGTAGAAGATGGCAGTTCGAAAGGCGGCATGTGGACCAGCCCCGCCAACGAAACTACTACCAAGTCTTGCAAGGGGGATATCCGCCCGAGGGGCCGCACTGTGCGGCCGAAGTGTTGAGGGCGGAGGCCAAAACGGCGGGTAACAGCCAAAGGGCTTGCAGGCCCCGTATCCCCACCGCCGCCCCCC
>CAJUDT010000150.1 GCA_910585415.1 uncultured Flavonifractor sp.
CAGGCCCGGCGATCTTTGGTTACTTTCCATCGCTGGAAAGTAACCCGCCGGAGGCAGGACCAGAAAACGAACAACAGAGAGTAGCATGGAAGAAGCACTGACCCCCATCGGAGAGTCCGGACCAGCCAACAGAGAGCAGAGACAAACATAGAAGACGCAAAGGACAGCAGAACCCCCAATTACTGAAATTGTTTGGAGTGTGGAAGCATGAACATCCTCTTTACCTGCGGCGGGACCGCCGGCCACATCAACCCGGCGGCGGCGCTGGCCCGCCTGTTCCAGGAGCGGGAGCCGGGGTGCAAGGTCCTCTTTGTGGGGGCCGACGGGGGCATGGAAACCCGTCTGGTGCCCAAGGAGGGCTTTGAAATCGAGACGGTGACGATTACCAATTTTCGCCGCTCTCTGACCCCCGCCGCCATTGGGCACAATTTCAAAACCCTCTTGAATATGGGCAAATCCAAAAAACAGGCCAACGCAATCCTGGACCGCTTTCAGCCGGACCTGGTGGTGGGCACGGGAGGCTATGCCTCCTACCCGGTGGTCAATGCCGCCGCCGCCCGCGGCATCCCCACCGCCGTCCACGAGTCCAATGCTGTGCCCGGTCTGACAACAAAGGCTCTGTCAAAGGTAGTCGATAAGGTCATGGTGGGATTTGAGGAAAGCCGTGCCCACTACGAGGACCCCTCCAAAGTCATTGTCACTGGTACACCGGTGCGCGGAGCCTTCTTCCAGTACAACCGAAAAGAGGCCCGCGCCAAGCTGGGCTTTGACGACGGAAAGCCTCTGGTCCTGTCGGTCTGGGGCTCCCTGGGGGCGGAGGTCATGAACGCCGAAATGGTGGAGTGCATTGCCCTGGAATACGCCCACAATGCCCCCTTCCACCACATCCATGGTGCGGGCCGGGACTATCAGAGCGTATTGGATGGCCTGAGTGCCAAAGGTGTGGACGTAAACGCCCGGCCGGAAATCGACGTGCGGGAATATATCTATGATATGCCTTTGGTAATGGCGGCGGCGGACTTGGTCCTGTGCCGGGCGGGGGCCTCCACCATCGCGGAGGTCGCGGCCATTGCCCGTCCGTCTGTGCTGGTGCCCTCTCCCAACGTGGTGGCGGACCATCAGACCAAAAATGCCCGCGTTCTGGCCAACGCCGGAGGGGCGATTTTACTCCCGGAGGGGGAGAGCTCCGGCGAGAAGCTCTATGAGCTCATTGACAGCCTTATGAAAGACGAAAAGCGCCGGGAGGACATGAGCCGCGCCCTCCGGGAAATGGCGGTGCCCGACGCCGCAGAACAGATTTATGGGGTCCTGCAAGACTTGATGAAGGGGCGTTCTTAACCTTTTTTCCATCCTCCGCATACGATAGCTTGAAACCTATCAAAGCGGAGGATGAATCTATGAGTGCTTATATTGTGGGGGGCGGACGCCCCTTGGAGGGTTCCGTTGAGGTACACGGGGCGAAGAACAGTGTGCTGCCCATCCTGGCGGCCTGCCTGCTGGCGCCGGAGGAATGCGTGGTACACAGCTGCCCGGATTTGTCCGACGTTACCGCGTCCCTGGACATCCTCCGGCACCTGGGCTGCCGGGCGGAGCGGCAGGGGGACACGGTGGTGGTGGACGCCAGCGGGCCCACGGGCTGCGACGTGCCCGACGCGCTGATGCGGGAAATGCGGTCCTCGGTGATTTTCCTGGGGGCGGTGCTGGGCCGCATGGGGGAGGCAAAGCTGTGTACTCCCGGCGGCTGTGAGCTGGGCCCCCGGCCCATTGACCTGCACCTTGCGGCCATTCGGGCTATGGGGGGCTCCATTGAAGAGCGGGGCGGCGGGCTCCACTGTACGGGGCCGCTGCATGGAGCGGATGTTGTACTGTCAATTCCCAGTGTCGGAGCGACAGAAAACATCATGCTGGCCGCTGTAGCGGCCAAGGGGACGACGACCATCACCAATGCCGCACGGGAGCCGGAGATAGTGGATTTGCAGACCTTCCTGCGCCAGCTGGGCGCGGACGTACGGGGCGCGGGGAGCTCAGTGATTGTGGTCCGAGGAGGTAAAAGGCTTCACGGCGGGGAGCATCGGGTGATGGGGGACCGGATTGTAGCCGCTACATATTTGGCTGCTGCTGCCTCAGCGGGGGGGCAGGTGGAGGTTACAGGAGTGGATTACCGGCACTTGTCCACCGTGACCTCGGTGCTGAGTGAGGCGGGGTGCGTGGTGAAGAGCGGCCCGGACCGGGTTTATCTGCGCAGTGCGCCGCTGCGGGGGGTGCGTCCGGTGCGTACGGCCCCATATCCGGGGTTCCCGACGGATGCACAGGCGCCGTTGATGGCGGCGCTGGCCAAGAGCGGCGGGTGTACTGTATTTGTGGAGAATATGTTTGAAAGCCGTTACCGGCATGTGGATGAGCTGGCCCGCATGGGGGCGGATATCCATGTGGAGGGCCGGGTAGCGGTGGTCTATGGCGTGCCCGCCCTCCACGGGGCGCAGGTGCAGGCCACCGACCTGCGGGGCGGCGCGGCGCTGGTTGTCGCCGCCCTGGGGGCGGAGGGGGAGAGCCGGATTACCGGGTTACACCACATTGACCGGGGGTATCAGGACTTGGTGGGGGATTTGACTCTGATGGGGGCGGACATCCGTAGGGAGTGAGCTTTTTCTTTCTCTGGTGCGGCTTCTATGTTAGTTTCTGCTTTGTTGTTCGCTGGTCCTGCCTCCGGCGGCCTACTTTCCAGCGAAGGAAAGTAGGCAAAGTTCGCCGGGCCTG
>CAJUDT010000151.1 GCA_910585415.1 uncultured Flavonifractor sp.
TTTTCCCCAGCTTGGCGGGAAAGTCCGCAGGACTTTTTCGACAAGCTGTCAGCCGCCTCCGGCAAATGCCGGGGGCGGCTGTTTTACAGGAAAATGAGAGAGGTTATACATTAAACCGGAAGAGTACGATATCTCCATCCTTCATAACGTACTCCTTGCCCTCGGAGCGGACAAGACCCTTCTCGCGGGCGGCGGACATGGTGCCGCAGGCGGTCAAATCGGCAAAGGAGACGACCTCCGCCCGGATGAAGCCCCGTTCAAAATCGGTGTGAATCTTCCCGGCGGCCTGAGGCGCGCGGGTGCCCTGGGTGATGGTCCAGGCCCGGCACTCGTCCTCGCCGCTGGTCAGGAAGGAAATGAGCCCCAAGAGGGCATAGCTGGCCTTGATGAGCCGGTCCAAACCGGACTCGGTAATGCCCAGCTCTTCCAGGAACAGGGCCTTTTCCTCCGGCTCCAGCTGGGCGATTTCCGCCTCCAGCTTGGCACAGACGGGAATCACCTGGGCCCCCTCTTTTTGGGCCAGGTCGGACACCAGCTGATAATATTGGTTATCCGCATAAGCGGCAAAGCCGTCCTCGTCCAGGTTGGCGGCGTAAATGACCGGCTTGAGACTCAGAAGCTCCGAGGTGGCGATGAGGGCGGCGTCTTCATCCTCGCAGTCGAAGGAGCGGGCGGAATTGCCGTCGTTGAGCCAGTCCTTCAGGGCGGAAAAGACCTCCGCCTCGTGGAGGAACTTTTTGTCGCTTTTGGCGGCCTTCTGGGCCTTGTCAATGCGGCGCTCCACCATCTCCACATCGGCCATAATCAGCTCGATATCGATGATGCCGATGTCCCGCAGGGGGTCGGTGGAGCCCTCCACGTGGATGACGTTTTCGTCGTCAAAGCAGCGGACGACGTGTATGATGGCGGCGCACTCCCGGATGTTGGCCAAAAATTTGTTGCCCAGGCCCTCGCCCTTGGAGGCCCCCTTGACCAGACCTGCGATGTCCACAAACTCCACCACCGCCGGGGTGGTCTTTTTGGGGTGGTACATCGCACTGAGGGCGTCCAACCGGGCGTCGGGCACGGCTACCACCCCCACGTTGGGGTCGATGGTGCAGAAGGGATAATTGGCGCTCTCCGCGCCGGCGTTGGTGATGGCGTTGAATAGGGTCGATTTGCCCACGTTGGGCAGACCCACTATGCCTAATTTCATATTGCTTTACGTCTCCTTAAAAAGTCTTGATTTATCAATGGTTTCCAGGTTTTGCTCCTTTAGCTCTCCACCACTACTATACCATTTCTTCACCATTTTGTCATTAACTTATGTGCAGTTACATTCTGCTGGCCTCAAATTGCCGTACTCCGGCGGTCAGTGAGTCATCTGTCACATGCACATATTTATCCATGGTGGTCTGGATACTGGCGTGACCCAATAGCTTCTGAAGTACCTTCGGTTGCATTCCGCTCTCGATTGCACGGGTGGCGTAGGTATGTCTCAGCGCGTGCATACAGAAGCGTTTGATTCCGTTCTCATCGCAAATTTTGTAAAGATGGGTGTCATAGCTGCTATTTTTGCTGGGTTCCCCTGTCCGAAAATTGATAAAGACCAAATCTGTCATGACCAATGTACTATTTTGTCCAGTGCGCCGGTCAACATAAACCAGCGTCTGATTCAGAAGAGAAGATTGTTTCCGGAATTCCTTGGATGCGTGAACCGCAAAGAGGATGTCATATGCTCTCTTCGTGAGTGGAATTGTGCGGTAACTGGTAACGGTTTTGGGCGGCCCTGCTCTCCATTCTGTCTGCTTGTGCCGGAATTCCAAAGTTTTGTTTACTGTGAGTGTCCTCTTTTCCCAGTCGATGCAGTCCCAAGTCAAACCAATCAGTTCACCAGTGCGCAGCCCGGTCTCCAAAATAAGTGCATACTGGTAATAATTGTGTGACCCCTTTGCCGCTTCCAAAAACCTTTCCTGTTCTTCAACCGTGAGATACTTGATGTCGCTGGGAACGCGCACTGGCTTGGTATATCTAACCCCATCCATAGGATGTTTAGGGATCATGCCATTCATCACAGCAGAACGAAACATAGTACCCATAGCGATATAGGTTTGCCGGATAGTTGATCCTGCATAATCGGCATCCATTCCAATCAGAATTTTCTTGCAGTGCATGGGTCGCACATCCCGCAGGAGCATCTTGCCAATTACCGACTGAACATTGTTTACATACCTTTCACGGTAGTTTCGGCGAGTATTAGGGGCCAAATCGCCTACAATGTTCTCAATCCAAAACTCAAACCATGCGTCTACTGTCATATCAGGTGACGCGAAGTTTTCTTCATGCAACTCAGCACTCTGTCCCCCCTGCCTGTCGAGGACCCGTGCTTCCTCCAGCCAGTTTCTCGCTTCTGGAAGATTTCGGAAACATTTATCATGCCTTTTCCCTGCTGTGTCAACAAATCGTGCTAAGTATAACCCATCCTTTCTCTGGCAAATTCCTTTGCCACATTCTTTACCTTTCAAGTTCTTTCCCATGCTTCGGCTCCTTTCTCGCAAAGAAAGAGAGCGCACTACTACACCACGAGTATAGCAGATACCGCCCTCTTTCTCAAG
>CAJUDT010000152.1 GCA_910585415.1 uncultured Flavonifractor sp.
GGCCGCACAGTGCGGCCCCTCGGGCAAGGATACGGCTGGCAAAACCTGATAGTAGCTGCGCTGCCTTTTGCTTGTAGAAAGGCCGCCCTACGGGGGTGCTGTGGGTTGTGTTTTACTCTTGGGGTTGAGTCGGCGCCGAATGGCGGGGCTCTTACAAATGGCGGAGTGTTGTGCGGTATTCACGTAATTCCGGTTCGCTCATGTGGTGGCATACGTCCTCTATTTGCGCGAAAAGCGCCTCTCGGTCCTCTGGGAGGTGGCCTTGGAACTGGAAGAGATTGGACGCTCCCAGGGCCGCGAAAACGACGGGGATTTCCAGGTGGGCAATCAGTGTTTTCAATTCATTGAGCTTCTCCAGCTCACTGGGCTCCGTCCAGCGGCCTGCCTGGATTTCCTGATACAAACGGGATTCCGGGTAGATGGTCAGCATGGATGAGCCAATGAGCTGGGGATGCAGCTGGTTGAAGAGTTCTGCGCTCTTCCTTGCGCCTTGCGCTCCGCGGCCCGCGCCGGAAATGCCGGTCAGGTAGAAAAAACGGTAGCCAATGCCCGCCTGGTCCAGCCGTTGGCACTGCTTCAGGACTTCCTCCGGGGTATAGCCCTTATCCATGAAGGTCAGGGCCTCCGGGTCGCCGGTTTCCACCCCGATGGTGAGGCCGTCATATCCCGCCTTTCGCAGGGACTCCAGCTCCCCGTCGGTTTTGAGGCCGATGTCCGTAACGCGGGCAAAGCAGCCGATGGAACGGCACGACGGGAAATAGCGCCCAATCAGCCGGGCGATTTCCTCCAGCCGGGGGGCGTTCAGCACGAAGGGGTTGGCGCCTGTGAGGAACGCTCTGGCAAAGCGGTGTTCCTGGGGCTGGCCCCGCAGGGCGGCGGAGAGGCGGTCCAGCGGAGAATGGACCATCGTCTGGACCTCCAGCAGGTCGGATTCAATGTCCTCCAGGGGGGACATGCGGAAGGGGAAGGGCAAATCGTCGTACAAGGTGCAGAATTTACAGCGGTGATGGGTACAGCCGGCGGTGGCCTCGATGAGCAGGGAGGCGGCCTCATAGGGTGGCCTCCAGATGGTACCGGTAAAGTGCATAGACTTGACGCTCCTTTTGTGCAGATTGAACCGGCGAGGGCCCTTCACCGGACAGCTACAGCATACGCCAGCCCGGCGCGGCGCGCAAGTACGGTCTTTTTTGGGAGCAGGTCCCTTTTTTGATACCAACCCGGCGACGATGGGAGGGGTCCTATGGCCAACAACAAATTTACCGCCCCGGAAACTTTGGCCCGGTGCGTGCCCATGGGGCGGCTCCAGTCCGTTCTGGGCGGCAAGTGGAAGATTTTAATTTTATGGTACGTAGCCGCCTACGGCGTCCAGCGGTTCGGGGAGCTGCTCCGGCGGCTGGAGGGGGTCACGCATTCCACCCTCACCCGGCAGCTGCGGGAACTGGAGCAGGACGGCTTTCTTCGCCGGAAGGTCTACGAGCAGGTACCTCTTCGGGTGGAGTACACCCTGACCCCTTTGGGGGAGAGCTTTGCCCCGCTGCTCCACGCAATGCTCCAATGGAGTCAGGAGCATTTGGAGGAACTGGGCGGGGCAATCGAAAAAAGCAAGGAGCAGTGAACGAATGCAGGAAACCCATACGCAAGAGAATTTCAATTTAGCGGTGCTGGCGGGCCTGTCCGCCCACAGCCTCCCCCGGGAGGAATGCGCCACCGGCGAATCCATGGACGAGCTGGAAGCCCTTCTGGAGACGGCGGGGGGGCGCTGTGTGGGCATGGCCCTCCAGAACCGGGACACCCCCGACCCCAGGACCTTCCTGGGCGAGGGCAAGACCGCAGAAATCAAAGAGCTGGTCCAGAAGGGCGGGGCGGGCATGGTCATTGTGGACAACGCCCTCTCCCCCTCCCAGCAGCGGGTACTGACCGAGGAGCTGGGGGTCCAGGTGCTGGACCGCTCCGCGCTGATTCTGGACATCTTCGCCCAGCGGGCCCGGACCCGGGAAGGGCGGCTTCAAGTGGAGCTGGCCCAGTATCAGTATCTTCTCCCCCGGCTGACGGGCATGTGGGGCCATCTGGTGCGGCAGACCGCCTCCGGCGGCAAGTCCCCCATTGGCACCCGCGGCCCCGGCGAAACCCAGCTGGAGACTGACCGGCGGCACATCCGCCGCAAAATCGCAAAGCTCCAGGAGGAACTGGAGCAGGTCCGCCGGGTCCGGGCCACCCAGCGCCAGCGCCGGGAGAAAAACGAGGTCCCGGTGGTGGCCATTGTGGGCTATACCAACGCGGGCAAGTCCACCCT
>CAJUDT010000153.1 GCA_910585415.1 uncultured Flavonifractor sp.
GTAACCCGCCGGAGGCAGGACCAGAAAACGAAAACCACCAGAGTACCGAGGAAGAAGCAAACAGAAACATCAAAGCCGCCGCAAGACATACCAATGCCGCCCGCCGGGCGGCCCCCGGCGGGCGGCTATCTAATGCGGTGCGTTTTCCCGGGGCCCATGCCGCCGGGCCGGGCCTGCCGTGGGCGCCGGCGCACTTGCGCCTTGGGGAGTGCCAGCAGCCGCCCCGGGGCGTCAACCGCTCAGTGCATCCTATGTGGCAGACAGGCCATCGGTGCCCTGCCGCCTAACGACGCAGTTCTTCCAAAATCCCCCGGCGCACCCCGCGCCGGATAGGACGGTGATATTTATGATTAAAATTGCCCCCTCAATTCTCTCCGCCGACTTCGTCAACCTGGAACGGGACATTCAGCGGGTTGCTTCCGCCGACTGGCTCCATGTGGACGTGATGGACGGCGCGTTTGTCCCCAATATTACCATAGGCGTCCCCGTGGTTCAGTCCATTCGCCGCTGTACAGACATGTTTCTGGATGTCCACCTGATGATTGAAAAGCCGGAACGCTACATTGCCGCCTTCGCCCAGGCCGGGGCGAATCTGCTCAGTGTACATTTGGAGGCCGACCACCCCTCGGGCATCGCCCGCGCTCTGGCCCTCATGGAGGAACACAAGGTCCAAAAAGCTGTCGCCCTGCGGCCCATTACCAAGGCAGAAGCCATCCTTCCCTATCTGGAGCAGCTGGACTTGGTGCTGGTCATGACGGTGGAGCCCGGCTTTGGCGGGCAGGCGTTCATGGATGAGCAGCTGACCGTTGTCCGCCAGGTGCGGGAGCTGATTGACCGCTATAACCCCGCCTGCCGCCTGGAGGTGGATGGGGGCGTCAGCCCCAAGACCGCCGCACAGGTATTGGCCGCTGGGGCAGATACGTTGGTGGCGGGCTCCGCCGTCTATGGGGCCCCTGACCCCGCCCAGGCCATTGCCGCCCTGCGGGGGAATTGATTCAGAGCGTTCCCGATTCTTGTTTGGAGGTCCGTCCATGGAATATTTCTCTCCCGCCCTGGACCGGCTGGTGGAGCAGTTTGCCCGCCTGCCCGGCATTGGCCGAAAGTCCGCCCAGCGGCTGGCCTTTTTTATTCTGTCCCTCCCGGACGAGGACGCCGCCGCCTTTGCCGATGCTTTGGTGGCCGCGAAAGCGTCGATCCATTGCTGTCCCGCCTGTCAGAATTTTTCCGAGGGGGATGGCCTGTGCCCCATCTGTGAGAGTCCCAAGCGGGACCATAGCGTGATTTGCGTCGTGGCCGACCCCAAGGATGTGGCGGCGATTGAACGGACGCACGAATACCCTGGGCTATACCATGTGCTGCATGGGGTGATTTCGCCCATGAACCATGTGGGGCCGGATGATTTGCACATTAAGGAATTGGTGGCGCGGGTGGCCGCGGGCGGTATCGCAGAGGTCATTATGGCAACCAATCCCGACACAGAGGGGGAGGCTACCGCCATGTATCTTTCCCGCCTGCTCAAGCCCTTTCAAGTTCGGACCACTCGTTTGGCCTATGGGATTCCCGTGGGGGGGCATTTGGAGTATGCCGATGATGCTACCTTGATGCGGGCCTTGGAAGGCCGAAGGGAACTTTGATGATTGCGTGAAAAAGCGCGGGACTTGGTGTCCTGCGCTTTTTTGCGTGATGGGGGGTGCAGCGGCTTTCGGGGGTGCTTTGAGAGTTCCCGTTTGCTTCTTCCTCGTTACTCTGGTAGTTTTTGTTTTCTGGTCCCGCCTCCGGCGGGTTACTTTCCAGCGATGGAAAGTAACCAAAGATCGCCGGGCCTGCGGGCCCGGACCCGGGGTCGGGGGGCGGCGGAATAGGTACGGGGCTTGCAAATCCTTTGGCCGCTACCCGCCGTTTAAGTCTCCGCCCTCAATACTTCGGCCATTGGCCCCTCGGGCGGATATCCCCCTGGCAAA
>CAJUDT010000154.1 GCA_910585415.1 uncultured Flavonifractor sp.
GTCCCCCCGGTACACGTCGATGGTGTAGCTCATGGTCTGGAAGGTGTAGAAGGAAATGCCGATGGGCAGGCGCAGGCCCAGCTTGGGCATGAGGGGCAGCCCCACCGCCGCCAGACTCCCGGCGATAAAATCCCAGTATTTGAAGAAGAACAGCAGGGCCAGGTTGAACACCACCGAGGAAGCCACCGCCAGTCTGGCCCCCCGCTCATTGCCCCTCTGCTTGCAGCGCTCCACCAGCATCCCATGGGTGTAGTCAATGGCGATGGAGGCGAACATGATGAGGATATACACCGGCTCTCCCCAGGCGTAGAAAATCAGGTTGAGCACCAGCAATACCCCGTTGCGCAGCCGTAAGGGGGTCACATAGTAGGCAAATAATACAATCGGGAGATAGAGAAAGAGAAAATAAAGGCTGGAGAATACCAAACGCGCCACCTTCTGTCATCGGATGAGTTGAAAAACCCGCCCGGCAGGGGAGCCCGCCGGGCGGGAGCGTATCGGGTCCATTATACCCGCTTTTGCTCAGTTTGTACAGTCGTTGAAAATCGTCTCCATCTGAGCGGCCTCATAGCTGATGGCAAAGAGGACATAATTGCCGTTGGTGACCAGCTTGTAGTTCTGCACCAGCTCCAGCTGCTCGGGCAGGTAGGTGGACCACTGCTCCACCAAATCGGCCTGACGCTTTTCAATGCCGGATTTCACCGCGTCCATGGAGCCCTCCTTCACCTGGGCGATAAAGACCTCGGTGGCCTGGACGTTCATCAGGGGAATCTTTCCAATGTAGCTGACCAGATTGGCGCTGTCAATGCCGTACAGGGCGGAGAGAATCTCGCTGTCCATGTCCCCGAAGGAGGGCAGCTCAATCTCGCTGGCAATGCGGTCCCAGACGGCCTGAACCGCGTCGCCCTGGTCCACGGGCGTGGGGGCGGGCTCCGGAGTGGGGGTGGCGGTGGGCGCCTTGGTGGGCGCAGGTGTTTTGGTGGGCGCGGGCGTCTTGGTGGGCTTGGCGGTGGGCGCGCTGGACTCCGGCGGATTCTGGCCGGGAACGTTGATGTCTCCGGCGGGGGTGTTCTCCGGAGCGGGGGTGCCCGTGGGCTCCAGGGTGGCGGTGGGCTCGGGCAGGGGGGTGGGCGTCACTACAGGGCTCTCCACTGTGGGCGGCGTGGGCGTGGGCTCCGAGGGAGCTGCGGGGGAGCCGCAGGCGGACAGCATACTCAGGGTCATGACTCCGGCCAGGGCCAGAGCAGGAAAACGTCGATTCATGGTTGAACTCCTTTTTCATTGTTGTTTGTTTTGTGGGACGATATGCTTTGACGGCAGGCCCGCAAAAAAGTTCCCTGGTTTTTTAATCTTTTTTCTTGGACCCATAAAAAAGCGGACCCTGCGGAAAAGCAGCGCCTTTCCACGGGGTCCCAGACTGTCGAAAAACCGTTTCGGCCAAAGGTTTCGGAGGGAAAGATAGTGTGAAAGAAAACCGTCAGGGTTTTCTTTCCCGTCGGTATCACAAAATTTCGGAACTTGTGTAACAAGTTTTGAAATTTTCCTCAG